>JANOAZ010000165.1:0-21110 GCA_031411395.1 Chthoniobacteraceae bacterium
CCTCCCGATCACCGTCGTCGCGAAAGATCGGCTCCCGCCGATCGCCGCGATCCAGCACATGATAGACCGCTCCGGCAAATTCGACTCGGGCTTTGCGCGCCATGCCACCAAGCAAACCCGCACCTCTCGCAAATTGCAAGATTCACAGACTGACCCCGCTCCGCGCTCCGCAGACTGACCCCGCTCCGCGCTCCGCCCGTTGCAGACTGACCCCGCTCACTCCACCTTCGCGCTACTTCCTACCTCTCCCGCTGCGTTTTCGAACCAGAAAGATTGCCCCGGTGGTGGCGACGATCAGAATCAGTGCGGCTGCGATCCATCGGAAGTGTTGCGACTCAGGTATCCCGTGGAGTGTAACTTCAAGCTGAGACGCGGTGTCTGGCACCTTGGCTGCTTCACTGCCGCCGGGGAAGGTTGAGAGGGGATTCGGCTCACCCGGTTCAGGTGTTCCCTCTACGAGATTCCCATCTGGTGCTTGCCGAATTTTCCCTGGTTTGAATAAGCGTCCGCCAATTCGTAATTCGGAATGCTCTGTTTCTCCGTCGAGGGTGGCACGCCCATTTTCATCCACCAAAAGGGTCCGCGCAACCTCGTCGGATCGCCCCTCAACTCCACTGGGTCGCGTGACCTCAAGTTGCCACGGATTTACAAACCGGAACCTTCGTTGCCCCTTTTCATTTTCCGCATCGGGGACTCCCCAAACAATAATCGCCAGAGCTTGTCCGCGGCTCGGATCTTTCCAAGCGCGCACGATAACTAGATGAAAAATGCTCGGCACAAGTACGGCGGAAATCGAATCACTTGTTTCCCAAGCGGTTTCAACCGCAAGAAGGCTTAGATCGGGTTGACCAACGTTGTCGCGCCGCGCACGCCAAAGAACCTTTTCTTCCGTTGATTGATCCCGGAACACCAATTCAAAACCTGGTACACCATCTACCATCACTTGAAGCACTTTTAGCGAAGCGCCACTTTCCAAGCGATACACGTAGCGCCCCTCCCCTTCGTCGATCAGTTCGGCTCCACCACGAAGAGCTAAGGCAAGCAAAACAAATATGATGAGGGCGCTCTTCATTCTTCAATCAATTGGGGGACCGATCAGGAGATCTTGTCCGGTTAGATCGTTCCAGTCCCTGACCCATAGTACTTCCTCCGGGTTTTGGCTGCCAATGCGTCGAATGTTTACAAGAACGCCGGTTCCATGCAGACTCACATTTTCCCACGCAATCAGGGTCGGTTGGCTGGGTGTACCATAAGAAGGATCATAAAGCCGTGAACCGACGGTGACCAGCGCATGTTTAGTGAAACGCCCAAGCATTGGCTCGCCACCCTGGCCCGGCAGTCCCGAGATATCCTTTGGACCGAATAGATCGGGACTCCAGAAATTTACCATGAGGTACAATCTATTTGTTCTATTGTTTTTGAAACCCTCGAATTCCTCGGCACTCGGCAGTTCGACAGTGTCCGGGAGAATCGTGGTTGCCGACTCTTCGAGCGCTCGTCTAAAGGCGGAAAATGAGCCTGGCGTGCGAGGTTCAATTGCGTGAGCGTCCGCTTCGATGCCTTGAGTACCCAGCACGTCCCTAAACAGCCGCGCCCAAGCGTGACATGCACCGTCGCCATGTTTGAGAAGGGCGTCGGTAGTGTGGAAGACGAATACTTTTCCCTTACCCCAATAAGTCATCGCCTTCCCATCTCGGTCTCCGGTAGCCGGGATAACCCGTTCCACATCGCGATCCTCGAACACTCCGTAGATCGCATCGACGATCGCCCGGTTGCCCAAGTGCGTCATCCCGGCACCCTCACGGCAACTGATATTGAACAGCGATTCACGCATTAACGTCCTAGCCGTCCGAATCGGCTCCGCGTTCGTGATATAAACGGTATGGTCCGTAGGCGTAAGGTCGGTCCAATCCTCCTCCCCGATTTTTACCTGCCAGTTGATCCGGAATGGGGGTGCGTAGTGGCCGGTCCGGTTGAACCAATGAATCGTATTCGCAAATGCTCCGCTACAGGGCCGTTTTGGCAGCGTCCCGGTGCCGCCCGAAACGACAAGCACGGTTTCGGGAATTTCCAGTCCATCGGGCATCGTCGCCTTGACCTTGATTTCCTTGTCACTCCCGGGAGGCTCGACCTTGAACTTCGCCTCGATCTCCAACGGAGTGTGCCTTGGAAAAGTGATGGGATAGTCGCGTTTGGCCGTCCACTGCGGTTTCGAATAAGTCTTCTTGCCGTCATCGGAGATCAAGGGTCGATACCCATCTCCGCCGAAGCGAATCTCCCGCAACTTGACCTTCGCTGTCTCCGCGAGCTCTTGAACGACCTGCGTATTCGGAGCGTCGGCAGAGGGAGTGAGTTGGACAACCTCGGAGACTTCGCTCCCGGCGCCGATCGTGAGCGTTATTTCGCTGGTCGTTATCTCGTAGGGAGTGCTCGGAGACGTTTGTGCGGTGTTATCGGTGTTGTCCGAATCCTCAGTGTCGTCGGCTTGTTCAATGGGGAGCTTGGTGGTGGTGATGCGAAAGGTCCGGGAGATTCTTCGCCCGGGAAGAGGGGGAATATTTGTTTGGATACAGACGTCGTGCCACTCGCGGTCCGCAGATTCATGATAGCCATCCGAGTCCGAGTAAATGCGCCAACTCGCACTGGCCGCCTTGCCCAGGATGCCGTATCTACCGTCTCCCTCCCATCCGGCCCTGCCCATTCCCGGGGCGAGCGGTGCTGCGTAGGTCGGGCTTCTTTCCACGGAAATCGGCTGACGATAGGGATCATTATTCCAGTATCTGTAGGTGCCGACCACTCTTTCTGTCGGTGTCCCAGAGGTATCGGCTTCTGTCCCCGTGACCGCGATGTAATCAGGATCGTCTTCATGCTCGCGGTACTCTTCTTCGGTAATCTCCCACCATACTTCCCGATAAGTCCCGTCCGGACGATCCCGAGGATCTCCGGGATCGGTTTTATTCCCTTCAAGATCGGCGTCTCCATTGAAACCGTCGTCGGACGGAGGGATAAACTCGAACCCCAGGTGATAATAGGTGGTGTAGAACGACGGAAGTTGCGGGTAGGAGGTCAGGACCGCGCGATTAAAGGCGGCCCCTTTCCATGCCTCACTCGTAAAGATCACCCGTCTCGGGTCGTGACCCTGCCCGATGGTTCCCGGCGGAGCCCCGTTCTGGTATAGTTCCAAGTAGGTCGCCCCGTCCTCACCCGGCGCCTCAGCGGTGGCGTCGTCGGAATTGAGGGGGTTCATTCCCGCCAACAATTCCCACTGATCGAGAATGCCATCGTCGTCAGTATCCGGGATGTTTGGATTAGTTCCATTTTGATAAGACGCTAGGTTCGTCAGTCCGCTCATCCCCGGCGCCAGCGCGTGGGGATTGACCCCGAGGTGTCCGAAATAAAACCTCTCCCACCGGTCCGGCAAACCATTTTTGTCCGAATCCGCTCCTGCCGGATCAAAGCTAAAAACCTGCTTTAGCTGACCCAGGTTGGCGATCGCCTCATCGTCCCGCAGATTCTCCCCGTCCGCCCATGGAAACCGGTCGGCAATGTATGCCTCGATCAAGCGTTCATAAAACGGGTTCGCGACGGCTTTGAGCTGACCGAGGTTCACCGCGGCGAAATCATCGCGGATGACTCCGGGGGCCGGCGGCGCCTTCCATTTGGCAATCATCGCGGTCAAGGCGGGGCCAGCGCCGCCGTAGAGCTGTGCTTCCAATTCGGCGAAGGCTTTGGACGCCATATGCTTTAACTGGCCGAGGTTTGCGGCGGCATCGTCATCCTTGGTTTTGGTGGCATCGATCGCCCCTCGGTCGGTCCACCAGGCGGGAGGGGGCGGGGCGAGGAGTGCCGGAGGAAAGGCGAGTTGGGCGCAGAGGAACGCGCCGACCATGGCGCGGAAAAGCGAAGTGGATCCTGTGATCATGGAAGTGGCGGCGCGGTGCCGGATCGAAGCGGGGGGATCTTTGGAAGGCGGGGGCTCCGATCTAATTGGTCGGAACGAACATCGGGATGTCGCCGCCCGGCTGCACCCGCAGGACGCCGTGAATGTCCGAGATGCCGCCGGGTTTGAGTTCGATGTTCTTCGGACGCTGAGGATCGACCGGCTGAGGGTCGTAGAGCGTCAGCGCATTCCCGCTGCCGAGGAGCATCGCGCGCTGGGTGTTCGACTCGCCATCGGAAATGGCGTGCGACCAGAGCCAGGAAGTGCTCTGCCGACTGCCAGTAAGGCTGATCGTGGCGGGGTGGCCGGGCGTTTCCCGATATTCGATGGTCAGACCCGCATTGGCGGATTCCGGAGGCCGCCAGGAGCCGAGCGAGAGGATGCCACCGCGGATGTCCAGGTCGCCGGTGACGGTCTCCAAATGGTCGGCGCCGAGAGCGGGTGCGACGTAGGTTCCATTGATCTGCCCGGCCTTGATCGCGGTGCCGCCGGCCATGTTGAAGGAACCATTGTAAAAGGTGCCGCCTTCTTGATACGGGTTCCCGTTTTCGTCGGCGCGCGTGGCATCGGCCAGTTGCACATCGCGCCCAGTGCGCCCCGCGGGGCCGATGCTGAGCACTTGGCCGGAATAGTAACCAAAGTAGAGCGCAGTATCTCCGGCTCCGGGCTCCCCGTAGAGCCAGGTTTGTCCATTCACGATCACCGCCGCCGGCCGCCCGGATGGTGGAGTCGCGAGGTTCCACGCACTGCCATTGGCGAGCGGATCCACGCCGAAAATGAGCATGGGCAGGGGATTTTCGAGTGAGGACTGAAAAAGATGCCGCGACGTGTCATAACTGCCGCTGCAGATCGTCAGCCCGCCTGTGGTGTTCCAATACGTCACGCTGCCGCTTTGGGGATCGATGGCGAGAATCTTGGATTTGTCGAAGTTGAAACCAATGTTTTCACTGACCGTCGGGCCGGCATCGGCGTAATACGCCGTGGCGTTCTCCACGCCACCGATGGTCCCGAGAAATCTCCACGGATTTGTCGCTTGCGGCACTGCGAGCGCGGGTGGCAGCAAAGACGGGCGCATCTGGGCGCTCATTTGGGCCTGCCCGGAGGCGGTGGCTGCGCAGCCGAGACGGACGCTGCCATCGGAGAACTCGACCGGAAAGAGACCGGCGAACCCTCCCATGGAACCAGTGTAACTCAGAACGCCATCGCTCCCGGAAAGGGAAGAATTCCCACCGATGCCGGAGAGCGTGCAGCGGCGGTTGGAACGGTCATTGTAGGTCGGGCCATTGAGTTGTTCCCGATAATAGAGCCTTCCATCAATCCAAAATGCCGCGGGTGCTCCTGGAATCGCCTCATTGACCGTCACGCCCCCACTCATCGCAAACCACGGCGAAGCATAGATCCCGGTATATCCCGCTTCCTGATACGAAAGAGCGACGGCAATATCCACGGTCTGCAACCGCGCGGTAAGAGTCAACCGGCCGAGACCCTCGTGGCGATATTCATCGATGAGGCTGCCTTCGGCCGAAGAAAACCCCTGGTGAAAAACGTATTCGCTGCCGTTCACATAGAGAGATCGGGCGGAAGAAAAGATCGGATTACTGCGGTTGCCCGTGGCAATCTGCACGGAATGATCGGGCACTGAAAACTGCTGCGTTGCCGGATCGAAGGTGCCACTACCAGCAGGGTTGGTAATGAAAACATTAGTCTCGGTTGATCCTGTGTCTTGTAAGTTCCCCACGATCAGCATTGACGACGACGAACCGGAACCCGAGTAGTGGTCGGTCACCATTCCATCCTGGGCCATCTCTCCAGATTGCCAGCGGATGAGTTTGCCATTGAGGTAGAGAAACCCGGGCGCGATCGACGGTGCAGTCCGGGTTGCTTGACAGGTAAAGACGCCCATGGTCACCGAGCCGGTAATACTGCCGATGGCTGGATCATTGCCGGAAAGCCCGCCAGTAAAAATGCCGTCCGAAACGTGGCCGACCAGGTCGCAAAAGGCAGCGCCAGCTTGTCCATTATAATGAAGACGAGACAAGGTTTGCGACGACCCATCGCGGGAATATCTCGTGTCCAGAAAACCCTCGCCGAACGCATAGGTATTCCCAAAGAGGTCGGGAACGGCGACTGGGGTGCTGGAGATCGGCTCACTGCTATTCAGCAGGTATGTTCCATTGGTGACGAATCCCGTTCGGGCTCCGGTGATCTCGCCGATGCCGTCCGTTCCGAACGAGATCGTTAGAAAGTCATAACTCTCTACAGACGTGGTAACCATCCCCGCGTATGGCTGAGCCCAGTACCTGGAAATAGTTCGCGTGATGCCAGCGTAAGTCGCATTTTCAATTGTCCGCGGTTGTCCGGCAAGCGACTCCTCTTCCACCGAGTTATAGAACGTGCCAGAATCGACGAATCCATTGACGCTCGAATTGGAAGACACGTAATACGACTGGAGGTTTGTCAGCAGGCCAGAGACCGTCAACTCTGCTCCAGACGGCCCGGAATAGTAGTCAGTGTGCCCATACGCTGACTCTTCGGCTCGCAACCATACCCACGCCACACCGCCGAAAGTGGGCGAGGTCCCGGCAAAGGCCGGGCTATCGTCGGCTTTCGCTGAGTTAGAAAAGATGGCGAGAATCGCAGTCCCGAGCAGGGCAACCCAGAGACGGCAAACCCAACGAGCGCACGCGAGTGAATGAAACCAACGGGGGAAACGAAGCGAGTTCATGAGGATGGAGAGGGAGGGATGGGTGGTTCAGCGAAAGGACGTTGACGACGGCAGCCGCGCCTCGCCGGGGCACGGGGATTTCCACGACCTGGCCCCTCGCATCCCGCCATGGAAACGCGCCCATGAGTTTTGCGAAAACCGCCGGACGCCTTGACTTCCACGCGCCCAACCGACTCGCGCCCTATTCGAACGCCGAACGCCGAACGCCGAACGCCGAACGCCGAACGCCGAACGCCGAACGCCGAACCCAACTTCGTTACTATGGAACCGCCATGCACGGAACGCGGATTAAGCGTGTGGCGCACCCACCGTCAAGATAATCGCTCAAAATTTACCGAGCGCGAAGCGACGGAGCGCGCGGCCTGTCGAATGGCCACCAAGGAGGAAGGTGATCGAGGTTCCGGGAAGGTCTCTCGCCATTTGCGGAAGCTTTCATGTCGTGTGCAGAAGCGGTTTTGACGCCCACTGAAGCCCGCTTCTCGTTTGCAGCTCCCCAGTTGTGATCTACGGAAAGCCTTTTGTCGTCTGCACAAAGCCTCTGGTCGTCTGCGGAAAGCCTTTTGTCGTTTGCCGAAGACCGTTTGCGGTGTGCGGAAACCTCTTTGTTGTCCGCGGAAAGCCTTCTGGCATCCGCGGTCAAGCTTCTGGCATCCGCGGTCAAGCTTCTGGCGGGTGCGCTCGCGCTTCCGGCTTCTGCAAGAGCTTCTTTGGGACCTGCGCAAGCGCTCAAGTCGCGTGCCGGAGGGTGGAGGGTTCAAGAGCGCATCAAGGGACGGCGAGCGAGAGCTCCTTTCCCTTGACGGAGTGCTCCTTCCCCTTCACGAGAAGCACCCTCTCTCCAGACAGAACGCTGCTTCCCATGAAGGGGTGTTTTCCCCGGGAATGCGGTGCTCGTTTATCCGATGCGCGGTTTCCTCGATGGCGGGAAAATTAACGCTTGGTTTCCGGCTCCGCGGCTCCGCGATGCCGGCGGTAGGCGCGCACGATGGACTGGACGAGTTCGTGCCGGATCACATCGCGTTCGGCGAAGTGGCAGAAGCCAATATTTTCGACGCCCTTCAGGGCCTGCATCGCCTCGACGAGCCCCGAGCGTTTGTTCGTGGGCAGGTCGATCTGGGTATGGTCGCCGGTGATCACGCACTTCGAGTCCGGCCCGAGGCGGGTGAGGAACATGAACATCTGCTCGGTGGTGGTGTTCTGCGCTTCATCGAGCACCACGAAGGCGCGGCTCAGGGTGCGGCCGCGCATGTAGGCGAGCGGGGCTATTTCGATGACCCCGCGCTCAATGTACCGCTGGAGTTCCTCCGGCTCGATCATGTCGTGGAGTGCGTCATAGAGCGGACGCAGGTAGGGCATGATCTTTTCATTGAGATCGCCGGGGAGAAAGCCGAGCGCCTCGCCGGCCTCGACCGCCGGGCGGGTGAGAATGATGCGCGTCACCTGCTCCTTCTTCAGCGCATAGACGGCCATGGCCATCGCGAGGTAGGTCTTGCCCGTGCCGGCGGGGCCGATTCCAAAGACCATGTCGTAGGTCTGGATGGCCCGCAGGTACTCGCGCTGCCCCCCCGTCTTGGGCACGATCGGCGGGCGTTTGGACGAGGTCGTGATCTTGGTGTCCAGCAGTTCGTCGAGGCTGGATTGGGCCAGGGGATCGGCGACCCCGCGGAGCGCGTAAAGGAATTCGTGCTTGCGGATGGAAAGCCCGCTCTGCCGGGCGCGATCGAGTTGTTCGAAGACGCGCCGCGCCTGGTCAATCTGCGCAAGCTCTCCTTCCACGCGCAACCAACCCTCGCGCGTCGTCACCTTCACCCCCAGTTGATCCTCGAGCGCTTTGATCAGCTTGAGATCATTCGCGTAGAGCGACTGCAGGATGCGGCCGCTTTCAAACTGCAACGTCTGGGCTTCGCTCATTGAGGGAAGTGCAGAGGATGAAAAGCCATCAGATGCCGTGGAGCGGCCGCATCACGCGGGCGCGCCTCTCAACTCTCAACCCTCAACTCTCAACTGTTTCCCCTTACCGGAACCCATACGCCAACGACCAAGTCGTCCGCTCTTCCGGTGATTTCTCCACTTCGACGATCAGGTAATAAGATCCCGTCTTTTTCGGCACCACCCGCGCGGCGGCGAAGTGCGGCTTGGACCAGGCTTCGACCTCAGCGAGATTGCCCTCGCTGTCGTAGATGTGGACGGAAATTTTCGCCGTCTTCGTATCGGTGCCCATCCAGAACCAATACTCGTTGCCTTTGAATAGCTGGTGAACGATCGCCTTGGTGCTCTTCACCGCGAGATCGCCCCCCCAGTAATCCTCCCGCACGGTGAAGCCTTCTTTCACATAAGGATCGGCCGCCTCGAGGGCGAAGGAGAGCGCGTCATCGATCGTCGCGAGCGCGGGTTGCGCTGCCAGGCAGAGCAAAAGAAGGGCGGTAACAAAAATGCGTTTCACAAAAATAAATCTCCGGATCACGGGGCTTTGGAGTTGATCGTCTTCACCAGTTCCTCGGCAATCTTGCCGATGTCCTTCACCGTCTTCTCGGAGATCTGCGTCCCATCCTCGATCCCCACGAGCGGGCGAATTTCGAGGATGCCCTTTTGAACCCGGGTCACCACTGAGTTGGCTTTGACCTTGGGCCGCATTCCGGCGAGACGCCGTTCAAAGTAGTCGAGCAGGACCGGCTGGTGGAGCAGTTCGGCCCCGTCCTTCGTAAAGTTGTCCGACACCACCTTGGTCAGCGCCTCCGTGCCGCGCAGCCAGCCTCCGAGGCTGACGAGTTGCGAAAGCTGTTCGCTTTTCAGCGCATTCATCGCGTCGCGCACGCTGTTCAGAGTCTTGTCGAGTTCGCGGCGGACATTGGCCCAATCCTTCTTCTCCGCCGAATCGGTGATCGCCTTGGCGCGTTCCTTCACCTGCTTTTCCACGCTCAATGCCCGGCTCAGGGTGAGCACGGCGTTGCCGATGTTTTTGACTTCGACTGTGTCCTCCGCCTCGACGGCGATGAAACCCTCGGCAATGACCGTCCCGAGCTGCAACGCGATCTGCGCCTGGTCGCCCATCGGCTTGAGGTTGGTCATCCCGGTGCGCTGCACCCCGGCCCAGTGTGGTTTCCCGAGTTTGTCCAGCACGCCGAAGATTTCGCTGGGCACCGGCACCACGACGTCGTCGATCATTTTGGACTGCTGCGGGAGCTGGCCGATCTCGATCCGCTTCGGCGGTTGCGTCTCTGACTGCGCCATCGCCTCCAGGGAAACGAACGCGGTGAGTGCGCAGAGCACGGGAGCAAAAGCATTCTTCATCATAGAGAGGACATCATTCCGAAAAACGGGTTCTGAATCAAACAAGGGCGGCACCGTCCGGCAAGTTTTCTTTTGCGGGCAGAACGCCCAGCCTTTCCGCAAATTCGTAACGGCTCGACGCGAAAGGCGGCTATGATGCGCCATGACGACCGACGCCCGCTCCCTGACGATTCGCTGCGGAGTGGACTTTGCCTACGAAGCCACCGATCCCACCCACATCGTCCTGCTCATCCAACCGCGCCTCGGCATGGCCCAGCGTATTGATAGTGAGCAATTGCAGTTTTGCCCGGGAGTCGCCGTCGAGGAGTATCAGGATGTCCACCGCAATATCGTGCGGCGGTTTGATCTCCCGGTGGGTCGAACGACCGTGCGCCACGACGCATTCGTCTCCCTTTCCGCGCTCCCCGAACATCGAGGAACCAGCAGTGACGAGCCCGTGGCGGTGGCAGCGATGACTCCCGAATTGCTCCGCTACACGCTCCCGAGCCGCTATTGCGATTCCGATCGCTTGATGGACTTCGCATTCGCGGAATTTGGCCAGATTCCACAGGGGCAGCAGCGCGTGCAGGCGATCTGCGATTGGGTGCATGAACACATCGAGTATCGCTGGGGATCCGGAAGCCCCCACACCACCGCCAGCGAGGTGCTGGCGCAGCGATTCGGCATCTGCCGCGACTTCGCCCACGTCGCCATCGCGCTTTGCCGGTGCTTCAATCTGCCCGCCCGTTATGTCACCGGGCATTTACCGGATGTCGCGTGTTTAGACGCAGGCGGCGCGATGGATTTCCACGCCTACTTTCAGGTTTATTTTGGCCATCGGTGGAATACCTACGACGCCCGTTTCAATGTAGCGCGCATCGGCCGCATCCACATCGCCTGCGGCTTCGATGCCGTGGAGTGCGCCTTCTCCACGCTCTACGGCGCCGCCGACCTCAGTTGGTTCAACGTCTGGAACTACCAGGTCGATCCCGCGGAGGTGAAATTGGGCGATCCCATCGACCTCTCCAAGCGCCTCGACGGCACGCCGGAGTTGCGGTTTCCTCCGGCACTCGCGAGCCTGCCGGCGAAGACCCAGCCGGCCTGAGTGGCGCGGAGCGAGAATCGAAACGACTCACCAAATCGGGGTGGTCAGGACCCAGTCTGCCCATACTGTGGCGCCCCATGAAAATCTTCGGCAGCCGTCCCACCTTCGTCGAAATCCTCGAAGCCCGCATCGCTCCAGCGACGCTCGTTGCCATCGACGATGCAAATAACCTCCTGACTTTCGACAGCGGGGATCCGACCGACATCTTCGAGACCAATCCAGTCACCGGCCTCGGCGTGGGCGAAGCTCTGGTGGGCATCGACTTCCGCCCCGCGACCGGCGAGCTCGTCGGCCTCACCGGCGCTGGCAAACTTTACACCATCGACCCAGACGCCACCGCGACGCTGCTCTCGACGCTCGCCGCCGATCCTGCGGATCTCACCAATCCCTTTGCGGCGCTCAGCGGCGCCGTCTTCAGCGTGGATTTCAACCCCGTATCCGACCGGCTGCGGATCACCTCGGACACCGGGATGAACCTGCGGGTCAATGTGGAAACGGGATCGACCATCACCGACACGAACCTCAGTGGGGGATCGGGCCACATCGTCGGCTCGGCATACACGAACAACTTTCAGGGCACGGACACGACCACCCTCTTCGGGATCGACTCGGCCTCCGACCAACTCTACCTCCAAAACCCACCGAACAACGGCACGCTCGTCGCTGCAGGCCCGCTCGGGGTCGACACCAGCGATCAGGTCGGCTTCGATATCGAGACCCGCGCCGAGGGCGAGACGGCCTTTGCCTCGCTCACCGTCGGCGGCCAGTCCTCGCTCTACACCATCGATCTCCCCACCGGCGCCGCGACCTTCGTGGGCGACATCGGCGACGCGACCACCAATCCCATCCGCGACATCAGCGCAGTTATCGACACGGTCTTCATCGCTGCCGACGGGAAGTCCGCGTTTTACTTCGATCCCGACAACGACCTCGTCACCATCAAAGTGAGCAAAGGGACGCTCAACCCGCGCAACTTCCTGACCATCCAATCGGGCGGGGGCTTGCAACTCCTCGGCGTCCATCTCACCGGCGAACTTTTCAATGGCACGGCGATCAATGACCCGAACGAATTCAACCTGACGAGCTTTTCGCTCACCGCCGTCCCGCTCAAGGGCATCCCCGGCAGCGATGGTTACGCCAGCCTTGGATACCTCAACGCCACCGGCATCGACCTCGGCAAAGTCACCATCGACGGCGACCTCGGGCAGATCGACGCGGGCGACCCGCTCGGCTTCGCCAACGGCTCGATCGGCGGCCTCGCGGTGCAGTCGATGGGCATCTTCGGGCTCGCCACGCAAGGCGCGATCACCGGCGCGAGCCTCGTTTCCGACCTCGCCGGCAAGGTCCCCAGCATCACGGTGAAGACGGACATTGTCGGCGCGACCATCCACATCACCGGCGGCATCGACGGCACGCTCGGCATGCTCACCGTCGGCGGCTCGATCTTCGGCGGCACCGCGGATGACACCGGCTCGGTGCATGCGGAGGGCGACATCAAGACGGCGAAAATCGGGCGTGATCTGATCGGCGACGACGGCAAAAATTCCGGCTCCGTGCGCAGCGAAGGCCTCCTCGGCAGCATCACGGTCAACGGCACCATCGCCGGGAGCGTCGGCGAGAACAGCGGCCACATCCTGGGCGGGACCGGGATCGGGGCGGTCACGGTGAAATTCAGCGTCCTCGGCGCGGGCGGCCCCGGCTCCGGCAGCATCGCGAGCCGCGGCGCGATCAAGAGCGTGAAGATCGGCACCGATCTGGTCGGTGGCAGCGGCGACTATTCCGGCTCCGTTTACACCGCGGCTCCGTTGGTGGGGAACGTCGGCGCGATCGGCGACGTGACCATCGGGGGCAATCTGCTCGGCTTCGGTTCCTACACCGGCGTGATCAGCGACGCGACGCTCGGCAACTTGAAAGTCGGCGGCGACATCGCCGGCGCGATCATCAGCGCCGAGGGCCTGCTCGGAAACACCGACCAGAAAAAGGCGGTCGCCATCAAGAGCCTGACCGTCGGCGGCAACGTGAGATTTTCCAACATCGTCGCGGGCTACGATGTCACCGGCGTGCCCACCAATGCCGACGTGGAGATCGGCAAGGTCGTGGTGAAGGGCGACTGGATCGCCAGCAACCTGATCGCCGGCGTGGCCGCGGGTGCCGACGGGCAATTCGGCAGCGCCGACGACGAACGGATCGCCGGCGGAAGTGCCAGCGTCGTCTCGCGCCTCGCGAGCATCCAGATCGGTGGCCAGGCGCTCGGCACCGCAGACACAGACACCGACATCTACGGCTTCGTCGCGGAACAGATCCTCGCCTTCAAAGTCGGCGGCGGCGCCTACCCACTCGACAAGCTCTCGATGAGCGACATCTACAGCATCGGCCAGACCCGCGACTTCTTCCTGAACGAGTTCATCCTCATCGTTTAGGCGGCACTCACGCCAGAAGCTCGGCGATCTCGTCCATGCCGAGCCCTTCCATGAGCGGTTGCTCACTTTCGAGCGTGGCGTCGATCACGGCGCGTTTGCGCTGCTGAAGGGCGAGAATTTTCTCCTCCACCGTGTCGCGGGCGATCAACTTGTAGCTGGTCACCACGCGGTCCTGGCCGATGCGGTGCGCGCGGTCGGTGGCCTGCGCTTCCACCGCGGGATTCCACCACGGGTCGAAATGCACCACCGTGTCGGCGGCAGTGAGATTCAGCCCGGTGCCGCCCGCCTTCAGGCTGATCAGGAACGCCGGGACCTGCCCGGTCTGGAAACGATCGACCTCGGCAGCGCGATCCTTCGTCTGCCCGTCGAGGTAGCAGAAATCCGTGCCCGCCGCCGTCAGCGCCTCGCGGAGGATCGTGAGCATCGAGACGAACTGGCTGAAGATCAGCACGCGATGGCCGCCATCGAGCGCTTCGCTGAGCAGTTCGAGGAGCAGTTCCACCTTCGCCGAAGGCGGTGGTTCGGCCCCTTCCGCCAGCCCGAGCAGCCGCAAATCGCAGCACGCCTGCCGGAGCCGGAGCAGTGCGGTGAGCATGAGGATGCGTGCCTTGCCCTGGTCCTTTCTCCCGGCGAGTTCGGATACCTGCCGGCGGGTCGCCGACATCAGTTCGGTATAGACCGCGCGCTGCGGCCCGTTCAGTTCGCAAAAGGCGACCTGCTCGATCTTCTCGGGAAGCTCCGCGATCACCTCGCGTTTCGTCCTGCGGAGGACGTACGGACGCAGCCGCTTGATCAGCCGACGATGCGCCGGACCGCCAGGCTGGGACTCGATTTCCTTTTCAAACCGCTCCCGGAAGTCCACCCGCGAGCCGAGATAGCCAGGCATCAGGAAATGCATCAGCGACCAAATATCCCGGACGGAATTCTCCACCGGCGTGCCGGTCAGCGCGAACCGATGGCGGGCGCGGATGGTGCCAGCGGACTGGGCGTTCTGGCTCTCCGGATTCTTGATGTGCTGCGCCTCGTCGAGGATCGCGGCGGTGAATTCGACGGCGCCATATCGCTCCGCATCGCGGCGCAGCAACGGGTAACTCGTAATAACTAAATCCGCCTCGGCCAGCGGTGCGCCGAAGAGCTTCGCGCGGTCCGCCCCCTCGATCGCGAGGACGCGAAGCTGCGGGACAAACCGCGCCGCCTCGCGCTCCCAGTTGAAGATGAGCGACGACGGACAAACCACGAGCGACTTCCCCCCGATGAGCCGTAAGAAAGCAAGCGCCTGGAGCGTTTTTCCAAGTCCCATTTCATCCGCAAGAATCCCACCCATCCCATTGATCGACAAATACTTGAGCCATGCGACACCAGTCTTCTGATAGGCGCGCATGACGGCATCGAGGTCCCCCAAGTCCGGCGGCACCAATTGCCCGGGATTTCGCGAGACACCCGCCGATTCCCGCCATCCGGCGGGAGCATTCAGCGTCGCTCCACGGTCCGCCGCCGTCTCCGCGAGATAGGCCGCGTGGCGCTGATCGATCCGGTAATTGCCGGGCTGCTTTTGCTGCGGATCGCAGTCGCGCAGCACTTCCTCAAACTCCGTAAGAAGACCCGGATCGAAAACCGCGAGCTTCCGGTTTTTCAGCCGCACGGAACTCTGCCCGCTCTGCAACAGCCGCTGGATTTCCACCGCCGAAAACCGCTCCCCGCCCGGCGTCGCCAACTCCACCGAAAGATCGAACCACGTCTCCCCCGAACTCCGGATTTCCAGCCGCGGCTGGATGCGCTCCACGTCCCGCGTCACGTACTCGAAGCGCTCCCCGATCGTCACCTCCCAAGCCTGCTGCAGCCGCGGCAATTCCGTGGCGAAGAACGCCAGAATCCGCGGCTCCGTCTTTAACACCCACTGCCCATCCGCCCCCGGTCCGGCAAACCCCGCCCGCCGCAACCGCTCCGCCGCCGCATTCTCCGCCGGCCAATGCCGGTGCCCCTGTTCCGCCCCCGCCGCCAGCGTCACCCGGTTTTCCGCATACACCGCATCCAGCCGCGCCGTGAGGTGATTCAGCGACCCCTCCAACGCCAGCGCAAAGCGAGGCGCCGGGGGCAGCGGCCGCGCCGGCTCATTCGATGCGACATTCACGGTCTCCGCCGATCTCGCCGTCACCGGGGCGGCCGCCAGCTTCGGCTTGATCCACGCCAAACCCAGCGCCAGCGAATGCGCACAGATCATTCCATCCCGCCGCGACTGCCGGCAGGTGCAAAGATTCTCCACCTTAGACGCCGAAAGAATCCGCAGCCCCGACTTCAGTTCGCTCTCCCCTTCCCTCACCCGCCCCTGGAGCAGCGGCGGATCGTAGCTCACCTCCAGCACCCGCCCCATCTCATGCAGAGACCGCGCCTGTTTCAGCGCCTGCCAGCCGCCGGCATCGGAGAGAAATCGTTCGGTAATCGGGACCATCGTCCCCTTCCACTACCGGCAAATCCCCCGCCGCGAAACGCCGAACTGCGGGCACAAAAATGAAACTGCGCCACGAAAGAGTTCGCCTCTTCGACGTCCGGCCACCCGCCTTAACGTTCGTCAGCTCGACCGCTCAATTCGCGTAGCGTGCGAGTGAGTTGTTGGATGTCCACGGGTTTGACGAGATGAGCGTCGAAGCCCGATTCGCGGGAACGACGCAAGTCTTCATCCATGCCGTAGCCCGAAAGTGCGATTCCCCGCAAGTCGGGCTGGAGGAGTTGAAGCTTCAACATCAGTTCGAGTCCTGTGCCATCCGGCAGGCCGAGGTCTGAGATGACGAAATCGAAGGGCATGGACTTGGCAGCGGCGGAAAGGGCGGCGGCGATGCTATCGGCCGCGACGACTTGGTGGCCCGCGCGGGTCAAGAGCCGACGGAGCACGGTCAATGTCGGCTCGTGATCTTCAACCACGAGCAAGCGAAGCGCGGCCTGCGCTACCGGCCCTGCGTCAGCGCCGAATTGCTCGCCTGCAGCGGCGCGGGGATCGACACCTGTGGGCTGTTCGCCGGCGCCAGGCATTTCGATGACGAAGGTCGCGCCTTTGCCAATGCCCTCGCTGTGCGCAGTCAATACCCCGCCATGCAGGTCCACGATGGCGCGCGCGATGGCGAGCCCGAGCCCTAGTCCTCCAAACTGGTGGTTGTTTTCGCGGCCGGCTTGTTCGAAGGGCCGAAAGATCGACTCCAATGCATCGGCCGGGAGTCCGATGCCTGTGTCTCGCACCTCGATGTGCAGGCGTCCGTCGGTTTCATCGCGAGTGCTAATGGTGATCCGGCCTCCTGCGGGTGTGAACTTGATCGCGTTGCGGAGGAGGTTCCAAAAGACCTGTTGGAGCCGGGCCGGGTCGGCGCGCAGACCGGTTTTCCGAGCGGCGAGGTCGAGATCCAAGGTGATCGGCTTCTCGCGCGCTTCGTCGCGCACGATTTCCACTGCCAGGCTGAGCAGCGAGTGGGCATCGCACGTCTCTTCGCGCAGCGACAGCTTGCCCTTGGCAATGCGGGTGAGGTCGAGCAAGTCGTCGATCAGCCGGGCTTCCAGCGCGATGTTGCGCTCGATCATCCCCAGACTGCTGCGGACATCTTCGGGAAGCCTTTCGTCGTCGCGGAGGGAGTTCGCAGTCATGAGGACCGGCATCAGCGGAGTGCGCAGTTCGTGCGAGAGCGCGGCGAGGAAATTGTCCTTGGCGCGCGAGGCTACTTCGGCGCGCTCTTTCTCGGCCCGCAGCGCGGCATCGGCAGTGCGGCGTTCGATGCTGACAGCGATGGAATCGGCAATCGGCGCGAGATCGCCCAGCACTGCTTCGGACAGCGCCTGTTGGGAAAAGAGCGCGACGACGCCAACGAGACGCGCATCGACGATGAGCGGGTAACCGGCAAAGGCGACCATTCCTTCGCGCGCCGCCCACTCCGGGTTGGAGATATTCGGATCGTGCGTGACGTCGTTCGTGAGGTGCGCGCGGCGGCTTTGCGCGATACGGCCGATCTTGAACTGGCCCACCGGCACGCGGCTGTGAGGTCCGTCGAGGTGCGTGTAAAGCCCGGCGCTGGCTCGCAGCACGAGCACGTTCTCGCTCTCGTCGAGCACCCAGACGCGCGCGAAGGACGCGTCGAGGTGCCGGACGAGCAATTCGCAACAGCCATACAGGCTCTCCGCCTGCTCGACGGAGGACGCGAGGTGCGAGGCGATGTCGGCGCGCAGTGCAGCCAGCCGTGCACGCTCGGCCAAATCCGCTTCGGAAGCTTTCCGCTTCGAAATGTCGCGGATGAAGCCGACGAACATGGCCTCGTCGGCCAGCGGCAATGAATTGATCGAGAGTTCGACGGGAAATTCCGTGCTGTCGCGCCGGATCGCCGACAACTCCAGGCGCCGCCCGAGCACGGGTCCTTCTCTCGTTGCCAGAAAGTGCGCCAGCCCCCGGCGGTGGGCCTCTCGAAATCGCTCCGGAATGATTTGCGCTGCCAGTTCCTCACCGATCACTTCGTCCCGTCCCCGCCCGAAGATTTGCTCCGCAGCTGGATTCCAATCCACGATCAAGCCACGAGCATCCATCAGGATCACACCGTCGATGGCCGTATTGACGATGGCGCGGGAGCGCTGCTCGCTAACCCGGAGTTGCACTTCGGCAAGGCGCCTTTCGGTAATGTCGATGAGCACACCGTTCAGCCGGATTGCCGAGCCTTCCTGATCGCGCTCGATCCGGCCGCGCCCGTCGATCCAGTGCTCCGTGCCGTCAATGGCGCGCACACGATACTCCGCTTGAAAGGGTTCGCCCGTTTCCAACGAGCGTTTGAGGCGGGCGTCGACGCTCGGCAGATCTCCCGCGTGGATCGCGGCGAGGAAGCTCGCGATGGGCTCCCCCGCCCGGCAGCGTTCGAGCGACACGCCGAAAGTCTTTGCAAGCAGTTCATCACCAAAGACCCGGTCGCTTTTCACGTCCCAGACCCAGGCGTCGGCACCCACCACCTCCAGCGCGGTTCGCGCCCGCCACTCCGCATCGCGCAGCGCACGCTCACGTCGGCGTCGGTCCGACACGTCATGGAAGACGATAATGGCGCCGCGGAGCGAGCCATCCGGCGCGAGGATCGGCGCGGCGGAGTCTTCGATCGGGACTTCGCCGCCCCCGCGCTGCCGCAGAACCGTATGATTGGCCATTGCGACCACCACCCGTTCCCGCAGCACCTGTTCGACTGGGTTGAGCATCGGATCTCCCGTTTCTTCGTGGAATAACAGGAGCACCTCCGTGATCGCGTGCCCTTTGGCCTCCGCATCGCTCCACCCGCTCAGGCGCTCCGCCACGGGATTGAGGAACGTCACGCCGCCCGCCTCATCCGTCGCCACCACCGCGTCGCCGATGCTTTGGATCGTCACGCGCAAGCGCTCGCGCTCCTCTTCCAACGTGAGCGCATTCACTCGAGCGCGCCGCTCCGCCCGCCGCATCATCTCCGCCATCGCGATGATGATCCCGCCAGTCGTCCCGAAGCTCAGAAGCGCGACGAGTCCGGAGCCGTTGAGCGGAGAGAAGGCAAACCGCGGCGGGGTGAAGAACCAGTCCACGGCCAGATAGCTAGCGACCGCCGCCAGCAGAGCCGGCTTCCAGCCCGCGTAGGCTGCCGCGACGGCGATCGCCCCAAAGGCAAAAACGAACGGGAAACTCTCGCCCAGCGCTGGGTCGAAAACGGAGCGCAGCGCCACGGCCGCGGCGCTCGCCGCGAGTGCCAGGGCATATCCCTTGCATGCTCGGGCACGATCGGGAGTGATAATCTGTGGGCGGGGCATCAAGGCGTATCGCAACAAGGCACGCATCTGATCGGCAAAAACCGGATAGTCGCTTCCATCCCGCCTTTTTGAAATCGAGAACCGAGACTGCCTTCTGCTTTCTCCCGTTCTGCCACCGGTTTTATTCCATTGGGTGACGCGATAGCCTTTTTCGCGCACCGCGCCCACGAAGGGGGACTACCGTTAATGGTCTTTGCCATATCGGAATTTGGACCGCCCGCAGCGCCGTCTTGTTCGGCCATGTCAATCCTACCCCCGCCGCCGCAGCTCCACGCGACGAATTTTGCCGCTGACGGTTTTTGGCAGCTCATCCATGAACTCGATTTCGCGAGGGTATTTGTACGGTGCCGTCACGCACTTGCAGTGCTCCTGAAGCTCGGCCGCAAGCGCCTCGCTGGGGGTCACGCCTTTGCGCAGCACCACGAATGCTTTGACGATCGCGCCGCGCACTTCGTCGGGCTTGCCGACCACGGCGGCCTCGAGCACCGCGGGATGTTCCACCAGCGCGCTCTCCACCTCGAACGGCCCGATGCGATAGCCCGCGCTCTTGATCATGTCATCATCGCGCCCGGCGAACCAATAGCGGCCTTCCGCATCGCGTGTGGCGCGGTCGCCCGTGAGATAGTGGTCGCCGCGGAACCGCGCCGCATTCTCCTCCGGGTTGCGCCAGTATTCACGGAAAAGACCGAGCGGCCGGCGCGGCGCGATGCGCACGGCGACTTCACCCTCGACGCCATCCGGCACTTCGCGCAGCGCTTCGTCGAGCAGGGCGACCTCGAAGCCCGGCGCCGGCCAGCCCATCGAGCCCGGCGCTACCTCATCGCCGCGGGCGAGGCAATTGGCGATGAGCACCACGGTTTCCGTCTGGCCGTAGCCTTCGAAGATCGTCAGCCCCGTGGCTCGCTTCCATGTTTCGATCACCTCGGCATTGAGCGGCTCGCCGGCGCTGACGCAGTGGCGCAGATGAGGGAAACGATACGCCGCGAGATCTTCCCGCACGATCAGCCGCAGCGCCGTGGGCGGCGCGCACCAGGTGGTGATCGGGTAATGCGCGAGCGTCCGGAGCGCGGCCGCAGCGTCGAACTTCCCGCGCGAATCGATCGTGAAGATGCACGCGCCCATCTGCCACGGACCATAGAGGCTCGACCACGCAGCCTTGGCCCAGCCGTTGTCGGCGAGGTTCCAGTGGATGTCGTCCGGCCCGCAGCAGAGCCACTGCTCCCCGGTCACGCGATGGCCGCGTCCGTAGCTCTCCTGCGTATGCAGGACCATCTTCGGCTGGCCGGTCGTGCCGCTGGTAAAGTAGATGATCCCCGGATCGTCGGCACGCGTCGGCGCCGGCTCGAAATCGGCGCGCGCCGCGCGGAGTCCTTCGTCGAAATCCATCCATCCCGCGCACTCATCTCCGGCCACGATCTTGATCCCGGTGAAATCCTCCATGCGCCCGGCGATCTCACCGGACGTGATGACGGCGGCCACCTCCGCGGCTTCGAGCCGGTAACGAATATCCTTTGCGGTGAGCAGCACAGTGCCGGGGATCGGCACGGCTCCGAGCTTCGTCAGGCCGAGCATCGCGAACCACCACTGGGGCACGCGCGGCAGGATCACCAGCACGCGGTCGCCGCGCTGCAAGCCGAGCGTGTGAAAGAAATGCGCGGCGCGCCGGAACTGTTCAGCGAGTTGGGCGAAAGTGAACCGCTGCCCGTCCCCGCCGCCTTCCTCCACACACCAGAGCGCATGGTCGTGAGGGCGGAGTGTCGCCCAGCGCTCCATCACGTCGCTGGCAAAGTTGAAGCTGTTTGTTTCACCGCTGCTCATGCGCGGACTCTAGGCAGGCGCCGCGCCTCTCGGCAATGTCCCACGGTG
>JANOAZ010000166.1:0-11727 GCA_031411395.1 Chthoniobacteraceae bacterium
GCGTGAACGAATAGGAACGGCGCGAACCAGACGAGGTATTGCGCACCCACGCCGGGCGCGAAAACGAAGAAGACGGTCCAGACGAAAGTGAGCGTCGAGAAGACCTGCGTCGGCGCGAGGGTACGCTGCCGCCAGGCGATCCCGAGCGCGGCGGAAACGATGATCATTTTCAACCCGGCCATGACGGTGAGTTGAGCCGGGGTCAGTCCGCTGAAGCCGGCGGGTGCGAACGCCGCCGCGCCGGTCTGGCTGAGCCAGTAGGTGATGCCCCAGCCGCCCCAATTGCTGCTATAGCCGAGGACATTCCGCAGGAAAATCTCGGGGATGGCGAGGATCGGAAACGACCAGCCAGCGAGGATCGTCGCGGAGGCCGCGAGAAAAAATGGGCGCGCATTTCTCCGCGCCAGCCAGTGGAAAAAAAAGACCGGCGCAACAAGCAACGGGATGACTTTCACATTGCACGCAAGGCCGAACCAAAGGCCGCACCAAGCCGCCCGGCCCGCGCCGCACTCGAGCGCGGCGACGACGAGCAGCCAGACGAGCACGCAGTCCACGTTTCCGTGAAAGCCTGAAATCATCAGGCTCACAGGGCTGAGTGCGAGCAGCAGCAGCGCCCAGGACGGCCGCTGGCCAGTCGTTTCGCGCCAGCGGAGAAACGCATGTACGACCGCAAAGTCGGCCAGGATGCCGGGGAGCCGGAGGAGGAAAGGAAACCCGAGACCGTGCCCGAGGCCGAAGATCAGCGCGCAATACCCGCCGATGGCCGGGGTGTGATTGAACTCCGGCGTCGCGCGATATTGCGCAAGCAGGCCGTGCTCCCAGATGAAGCGCCCGAAATTGTAGAAGGCGTCGGCGTCGTTCGTGCCGAGTGTGAGCGCCGCGCATGCAAGTTTTGCCAGCAACGCGATGAGCGCGGCGGTCTGGATCGCGGTGCGTGGGTTCATTCGCACCGGTGTTAGCAGATGCCGCCAGCGAGCGCGACTTGCGCCGCACGGGCGCTGCCGGCAGGCTCTTCGCGTGGTGCAAAAAACGCTCCTGCTCTTCGACATCGACGGCACGCTCATCACCTCGGGCGGTGCGGGCGAACGCGCGCTCCGGCTCGGTTTCCGCGACCGCTTTGGCATCGATGACGATCTCCGCAATGTCGAGATCGCCGGGCGGACTGACTCCGGCATCGCGCGTGCAATGCTGCGCACGCATGGACTCGCGGAAACGCCGGAGAATATCGCCGCGTTCGTGGACGGATATCTAAGTCACCTTGCCGATCAACTTTCCCGCACCGAGGGCCGTTTGCTTCCCGGCATTCTCACGCTCCTCGAAGCCCTCAAGCCCCGGCCCGGGATGGTGCTCGCGCTGCTCACCGGCAATGTCGCCCGCGGGGCTGAGCTGAAGCTCATGCACTACGGCGTCTGGCATTTTTTCGAATTTGGCGCCTATGCCGACGATCATCACGACCGCAATCAACTCGGTCCCTTCGCACGCGAGCGGGCTCGGGAAAAACACGGCCTCGAGTTTCCTCCTGAGCGGATCTTCGTCCTCGGCGACACCCCGCACGACATCACCTGCGCCCGCGCCATCGGGGCAAAGGCGATTGCCATCGCCACGGGAAAATTCACCCGCGCCGAACTCGCGGCTCATCAACCTGACTTCGTCTTCGACGACCTCTCCGATCTCGCCGCCGTGCTCGCGGCGGTGGCCTCGTGATCCCCGCCGCATGATCCACTCCGCTGCGATTCAGCGTTACGCGAATGGACGCCTCGGCGGGAAGACGAGCGACGCGCTCGCCATCGAGGAGCCGCTCGAGCTGCGTGTGGAAGGCCGCTCCATCGCCGTGATCATGCGCACGCCCGGCCACGACCGCGAACTCGCAGCCGGCTTTCTCCTCACCGAGGGCGTGATCAAATCTGCGAAAGACCTCTTCGATATCACGAGCTGCGTCGCGCCAGCCGGCGCGGGCAAGGGGAACGCCGTCGATGCCGCGCTCGCACGCCCCGAGCTTGCGGAACTCGACAAGCTCACCCGCCACGTCTTCACCTCCTCGAGCTGCGGCGTGTGCAGCAAGGCGACGATCGACTCCGTGATCAAGCGCCGCAAACCGCTCGCGGACGATCTGCGGATCACCGCCCGGCTCCTGCTCTCCCTGCCGCGTCTCCTCGCCCGCACGCAGGAGGATTTTCAAAAAACCGGCGGCCTCCACGCCTGCGCACTTTTCGACTCCAAAGGCAGACTGCTCGCCGCCCGCGAGGACGTGGGCCGGCACAACGCCCTCGACAAGCTCCTCGGCTGGGCGCTGCTCGATCACCGCACGCCGCTGCACGGGCACATCGTTCTGCTCAGCGGGCGCGTTTCATTTGAGATGATGCAAAAGGCGCACGCCGCCGGCATTCCCGTGGTCGCGGCGATCTCGGCGCCGACCAGCCTCGCCGTGGAATTCGCGCACGAGAGCGCGCAGACGCTGGCCGGATTTGTGCGCGGCCGCTCGCTGAATATTTACGCCGGCGCAGAGCGGATCGTTCCCGGGATCGGGCGAGCTGGGCGGGCTCGGGAAAAGCCATAGCGCTCCCGAGGACCCGCCCAACCCGCCTCAGGAAACGAGTGTCTTTTCCTCCGAGAGTTTGATCACCCGGCCCTCCGGGTCGCGGAAATTGGTGTAAGGCCCGACGGTCGTCACGATGATGCCGCGGCGGCGCAATTCAGCGAGCACCCCGTCCCGATTCTTCATCGAGATGTAGATGTGAAAGTAGCTGACCATCTCGCCGTGCTCGCATTTCCGGAGGCAGAGCGGGAGCCCGCCCAGCTCCATCTCGCAATAGCGGTCGGCGCGCTCGCTGAGTACTTGCGCGTTGAGGATATCGGCGTAGAAGTCGCGCACCTCTTTCCACCGCTGCGTGAAGATCGTGAGCGAGTAGCAGCTCGGGCTGGCAGCCGGATGCACGTCGGTGTCGTCGTGTTCCAGTTCGGAAGCC
Organism: Chthoniobacteraceae bacterium; assembly: GCA_031411395.1. Taxonomy (GTDB): domain Bacteria; phylum Verrucomicrobiota; class Verrucomicrobiia; order Chthoniobacterales; family Chthoniobacteraceae; genus Chthoniobacter. The sequence continues at coordinate 2,967 of JANOAZ010000166.1, forward strand.
GCGTGAGAAATCGAGATCATGCAAACTCATTAAGCAGCGGTCATGCCTGAATTATAGATTCTATAATTTAGGCTTCCCTCTTCCACGCATCCCGACATGGATCGCGCGCGTCTTAATTAGGTGCTCGATGCTTGCATTCCACCTCTCCTCTCCACAACTTCGCGCCATTGTGAGCTGGCTGGCCGCACCCAATTTTTCCCGGTTCAACCCGTCCGCCAAGGCATGACTCCTAATGACGCTGAACGGCGGCTCGATGCGGACTTGCTCGTCCGCGTGGCGACCGGTGACGAGATTGCCTTCGCGCGACTCTACGATCGTTTCTCCCCCGGCCTCTATTCCCTGATCCTGAAAATGGTGCGCGACGAAACGGAAGCGGAGGACATCCTGCAGGAAGGCTTCACCCACATCTGGCGTCGCGCGACGACCTACGACCCGGCTCGCAGCAGCGCATTCACCTGGGCGGTGATGATCTTTCGTCACAAGGCAATCGACCGCTTGCGGGCCCGCCAGCGCCGTGAACGCATTGTGGAGAAGGCATCCGCCGAGCCGATGCTCTCGACCGCAAGCGATTCGCGCTCGGCCGACGCACCCGCGATGCACGAGCGGCAGGCACTCATCCGCTTGGCGCTCGGGCAGATTCCGCTCGATCAAAAGCAGGCCGTCGAACTGGCGTTCTTCAGCGGCTACACCCACGAGCAAATCGCCGAGAAGCTGGCTACCCCGCTCGGCACCATCAAGGCCCGGGTGCGACGCGGTCTGCTCCGGCTCCGCGAGTTTTTGAAGGAGGCACCATGATCGACGAGCAGCGCCACGATCTCGCGATCGAATACATTTTCGGCTTCCTCGAAGGCGACGCGCGGCAGGAATTCGAAGCCTGGCTGCAAAGCGACCACGAACTCCGCGCGCTGGTCGATGAATTGACCGAGGCCGCGAGCGCCCTGACTCACGCGGTCCCGCAGCAACACCCGCCTTCGCACCTGAGGCAAAAAATCCTCGCCATCACGCGTGGCGAAAACGCAGCGCCCGCATCCTCGTCCGCGCGGAAGACCGGCTGGATTCCGTGGGCCATCGCCGCGGGTCTCGCCATTGCCTGTGTCGTGCTCTCCATCGAGCGCCAACGCTGGCGCGCCGAGGTCCACAAGGCCGAAGGCGAACTGGCGCGGGCATTCACCGCCGCGCAGACCAGCCGCGACCAGGCAGCCCGGCTCGCCGAACAGGTGCTCTTTTTCCAATCGCAGAGGTCCACGCACATGGATCAAATCGCGGAACTCCGCGACGAAGTCGTGAAGCTGCGAGGACGGCACGCGCTCGCCGAAGTGAAGATCGCCACGCTCAATGCGCAGGCGGCCGAGTTCGCCAAGGCCGGTGTGACTCTCGTCTGGGATCCGGTGGAACAGCGCGGGGTGGTTAAACTCGCGAACCTGCCGAAGCCGGCCACGGGCAAGGATTACCAGCTCTGGGTCATCGACCCGAAATATCCCGCGCCGGTCAGCGGCGGCATCCTGACCGTGGCTGACAAGGGCCCGACCCGCGTGTCCTTCAAGCCGGATCAACTCATCGAGAACGCCGACAAATTCGCGATCAGCATCGAGCAGGCGGGTGGCGTGGCCACGGTGGCCGGGCCGATTATCTTCCTCGGAGAATAAGACGCAGATCCTGCCGCGCTGGGCGAATTCGTTTCAGAGGCGAAACACACGCTTCGCATTTTCGAAGAGAATCTTCCGCTCGATTTGCTTCGAGCCCGCGAGCCGGCGCACGGCATCGAGGATCTGCGCGCCCGTGCATTCCTTGCCGCTGCCCACCGCGTCGGGGCAGTCGCTGCCAAACATCAGCTTGTCCTGGTGCCGGTCGAGGAATGCGCGCGTCTGCGCTTCGTCGCGAGTCAGCGAGCCGAGACCGGAGCCGGCGGAGAGATCGCCATACATATTGGGAAAGTCGCGGAGCAGCCGATCGGTGATGCCACCCGGAGTGACCGGCCCTTTTGGGTACAAGATCTTCGGGTCCGGGTGGGCCGCGTCGATGTTCGCCCAGAAGGTCTGCGCGTGTCCGATGAAGTTCACCTTTGGAAACCGCGCGAGCACTTTGTCGAAACGCTCGATGCCGAAATTGTAGGTCGCGTGTTGAAAGTGCAGCAGCACCGGGACGCCGTACTTTTCCGCGAGCCGATAGATCCGCTCGCTCTCGGGCGAATCACACTCCACGCCAAACTTCTGTTCGCCGATCACCTTCGCCCCGCGTTGGAGGAAACGTTCGATCTCCGTCGTCGCGCCGTCGAGATCCGTCACCTCATTGGCGCCGAATACGAAACCCGGATGCGCCCCCGCAACGGCGAGCACGGACTCGTTTCCGCCCGCCCGCGCGGCGAGGCCGTTCGATTTTCCGTTGTGGGTCGAGGGGCGGCTCACCACCGAGCCGGCGGGCAGCAGCACGGTGCTCGTCACCCCCATCGTGCGCTGGTGCGCGATGAGATCTTCGTCGGCGCGCGCGAGGTAGCTCGTATGCTGGTGAATATCGATGATCGGCTCGGCCTCGGTCGCGTGGAGCGGCGGGCAGAGCGCGGCGAGTCCGGTGGTGAACAGGAAGTGACGGCGGGAGACGCGGAGGGAGGCGTTCATCGACGAAATCTGCCCGAAGGAAGCCGGGAAGGAAAGCGGCGCCGTGGCTGTGGCAGCGAGGCAAATCCGCTAACGATTGGCGGCGCGCGCGGCTTTAACTCCATAGCGCCGCGCCCCCCGTTTCCTTATGATCATGCCCCCCCGTTTTCACCCATACGCCATCGGTGCGTGCGCCTTGGTTTGTCTCGCGTTCGCCGCCTCGGCGGCCGACTGGCAGGCGACCCCGATGCCGTCCGCGCCGGCCAGGGCGGCGGCGTGGTATCGTTGCTTTATCCGGGTGCCAGATAACATGGTGACGCCGGTGGAAAAGGATCTCTGGCGCGACTCGATCACGGTGAATGTCGGCGGGATTCGCGGACCATTTTCCATCTGGCTCAACGGTGGGAAGATCGCGGAAGGCAGCGCGCTCGCCGAAGGACAACGCCGCCGATTCAAAGTGCCGAAAGGCATTCTCGAAAAGAAGGTCTTCAACGTCCTCGTGCTCCAACTCAGCGACGAAGCCGCGCGCGGCGGAATCCCGATGACACCGATCCTCGCCGGCTACTTCGATGAGCTCCTGCTCGAAGGCACATGGGAGACGCGCACCGGCGAACCCGCGCCCGGCGATCTTAAGCCAGTGGCCGCGCAGCCGACCGTCGCCTTTTTTACCGAAGCCGGCTTCCGCCCTTCCTCGACGCCGCTCGCGCGCAATGCCGAGACCATGCCCGGTGCGAAGCTGCCGCCCGCGGAGTCGCTCGCGAAGATGACCACGGCCAGCGACCTCGCCGTCGATCTTCTGATCAGCGAACCGCTCGTCGCGCAACCCACGCATCTCAGCTTCGATGAACTCGGGCGCCTGTGGATCGCGCAGTATCGGCAGTATCCCTATCCCGCGGGGGTGAAGATGCTCAGCCGCGACAAATATTACCGCGGAAAATACGACCGTGCGCCGCCCGCACCGCCGAATCACGACCGCGGGCAGGACATCATTTCCGTCCATGAATCGACGAAGGGCGACGGCGTCTTCGACAAACACAAGATCGTGCTCGATGGCCTGAACATGGCCAACGCTTCGCTCCGCGGCCACGGCGGTTTCTGGGTGATGAACACGCCGTATCTGATGTTTTACCCCGATGCGAATGGCGACGACGTGCCCGACCGCGATCCCGAAGTGCGCCTCGCCGGCTTCGGTCTCGAAGACACGCACTCCGTCGCGAATGGCCTCGTGTGGGGACCGGACGGCTGGCTCTACGGCGTGCAAGGCAGCACCACCACGAGCCGCGTGGTGCGGCCCGGTGTCGATCCGGCGGGCTTCACCGGCGTCTATCATGAGGGCGTGATGGCCTGGCGGTATCACCCGGAGACGAAGATCTACGAGATTTTCGCCGACGGCGGCGGCAACGCATTCGAGGCGGAGTTCGATGCCGAGGGCCGCCTCTACTCGGGGCACAATGGCGGCACGACTTTTGGCTGGCACTACATCCAGGAGGGCATTTTTTTGAAGCAAGGCGTCGATCCGGGAAAGTTCGGCCCGCCGACCAATCCCTACGCGTTCGGCAATCTCGAGCTGATGAAGAGCCGCAATCCGATCACGCGTTTCCGCCACGCCACGATCGTCGCGGAGGGGAACGCCATGCCCTCGAATTATCTCGGCCGCTTCTTTGGCGCGGACCCACTGCATCGCAATGTCGTCGTCGGCGAACGCTATCCGATTGGCTCGACGTTTGAGACCAGCGACTCCGCCGTGGCACTCGCCGGGGCCGACCCGTCGTTTCGCCCGGTCTTCCTCGCGAATGCGCCCGACGGCTCGATCTACGTCGCGGATTTCTACGAAGAGTACATCGCCCACGGGCAAAACTACCAGGGGCAGATCGATCCGGGCACCGGGCGCATCTACCGCATTCGCGGAAAGGATCTGCCGCTGAACACGGACACGAATCTCGCCGGCCGCACGAGCGCGCAACTGCTCGAAACGCTCAGCCATCCGAATCGGTGGCATCGGCAGACCGCGGTCCGCCTGCTCGGCGAACGACGCGACGCCGCGATGATCGCGCCGCTGCGTGAATTGCTCCGCCACCCCGCGGAACATCCGGCGCTCGAAGCACTCTGGGCGTTGCACCAAATGAAGGTGCTCGATGAAGCGATCGCGCTCAGCGCGCTGGAACACCCCGAGCCCGCGGTCCGCACGTGGGCGGTGCGGCTGCTCGGCGACACGAAAACGCTTCCGGAAAAATTCGCCGTCGCTGTGAAACGGCTGGTGCTCAGCGAGCCCGATCCCGAAGTGCGTTGCCAGGTCGCTTCGACGGCCCGCCGGCTCCCATCCGCGCAGGCGCTCCCGCTGGTCGCCGCGCTCCTCCGCCGCGATGCCGATGCCGCCGATCCTTACATCCCGCTGATGTGCTGGTGGACGCTGGAATCGCGCTGCGCCGCCGAGCGCGACGCGGTGATCGCGTCGTTGCCCTGGGATTCAAAGATGGCGCAGCAGCACATCGCCGGACGGCTCATGCGCCGCTTCGCCACGACCGGTTTGCGGGCCGACCTGCTCACCTGTGCGCGGCTGCTCGAGGTCGCTCCGGCGGAAGTCCGGCCGAAGCTGATGGAAGGATTCGAAGAAGCGTTCAAGGGCCGCGCGCTGCCGACGTTGCCCGACGAACTCCTCGCCGCGCTCGCGAAGGGCGGCTTCGGCCCGCAGCATTTCCGCGTGCGGCTGCGCGAACCCGCCGCAGTGGAAGCTGCGCTCAAGGTGATCCCCGATACGAAGGCGAAGCTCGATGAACGGCTGCTCTGCGTGCGGCTCTTCGGCGAGGTGAAGTTGCCGGAATCGATCCCGGCGCTGCTGGGTCTGGTCGTGGCGGAGAATCCCGCGGCGCTGCGGAAAGCCGCGCTTACTTCACTGCTTCTCTACAGCGATCCGGCGATCGGTGACAAGGTGGCCGCCGCCTATCCCAACTTGCCCTGGGAGGTCCAACCCGCCGCGCAAACGCTGCTCACCAGCCGGACCGCATGGACGCTCGCTTTTCTCAAGCTGATCGACTCCGGGGCCGTGCCGCCATCCACCATCCCGCCCGCGACCGCGACCGCGCTCCGCGCTCACGCGGACGCCCAGGTCGCCGCCCTCGCGCAGAAACTTCTCGCCGCACCGGGCAGCACCACGAAACCCGCCGCGCTCGCCGAGATGGCGCGGCTGCGAGCGGTGGTCGCCGCCGGCGCGGGCGATCCCTACAAGGGCGAAGCGATCTACATGCAACGCTGCTCGGCCTGCCACACGCTCTTCTTCAAAGGCGGCCACGTCGGTCCGGACCTCACGCCCTACCAGCGCGAAGACCTCGGCACGCTGCTGCCCAGCGTCGTGGATCCCAGCGCGGAGATCCGCGAGGGCTTCGTGAACCAAACCCTCACGACCAAAGATGGCCGCACGCTCACGGGCTTCGTCATCGACAAAGACGGCGCGGTCGTCGTGATCCGCGGCCTCGACGGACAGGACGTGAGCATCCCGCGCGCGGAAGTCAGCGAGCTGCGCGCGGCCGCCGCGAGCCTCATGCCCGAAGGCCTGCTCACCGGCCTCAGCGATCAGGAACTCCGCGACTTCTTCGCCTACCTCCGCATCCCGCAGCCGATCACGAAGTGAAGTTTCTTACTCTTTGTCCTGCTCTTGCTCTTGCTCAATGAAGCAACGGAAAGAGCAAGAGCAGGAGCAAGAGAACGAGCAGGAGAAGACCGTGCGCCCCATGAATCCCGCCCTCGCCTCGGACCTGAAGCTCGGCCTCATCGGTCTCGATACCTCGCATTGCATCGCCTTCACCCGGGCACTCAATGACGCTGCCCTGCCGGACCACGTTGCCGGCGGCCGGATCGTCGCCGCGGTGAAAACTTTCAGCCCCGACATGCCCGCGAGCGTCGATCGGGTCGAAGGTTACGCCGCCACGCTGGAGCGGGAGTTCGGCATCCGGCTGCTCCCTTCGATCGAGCAGCTTTGCAGCGAGGTCGATGCCGTGCTGATCGTCAGCCTCGACGGCCGCGCGCATCTCGATCAGGCGCGCCAGGTTTTCGCCGCGAAGAAACCCGTCTTCATCGACAAGCCGCTCGCGAGTTCCTTGCGCGAGGTGATCGAGATCTTCCGGCTCGCGAAGGAAGCGGGCGTCCCGGTCTTCAGCGCTTCCTCGTATCGCTTCTACGAAAGCATGGCCGCCCTGAAACGCGCCGACGTGGGCGAAGTGCGGTCCGCTATTTCATACGGACCCGCGTATCTGGACGCGCATCATCCGGACCTTTTTTTCTACGGGATTCACCCGGCCGAGGCGCTCTTCGCGGTGCTGGGGCAGGGCTGCGAATCGGTGGTGCGGTCGCACACGCAGGACAGCGATGTGGTCACGGGAACTTGGAGCGGTGGCCGTCTCGGCGTGCTCCACGGACTGCGGACGAAAGCGATTCCGCACAAGGTCACGGTCTTTGGTTCCACCGGGTTTGCCGAGCAGGAGCCGACCGGCGCGCGGTTTAATGTGTTCGGTGCCATCAACGATTCGCCCGCGCCGGGCGGCGACAGCTACGCTTCGCTGCTCCGGCAGATCATGCTCTTTTTCCAGACCGGCGTGCCACCGGTGGGCGCCGAGGAGACGATCGAGCTTTTCGCCTTCATGGAAGCCGCCGATGAAAGCAAACGCCGCGGCGGACAACCCGTCACTCTCAGCGAAGTCATCCAACAAACCCACCCATGAACAACCCACCTCCCTCCCGTCACCTTCCTCCGCCAGATCGGCGTCGCCACCGCTGCCGCTTCCATCGGCCTCCGCGCGCGTGGCGCCGACGCGCCCTCGATCACCATCGAAGACACGCGCGTGATCAGCCTCGATCCGGCATCGTACCACGGCTGGCCGACCGTCGCGCGCCGGCGCAATGGCGATCTCATCGTCACCTGGTCGGGCGGACGCGACGGCCATATCTGCCCGTTCGGTCGCGTCGATGCGATGGTCTCGCACGATCAAGGCGCGACCTGGCAGTGGCCGCAAACACTGCTCGACAGCCCGACGGATGACCGCGACTCCGGCGTGCTCGAGACAGCGAAGGGCACGCTGCTCGTCACCACCTTCACCTCGCTCGCCTACGAATCGCAGCTCCAGGCCGCGGAGAAGAAGGCCGCCGGGCAGCCGCTCCCGGAGGCGATGCGAAGCTGGCAGCTCGCGCACAATCGCCTGACCGCGGAACAGCGAACCGCAGGACTTGGCGAATGGATGATCCGCTCGACGGACGGTGGCGTCACGTGGTCGGCGCGTTATCCCACGATCGTGAACAGCCCGCACGGCCCGACGCAACTCGCCGACGGACGCCTGCTCTACGCGGGCAAACAATTGTGGACCGCCGAGAAGCGCATCGGTGTCTGCGAATCCGGCGACGATGGCCAGACGTGGAAATGGCTCGCGGAGATCCCCACGCGCGCGGGCGACGACGCGAAGCAGTATCACGAATTGCACGCCATCGAGACGGGCGAAGGCCGGTTCATCGCACAGATTCGCAATCACAACACCGCGAACAAGGGCGAGACGCTCCAGAGCGAATCGACCGACGGCGGCAAGACCTGGTCCGAGCCACATTCCATCGGCGTGTGGGGCCTGCCATCCTTCCTCACGAAGCTCCGCGATGGCCGGCTCCTCATGACCTACGGCTACCGCCGCGCGCCCTTCGGCAATCAAGCGCGGATCAGCACCGATGGAGGTCGCACGTGGTCGGAGCCGATGACGATTTCCGCCGACGGCGCCTCCGGCGATCTCGGCTACCCGAGCACGGTCGAGATCGATGGCGGCGCGCTGCTGACGGTCTGGTACGAGCGGATGAAAGAGTCGCCCAAAGCCGTGCTGCGGCAGGCGCGCTGGCGGCTGGGCGCGTAGGCGACACCGCCGTTGGACTGCGCGCCGCCCTGGCGCGCAGCGCGCCCCAAAAAGTCCGTCATCCTGACCTTGCCGAAGGATCTCTCGCATCGGCGGGCAGCGGCGGTGCGGAGCACGTACCGTTGTGCTCCGCACCACCGCTGCCCGCGAAAAGTAAGAGATCCTTCGACTGCGCTCTGGTCGCTTAGGCTCCCTCCGCTCCGCTCAGGATGACGGCGTATTTTTTTGGACGTTCATTGGCAGTAACAAACGCAGGGCCGCGACTCCAAACCGCGTGCGCTACCT
>JANOAZ010000167.1:0-14365 GCA_031411395.1 Chthoniobacteraceae bacterium
AATCCGACAAGGGGAAGGACTGCGCGCTACGGAGTGCCGCCGGAACCCTCGTCGAGCGGGATCTGAGCCTCGCGCAACACCTCGAAAACCTGGCGCATGATCGTGGGGTAATGCTGCCGCACCACGATGTCGTTGGAATCCTTTTCAAGCGCGAGAAAGTCGGCGAAATGGTCGCGCAGCTTCAGGGCCAGCAGCGTGCGCAACTGGACTGCGGCGTCGTTCACCGGTTCGCCTGAGACGGCGCCGACGCTGACCGCGAGATCCTCGCTGTGCTGGGTGAGTTCCTCGATCCGCGCCTGCAACTCGGCGTTGCGTCCTTCGAGTTGAACATTGAGGCGAGCCAGCTCTTCCGGCGTCGGCTCCCCCTCGATGATCGCACCGACTTTCTCCGCCCGGCGCGGTCGCCGGTCGTCGTCCTTCTGCCGGACCCTGGCCTGCGCCGTGGCCAATTCGTTGCGCAGCGATTGCACGTGCGCCTCGATGCCCTTGAGTGCTTCGTTGAGATTGAATCCACGCCCGCCCGCGCCGGCTGCACTGCCTGCATTCCGCGGGGTATAGACCGGGCGCTCGCGCTGCCCCTCGCGTTCGCGCGGCTCCTCGCCCTGCGGTGTCCGCTGCGGGCGCGGTTCATAGACCGGCCGTTCCTTCTTTGCGGGCGCGTCGGTTTCCTCGTCCTCATCGTCATCCTCCTCGTCTTCGTCCTCATCGTCGAGCGTGCCGACGGCGTTTTCCTTCGCGGCGAGCGGCTCATCCGGGCGCACGGCATCCTCCTGGTCAACGGGCGGCGCGGGTTTCAGGGCCGCCGCGATCACTTCCGGGAGCTCAGCGACCTCCTTTCGCAGCGCGTTCTGCCATTTCGCGGTCCAGCGGCTCACACCCGCCAACGCTGCGGCGAGCGCTGACTCCGAGAGCTTGTCCAGGCGCCCTGCCTCCTGCGCCCACTTCAGCACGCCCAGTTGAGTCACCGGTGGATGAGAAACGGAAAACACCGCGAGCACCGCGCTTTGCACGAGAAGATCGACCTCCGCCGGCTTCAGGTCGGCGAGCGGGAGTTGCGCGAGCCACGGTTTGCCGCGGCCGATGAAGACGTTTGAGATGATCTGCGCATTCCGCTGGCTCATCCCGCCGGTCTCCTTTTCCCGCAGATCCTTCAGCACCCCGAGCGCGACCTTCAACGCCACCGGGACGTCGAACTTGAAGAGCGCGCGCGCCAGGCTCAGGCGCATCCGGCGGGCCGCGTCGGATTCATCCTTGGCGAGACCGGAGAGGAGTTGGGTGCGAAATCCCGCGGTCAGGTCGGGCCAGACCTGTTCCACTCCGCGCACACCGACAATCCACGGCAGCATCGGCAGCACCTCCACGGCACGCGCGACGCCCGCACGTCCACCGAGCAACGCTTCCTTGAGGACCGTGACGAGCCGATCCTCATCCGTAGCCGAAAGCCGCGCCCGCGAGGCCGCCTCCGCGAGTTGTCCGAGTTCGTCCGGGGCGCCCGGCGCGCTGGCATCGGCGGAATTTTCCACCGCCGGCTCGCCTTCCGGTGGATTCTCCTGCACCGCCTCAGGCGCGGGTTCGGACGGCGGGGGCGGGGTGGGTTCTTCCGTATCGGAATTGGTTTCCATGTCAGTAAAATGTGGGGGTTACAGAAGAGCCGCCCCGCGGCAAACGCGAGCAAAAACACCCGTCCGCCGAACATGGCGGCGGCGGCTGCAGTTTTTCTTTCGATTCCGACTCACGCGGTTGTAGCCTGCCGCCCTATGGCCACGAAAACCGAATCCCCCGAAGAGAACAAAGAGAGCAAAGTCACCATCGCCCGAAACAAGAACCTCGATCTCGCCATCCAGCAGATCGCCAAAGACTTCGGCGACGGGGCCATCATGCGGCTCGGGGATTCGACCCACATGGACGTGGAATCGATCCCCACGGGCAACATCCTCATCGACCGCGCGCTCGGCTGCGGCGGCTTTCCCCGCGGACGCATCGTGGAGGTCTTCGGCCCGGAGTCTTCGGGAAAAACAACCCTCACCCTCACGCTCATCGCCCAGGCGCAAAAGCTCGGCGGGCTCGCCGCCTTCGTCGATGTCGAGCACGCGCTCGATCCGCAATACGCGAAGAAACTCGGGGTAAATCTCGACGACCTCCTCGTTTCCCAGCCCAGCTCCGGCGAGGAAGCCCTGCGCATCGTCGAGACCCTCGTGCGTTCCAACGCCCTCGACGTCATCGTCCTCGATTCCGTGGCCGCGCTCGTCACCAAGCAGGAGCTCGAAGGCGAAATCGGTGACTCCACCGTCGGCGCCCAGGCCCGCCTCATGAGCGCCGCGATGCGCAAGCTCACCGCGCTCATTTCCAAGGCCCGCACCATCTGCGTCTTCACCAACCAGATTCGCGAAAAGATCGGCGTGATGTTCGGCAATCCCGAGACCACGCCCGGCGGCAAGGCGCTGAAATTCTACGCCAGCGTCCGCGTGGACATCCGCCGCATCGGGCAGATCAAGCAGACCGACGGCGTCGTGGTGGGCAACCGCACGAAGGTCAAAATCGTGAAGAACAAAGTCGCGCCGCCCTTCACCGAGGCCGAGTTTGACATCATGTATAACGAGGGCATCTCCGGCACCGGCTCGCTGCTCGATCTCGCACTGGAGAAAGGCATCGTCGAAAAACGCGGCTCCTGGCTCAGCTACAAGGGCTCGCAACTCGCCCAGGGCCGCGACGCCGCCAAGGAAGTCCTCAAGACCGACAGCGCCCTCTACGACGAACTCTTCGCCGCCGTGCAGGCGAAGCTGGACGAGGACAAGGGATAGTCTAGTCGCCAGCTGGGGAGCTGGAATCCACGGGTGGGGATTCGCGCCGGTGCTGGAGCGAGTTTCCTCTCGCACTTTCGATACCTCCAGGTCGCCGTAAATCGCCGGCTTCGGGTGACGCGGATGGGGCGTCCTCGGACTCCACCGGAGGGAGCGTTTCTTTGATCGCCGCCAGCAGCCTTCCGTCGACCGGCAACATACCGACGACATCCTGATAGCACTCGAGGAAATACTGGTAGACGAGCCGGTCTACAGGGAGGCGATACTCTCCTGATTTATTTGTTCCATCGGGCGGTGCGTTCTCGAGTCCGTGAGGAGGGCCCGCGTTTTCCCGCAGTGGCGCGAGAGCGCGGATGGCCGGATCGATGATACCGAAAAGATCGCCGCACCGGGTGGCGAAGATGCGGGCGGCGCGCTTCGACTTTTCCTCCTGATGACCTGAGCGCTCCGTGGCTGTTCGAACCAGATAATAGCCGTATTGCGCGCGGATGGTGCGGGCGTGGCTGTGGAAGAGGCGGCTGAGATAGAAGACATCGTTGATTCCGCGCACGCGCACGAGATCGAGGACTTCGCCGCCAAAGAAAGCGCCCGCGTCGAACGGGACGAAGCGCCGCTCGCGATCCTCGAAGGTTTCATCGTTTTCGGCCTCGGCGAGACGCGCGCGAGCCAGCCGGAGTGTGTAGAGATACTCGCAAGCCTTCATCTTGAGGACCGCAAAGATGGACCACCACCAGCGGCTCTTCGGATGCGACCGCAACTCGTCCTCGGCGCGCAGGAGATGGGAAAGCGAATCGTGAACGAGGGTGACAAGCTCGAACATCTCCTCTTTTACCGTGAGCCCCTCTTGCGACAAGTCGTCGAGATTCACTTCCGTCCGGCCCATGTCCCGAGGCAGTTGTGGCAATCCCACCGCGTTCGATTCGGGAATCCACTGCCGCAACCGTTCACGGAAATCTCCCAGCCATCGTTTTTGACCGACGCGGATGAGCTGCAACTCCGCGCGGCGCAGGTGGAGGATCACCGAATTCACGCCGCCTTCCTTGAGCGGGAAATCCTCCGTGTATGCGCGGGCGTCGGAAAGCAGCATGAGGGCGCGGGGCATCGTGACCTGGCCGGTCTCGGCCTCAAGGATTCCACGGCACAGGGCGGCGTGCGCGCGAAGGCGAACGTTCTCCTCGAAGACGAAGCCATCATCCGTCTCGGGAATGGAGCGAAGGATTTCGACCGCGAAGTCGTAGAACCAAAGCGCAAGTTCAAGGCTTTCGCGGCGCTGCTTTCTCCGCCGGTCGAGAGGGCGGCGTGCGGCGCCTGTGCCGTCGGAGGTGCCGGACGTCGAACGGGAGACGAGGTAGTGCACCTGACTGCTGATGAGCAAAAGGTAGAGCCACCATCGGGCAATGCGCGCCACCAATCGGCGATCGTGAGGTTCGCGAGCCGCGCGTTGAGTCGACCCGTGGCCGGCGAGCCATTCGCGCGCTACCTGAAAACCCCGGTGATCCTGCGGAGCGATGGGACGGTAAAGCTCCGGGCAACAGGCCCCGGGCAGCCCGTGCTCCTGCCACAACCGGCGTAGAATCTCCGCCGCGGGCTCGTAGCGGCGCAAGTAGAGCAATGCGCCCGCGGAATTGAGCCGGAGTTCGGCGAGGGAGTGCGGCCACTCCTGATGAGTGGCCAGCGCCTGCCCAGCCGCGCGATCCAGGCCCGTCGGTCGATGTTCGAGGGCGAGGACGCGGTCGTATGCTCCTTCGCGCAGGGCGACGACCGCGCGGATGCGAACGATCTCGATGAGCAGCGCCAGGGCTGCAATGAAGGCGTCCGTGCCACTGACGCGGAAGTACATCAAGCTGACGGTTTGTTCGGCCTCGGTTTGGAGGACTTCCAGAGCCCGCTCGGCAAACTGCCCGGAAAGCCGGCGCTCGAAAAGGCCGCGTGCGCAACGCAACAGCAGTTGTGCATGGCGGATCATCACCCCGGCATGGGCGGTCTCAACTGGATCGAAGTGCGACCGTGGCTCCTCCAGCCAGTGCTTGATGGAGGCAAGGGCGTGGTGGGCGCCTTCGGCGGCGGCGAGGGGATCGGCGCTGGCAAGAAGCAGGCGGCCGTGCCAGCGGGCGGTCAAGGCGCCGAGCCGCAGGAGGGCGCTCGGCCACGGTTCCAGATCGGAGGGCCATGTTTCTCGGAGCCGGGCCGCCAGCGTTTCCCTCAGGCGGTTGTTCATCCAGATGAAGCCACCGACCTTTCGCCGCAATACCCGATTCTCCTCAAGGGTGCCCAACCAATTTCCAACGGTTTTGCCGATGTCTTTGATTGTCCAGCCGGCATGACCTTTCGTTTCTTCACGATACTCGGCGAGGATGCGCACGAGGCTGGAGGGAAAGCGCGCATGCCGAAAGAGGATAAGCAAACACAGGAACACCGGGCGGAACTCGTCGAGCGCGCTTTTGCGCTCTGACATCCAGCCATCGATCGCCCGCGCTCCATCGGCGACGGGGTCGAACGAGCAGCATGGCTTGATCGTGATTTTGTCGAACGACGCGGAATCCCTTTTCAACCGTATGGCTAGCTGATCCGCTTCGCGCAGCGTTTCACAAAAATGGTGCAACGCGTCATTCGAGGCATCCGATGAATCCTCGCGAAAAAGCAGGACGAACTGCACCCCGTCGCGCGGGTCTTCATTCAGTTCGAGGATCAGGCGCAGCAATTCGTCCCGCGCGTTGGAATCATCCCATCCGCCGGTCCGCGGAGCCGGCGCGAGCTTGAATGGGGACGCCCAGCCCAGGCCTTCCTGACCGTTGAGAAATACAATGAGGCGCCGGCCGGTGCGACCATGGATGCGCGCGAGCACCGACCGGACGGCACGCCGGACGCCCTGGATGCGAGAGGAACGCTCGACGTCGTTGGGCTCGGCAAATGCCCGCAGGTCGAGGGTGCTGATTGGGTCGGTTTCGCCCTCGGTCTTGGCCGCCATCAAGACCAGCCGCAGCAGGACGCCGACCGGTTCGGCGATCTCATCGAGATCCATCCAAAGGCAGCGGGCCGCGAGACTCCTTTGCCAGCGGTTGTCGGAAAACAAATCCGCGCATAGCGGCATTCCTCCGCGGTCGGATCCCTCGACCCAGAGCAGCAGCGGTTTACGCGGCTCACGGTTTCCGGCTGCGCATTGCCTTTTGAACCATCCTTCCAGATTCTCGCGAGCTGCCTCGTAGTGTGCGGCATGTGCTCCACCCGTCGGAGGCGGTGGAATCAGCGGCGGGGCAGGCAGTTGCCAGAGGCCGGGGAAAATGACTCCCGAGGTCGGGAGCGTGTGGTCGAGCGTCTGATAGAGTTGCAGAAAAAAAAGCCCGTGATCTGGATGTGCGAGCCTTTCCACCACCGGCATCGAGTTCTCTCTGCTGATGAGACTTTTCAGGAAGGGCGGCGGTGGCTCGTCGTAGCTCAGCCAATAGATCTTCAGGTCGTGAAAATATTGCCACGCAGCCCAGAGCAAAGACTGCGTGCGCCGATCCCTGCCCGAAAGCCCCGCCGCGACGATGGCGATCTTTCCGGCCATGCCCCCCAGCGGCAGATCGCGCAAGCGAATGCGATAGCCTGCGAGGTAGCTCAAAAAATTCTCGATATCTTTCTGGTCGGCGGGCACGTCGATGGTGCCATCGGTGCGAAGATCGAAGCGTCCACCGTGAAGCTTCACGAGAGATCGTTGCGCGAGGACCAGTTCCGCCTCGGGCAGGTGCGCGGATTGAGGAACGTCGAAGACATCCAGCGGCATGTCCGCCGCAGCGAATGCCGCTTCTGTCAGCGTATCGAAATTCGTCGTCAGCAGCACGTGACACCGGCAGGCGGGTGCCAAGGCCTGGAGCATGCGATGCACGAGTGCCGGCTGCCTGCGCCGGCTGAGGTGAATGCTGAAGAGATGATCGGCCACCGAATCGTCGCGCGATCCAAGCTCCATCACGATCTCGCCGCGCATAAATCCGGGAGGACGCCGCCATTCGATGCGCGAGAGAAATTCAATAATATCGAGGGCCTCGCCCGCCTTGAGGTCCTTGCCGTCCTCCGCTCCTCCTCCTCCATCGCCCGCTGCTCCATCTGTCTCGCCAGTTTCCCTTTGCAACACCGCCAGCGCCTCGCGAACGATCGCCGGAAAAAAGCGCCGGGCTCCATCCGGCTGCGGTGCAGCTTCGCAGGCTTCGAGGGTGTACTTGAGGACGCGCCGCGCCTGCTCGAGATCGAAAGGGCCGCGGCGTGCGGTTTCGGCCGCCATGTCCGGCCACGCGGCGCTCCGCGGATCAAACAGCCGCAGTTCCTTCTCATCCCAATCGCCGATCCCCGTCGCCCACGGGTTCAGCCCGAGCGCGCGAAGCACCCAGTACGGCAGCTCCCGGGACGCCAGTTGAGCCAGGAGCGGAAAGCCGGAAGCGACCGAGATGCCCGAGCCGACAAAGGGCACCATGTGGCCGCCGCCGCCGATATGCTTGCGCAAAGATTCGATAAACGCGGCCACGCGCTGCTCGTTATCGAATTTCGCGATCTCACTCATGAAAGCCCTTGCCACGCAGTCCATGACAAGATGCCCGTCCGATGGCAAGCGTGATTACATTATCCGCAGAAACAACCGAATTGCCGGCCGTGCTCGTGTCTCGCGGAAGATGCGAGAGCCTCCGGCCATCGACCACCACGACGCCTCGCGCGCCAAAACAGAAACCGAACAGCGCGGGCGGCACTACTTCACCGCGCCGTTGAAATGAAACTCACCACCGCCGAGCAATGCCGCGCTCGTGATCGTAGGACACCAGTATTTCTCCACGTGCCCGATCATCAGGCGGGTGCCTTCGAAGTGAGTGACGTGCGGCGGCTGCGCCGGGTTGTACATCGTGTCGGTGAGGTCGCGCACGAGGGCGACGCGCAGGCCCTGGCGTACGAGCTGGCGGATCGCGAAGGGGCGGCCGAGCACGCACATGTTCAGATGCACGCCGCAGACGATCACGTTCTCGATGCCGCGCTGGCGCATGAGGTAGTAGGCCTCGGCGCTGTCGGTGATGGCATCGCCGGGGGCGATCTCGATGGCGGCGTGCTGGCGGGTCCACGGATATGGGTCGCCTTTTTTCCAGGTGCGCGGGCAGTCGCAGCCGCCGTCGGAATCGTCGATCGGCAGCGGCGCCTCGGCCGCGGGATCCAGGCGGCACCAACGTTCCAGCGGCACGGGAGGATCGACCTTCGGCGCGGCGAGCGCGAGCTGGCGGCCGGGGTGATCGGCGTAGAAGGCCATCGTGTCACTCGGGCAGTGGATGATGAAAACGCCACGGGCGCGGGCCGCCTTCACGAAGTCATTCAACCGCGGCGCCATCTCGCCGACGCGCGCGGCCGAGTTCGGGCAGGTGTGCGTGTCCCACATGTCGCAGATGACGAGCGCCGTCTGGCGCGGGTTCCATTCGAGCGTGCGTGCTGAGCCGGAGTCCCGTGCCGGCAGGCGGAGCGGTTCCTCGGCGATGGCGGAAATGGCGAGGCATAAGAGCAGGAGCAGGCGGAGGGGGGACATGCGGGAATCCTTTGCCTGCCCGCGCGAGGCGGCAAACGGAAAATCCGTCCTGCGTTCAGATCGTCAGCCGCCGCGCCCGCGCGGTGACGGGCCAGCGCTCGGTCGCCCTTCCATTTTCCAAAACCCAGACTTCGGAATGCAGTGCGACGGTGGGGCAGACGTGCCACGGAATGCCGAGGAGCGCGTCGCCCACCGCAAACTCCGACGCGCGCGGCGTCTCGAGGACGAGATGCTCCTCGCTATGCACCACGGGCGTGGCCTCGGGCAGCATCGGGAAGACGACACGCGGGTGCGGCATTTCCGCGGCCACAGCCTTGTGACCGAGGTCGAGGCAGAGCCTCGTGGGCGTGGGTTTGCTGACCACGCGGGTGAAGAGCAGGGCGGCTGGCTCGAACGGAAGATCGGGCATTTTCCGCCCATAGCCGGCATCCCACAGAACAGTCGTGCCCGGGCTGCATTCGGCCGCGCGCTGGGCGTGCAGCGGGAACGTCGGCGTGCCACCGGCGACCAGACACGGTACCGGCAGATCCGCGCGGATGAGTACTTCGCGCAGCGCCTCGACGGGCCCGAATGCCGCCTCACACGCCGCGGTGCGCACGGCGAGATCGTGATCCTGAATGTGTCCGTCGTAGGCGTGCAGCCCGGCAGCACGGAGGCCGGGCAGCACGGTGATCAGCCGGTAAAGTTGCGCCGCGCGCGGACCCGGTGCGATGCCGGTGCGATGCTGGCCCACGTCGAGATCGAGGAAGACGTCGAGCGTCAGGCCCACCTCGGCGGCCTGGCGCGAGAGTTCGCGGATCGCGCTTTCATCGTCCGCCATCGTCGAAAAACGAGACGCGGGAAATCGTTCCACGAGCGTCAGCAGGCGCCGCACATGGGGGCCCACCGGCTGGCCGGCGAGCAACACCTCGGCGGCGCCGCAACCGGCGACCATCTCGGCTTCGGCGATGGTGGCGCACTTGAATTTTGTGATCCCGAGCGCGAGTTGCCGGTGGACGAGCTGAGGGAGCTTGTGAGTCTTCACGTGCGGGCGCAGCCGGTCGGCGCTGCCCGCGATGGCGAGCATGCGGGCGAGGTTGCGATCCACCGCGGCGAGGTCGATGAGCAGAGCGGGCGAGGGGATTTCGGCCGCGTTTTCCGGCCACGGGAGGGCGATCACGGGATCAGGCGAGTTCGAAAAGCGCTTCGATTTCCACGGCGATCCCGCCGGGCAGCGAACTCATGCCGACGGCGCTCCGCACTCCGACACCGAGTTCCGGCCCCCAGATTTCCACGAAGAGTTCGCTGCATCCGTTGATCACCTTGGGATGTTCGGCGAAGTCCGGCGTCGCGTTGACCATGCCGAGCACTTTCACCACGCGGCGGACGCGGTCGAGGCTGCCGAGCGCAGCTTGCAGCGAAGCGAGAATGGCAAGGCCGGTCTGTCGCGCCGCCGCCCGCGCCGCTTCCAGATCGAGATCGGCGCCGACCCGCCCGGTGAGCATGGTGCCATCCGCGCAGAGCGGTCCGTGGCCCGAGACGTACACCGAGTTGCCGAGCACGAGCACGGGCCGGTAGATGCCTTGCGGCTTCGGCGCGGGCGGGAGCGTGATCGCGAGTGCGGCGAGTCGGGATTCGGGATTCATCGGCGGCTACGATGCGTTTGCTGCTGGTTCATTGTAAAGCGGACGCGATTTTGCGCAGAGTCCGCAGGTTAAAAATCGTAGCGAATGCTCCCGCGCGAATCCCGCCAGTATTGCCGGCCGGAACTGTCCACGCGCACATTCTTGCGGTTCGAAGTTTCCGGGTCCGCGGCACCTGTGCCGGCGCCGAGCCGCGGAGCGCTGGAGAGGGGATTGGCAGACGGCATGGCGGGTCGTGTCGCCGCTCTCGCCTCGGGCGTGGGGGAGGGGGCGTTCACCCGCGCGGCGGGCGTCGCTTTCGGTTGGAGTGCCTGTCGCAGGGCCGCCTGCGTGGCACCATCGGCCGCGGCAAATTGCCGGGCGATGCGCAGATTGTTGGTCACCTGGTGATCCGGAAGTTGGATGGTCCGGCCGTTTACTTCATAGGTGCCGGGACTGACCTGGCGCAATCCCTGGCCGGGCTTGAGGCCAACGATTCCCTCATCGGTCGTGACCGAGGTTTTTTGGAGAAGAAAGAAAATGCCCGGCGGCGCGAGCGGATCTGGACTCGGAGTGGCCGCCGCAATGGGAGTGGCGGGAGCAGGCGTTGCCACGGGAGTGGGCGTGGCCGGGGCCGGCGGTGGCGCGTCCTCGGTCGCCACGGGCTGCGGCGGCTTGCATGAGTTGAGCATGGCCGTCACTGCGACGCACATCCCGGCGAGCAGCACTGAACGAATGATTCCGATCTTCATCTTGTATCTCCGAATAGACTGGCCGCGGGGACCATCCCCGCATGCCGCCCATCCACGATGCCTCCGCCGTGGACTGGTCTCCAACACATTTCACCTCGTTTGGTCAGACGCCACGCGGATAACGAAAACGCCGCACGAGCGAACTCGTGCGGCGTTTTGAAATCGGTCTGAGACCGGGCAACTTTACTTGTTCTTCTTCTTGCCGCCCGCTGCGGAGAATTCCGCGAGGTCGAGCGACTTGTCGCCGTTCTTGTCCTTCTTGCCGAAGGATGCTTCCGCCTTCGCCGCGTCCTTCTTGGCTGCGGGGCTGGCCATGAATTCTTCGGAGGTGACTTTGCCGTCGGAGTTCGCGTCGAGCTTCTTAAACATTTTCTCCGGGTCGGCCTTTGGCTTGGCGCCTTCCGCGGGCTTGGCCCCGGCAGCGGCTTCAGGGCTGGCGGCGGCTGGCTTTTTTTCTTCCGCGGCGGTGGCGAACATGGTGCCGATGGCGAGGATCGAGAGGATGCTGGTGATTACTTTCATGAGGTAACGATTCGTTTTTGGTTTGGTTTTGCCGCGCCGTGAAAACCTGGTTGTCTGCACGGCGTGCGGGTGGTGATAAACGTGATTCGTTTGCCGAAGTTGCGCGACACTTCTTTTTTTCACCCGGGGCGAAAGAAAGCGCAACGAGGGCCGATGGGCGGGCGGTAGCTATCACCCGGATGCAATGAAATTGCGGGGCGTGGAAAGGAGGCGCGCAGGCGAGGCTGGCGCGCAGCCCAGGGTTTGGGCACGATGAATTCACCATGCCATTTCGCGCCCCCCTCGCTGTTTTCACCGCCCTCGTTTGCTCCCTCGCCGCAGCGGTCGCGGCCGATCGTCCGAACGTTCTCTTCATCCTCTGCGACGATCTCCGGCCAGCCGCGCTGGGGTGTTACGGCTCGCCGCATGTCCGCACTCCGCACATCGACCGGCTCGCGGCCGAGGGCGTGCGTTTCAAAAACGCTTTTTGCACGACCTCGCTCTGCTCGCCGAGCCGCGCCTCGATCCTCACCGGGCTCTACGCGCATCGGCACGGAGTGCGCGACAATTTCACCGAACTCCCCGCCGCCCATCCCCACTGGGCCCGCCGTCTGCACGAGAGCGGCTACGCCACCGCCTACATCGGCAAGTGGCACATGGGCGAAGAGAACGACGCGCCTCGCGCGGGCTTCGATTACTTCGTCACCCACAAGGGCCAGGGGAAATATTTCGACACCGAGTGGAGCCTGAACGGGGAGCGCCGCGAAACGATCCCGGGTTATTACACCAAGGTCGTCACCGATCTCGCGCTCGATTGGTTGAAGCGCCAAAGCAAGGAGCCAGCAGGCTCCGGCGGCGAAAAGCCCTGGGCGCTCTGCATCGGGCAAAAGGCGCCGCACAGCTTTTATTTTCCCGAGGAAAAATATGCGCACGCCTTTGACCACGTGCGTGTGCCGTATCCGCAGACGGCGTTCGAACTCGACGACAAACCGGCGTGGATCAAGGAGCGGCTCACTACCTGGCACGGGATCTACGGCCCGCTCTTCGAGTGGCGGAAAAAATTCCCCGACACCCGGCCCGAGGCGGTGAAGGACTTCGAGAATATGGTCCGCGCCTATTGGGGCACGATCCTTTCCGTGGACGACAGCGTCGCGCGGCTCGTCGAGCATTTGAAATCCACCGGTCAGCTCGACCGCACGATCATCGTCTTCATGGGGGACAATGGGCTGCTCGAAGGCGAGCACGGCATGGTGGACAAACGCACCATGCACGAGCCGAGCATTCGCATCCCGATCATCGCGCGTTTCCCCGGCCTCACTCGCGAGCCGCGTGTGATCGAACAGCAGGTGCTCACGCTCGATCTCGCGCCGAGCATTCTCGAACTCTGCGGCGCGCCGCCCATCGAGAAGATCGACGGGCGCTCCTGGGTGAAGCTCGTTCGCGACGGTGACCCCGCATGGCGCAAGGCGTGGCTCTACGAATACAACTACGAGAAGCAATTCCCCTACACGCCCAACATCCGCGGCGTGCGGACCGACGAGTGGGCCTACATGCGTTACCCGCACGGCGACGGTTCGCCGGACAAGCACCTCGCCGAACTCTACAATGTGAAAGCGGATCCCGAGGAGCGCCGCAACTTGATCAAGGACCCCGCGCTCGCAGGCAGGATCACCGAACTGCAGGCGGAACTCGCGCGTGTGATGAGCGAAGCCGGGCTCACCCCTGAGACGGACAAGATGCCGCTCGACGAGGGCATCAAGACCGCGCTGCCGGATCAGAAGATCCGCTGAGCGCGCAGCGCCCTTTCAAAACTACGTCGTGGCCACGTCTTCCGGCATCGGGCGGCCTTTGGTTTCTGGCAGGAAGATGAGTGCGATCAATCCGACGAGGAAGACGAGGCTCATCCAGCAGCACGCTTCGCGGAAAGCGGCCACCTTTGCCGCCGCGCGACCCACGTCGGTCGCCGTCGGCCCGAGCGCGGTGATCGCGGTATCGGCGATTCCCTTCTGCATGATGCCGAGCGTGAAGGGTCCGCTCGCCGCTAGAAAGCGGCCGACGTTGTAGCAGAAGCTCGTGCCCGTGCTGCGCAGCCGCGTCGGGAACAGCTCCGGCAGGTAGATCGCAAACCCCGCGAAGAGCGCGAGCTGGAAGAAGCCCATCACCGCGCTCATCCAGATGTCGGCGCGGCTGTTGAAGAGCTGGAAGTAGCCGATGGTGGCCGCCATCGCGCACACGAACCCGACCGCGAACGCCTTCCGGCGGCCCCAGCTCGCCGCGCACTTCGTGAAGACCAGCATACCGGCGAACGCGCCGATGTTTTGCACGATCATGTTCACCCCGATCCAGAAAGTCTTCTTCCCGGCGATCTCCGCCGCCGGCACGCCCTGCTCGCGCAGCGAACGCTCGATCACATCGCCCACGAGCTCGGGGCTGAAGAAGCCGATGCCCCACAAGCCGATCACGCCCGAGACGCACAGCATCATCCCGAACAATGCGGGGCGCCGCCAGCGTGCCTCCCCGAAGAGCGACGCATAGGAGCCGAAAGCCACACCCGTCCGGCGCCCTTCGGCGCGCGCATGCACCCACTTCTCCGGCTCCTTCAGCTTGACCTGGAGAAAGACGCACATGAAGGCCGGCAACGCGCCGATGAGGAACATGTATTTCCACGCCTGTCCCGCGGGAAAGGCCGTCCCTTCAAGGCTCCCGAGCCACATGCTGATCAGGCCGGCGGTCACATTCCCCACCGCCGAGAGCGCCTGGAGCGTGCCGAGCGCGCTGCTCCGCGCCGCATCCGGAAGGCTGTCTGCGACCAGCGCGACGGCCAGGCCGAAGACGCCGCCGACGCCGAGACCGGTGACGAAGCGATAGATGGCGAAGTCGATCCAGCCCTTCGAGAACGCCGAGAGACCCGTGCAGACGGAATAGATGAGCACGCAGAGCGTGAGCGTTTTCGCGCGTCCGATGCGGTCGCCGACCGAGCCGAAGATCAACCCGCCCGTCGCCCAGCCCATGACGAAAATGGAAGTCGCGTACCCGCCGTAAAGCTTGGGGTCGGTGCCGGGCGGCAGCAGCGCTTTCATCGCCGAGCCGCGGGCGAGGAGGAAGAGCTGCTGATCGAGACAATCGAAGAGCCACGCGAGCGAGGCCATGGAGAAAACGAACCAGTGGTAAGGC
>JANOAZ010000168.1:0-24776 GCA_031411395.1 Chthoniobacteraceae bacterium
CCGGTCGGAATGACAGCCCCTTGTTTCGGCGCGCGCGAGTTGCGCCCCGTTTTCTACACCATGCCTACCTCGAATTCCCACCCTCGCGCGATTCGCTCGCTCGTCACCTCGATACTGCTCACTGCGGCAGTCGTCGCGCAGGAACCCGCCGCTCCAGTCATCGTCCCGACAAGTCTCTTCACCGTCCCCGACGGACTGGAAGTAACCGTCTGGGCGACGACCCCGCAGCTCTTCAATCCGACGAACATCGACTTCGACAAGGACGGGCGGCTGTGGGTGGCCGAGGGCGTGAACTATCGCAGCCACTCCAGTCGGCGCGCCGAGGGTGATCGCATCGTGGTGATCGAGGACACCGATCGCGACGGCAAGGCGGACAAGAGCGAGGTCTTCGTGCAGGAGAAGGACCTGCTCGCGCCGCTCGGCGTAGCGGTGCTCGACAATCGGGTCGTCGTCTCTCAGCCACCGGATCTGATCGTTTTCACCGACGTCAATCGCGATGGGAAATTCGACTCGAACGTGGATACGCGCGAGGTGCTGCTCACCGGCTTCAACGGCCGCAGCCACGATCACAGTCTGCACTCCGTCACCGCCGGGCCGGATGGGCAGTGGTACTTTAATCAAGGCAACACCGGCGCGCAGTTCACCGACAAATCGGGGAAGATGTTCCGCATCGGCAGTTCGTACGTGCATGCGAATGGCAAGCAGGTGGTCGATCCCTCGACCATCGCCGGGATGAAGAGTGACGACGGGCACGTGTGGGTCGGCGGCTTCAGCGTGCGGATGAATCCGGACGGCACGAATGCCACGATCATCGGCCACAACTATCGCAACTCCTTCGAGCAGGCGATGACCTCGCTCGGCGACCTTTTCCAAAGCGACAACGACGACCCGCCCGCGTGCCGCGTGAGCCACGTGCTCGAGTACGGCAATGCGGGCTTTGCCTCCCGCGATGGCAAGCGGACGTGGAAGGCGGATCAGCGGCCCGGCCAGAATGTGCCGACCGCGCAGTGGCGCCAGGAAGATCCCGGCACGATGCCGGTGGGCGATGTGTATGGCGGCGGGTCACCGACCGGCGTGGCCTTTTATGAAAATGGCGCGCTCGGCGACCAATGGCGCGGCCTGCTCCTCGCGTGCGAAGCGGGGCGCAATGTGGTCTTCGGCTACCTGCCGAAGCCGGATGGCGCGGGCTTCAAGTTGGAGCGGATGAATTTCATTACCTCAAACAAGGAGGGGAAATTTGCGGGCTCCGACTTCCTCGGCGGAAAAAACAGCATCACCAACGAAACGCCCACGCTCTTCCGTCCCTCGGACGTGACCGTGGGTCCCGACGGTGCGCTCTACGTCGCGGATTGGTTCGACCCGCGCGTCGGCGGGCATTCCGATCTCGATGACACGACCTCCGGGACGATTTACCGCATCGCACCGAAGGGTTTCAAATCCGTGGTGCCGAAGCTCGACCTCGAAAAAACCGAGGGCCAGATCGCCGCGCTGAAAAGCTCCGCGTCGAACGTGCGCAACAGCGGCTTCACGCGCCTGAAGGCGCAAGGCGAAGCGGCCGTGCCCGCGGTCGCGGCGCTGCTGAAGGACGAAAATCCCTACATCGCCGCCCGCGCCGTGTGGCTGCTCGCGCAGATGGGGCCGGCGGGTGTGGCGAGGGTGACGCCGCTGCTTTCCGCCAGGGACGACACGCAGCGTCTCGTCGCCTACCGCGCGCTGCGGCGCGCCGATCATGAAGTGCTCGCGATGGCGAAGCGCATGGCGGCGGATCCTTCCGCGGCGATCCGCCGGGAAGTCGCGCTGACCATGCGCGATGTGCCGCTGGAGCAGAGCCGCGACATTCTCATCGAGATCGCGAAGCGCTTCGACGGCCGCGACCGCTCGTATCTCGAAGCCTTCGGCACGGGCTGCGAGGGCAGGGAACGCGCGATCTTCGCCGCGCTCGCGCCGGTGCTGGGTGCGGCAGCGGAACAATGGTCCGAGGCATTTGCGCGCATCGTGTGGCGGTTCAGCCCGCCGGCCACGGTCGCGGACCTCAAGGCGCGCGCCCTTTCCGCCAAGCTTAGCGCCGAGCAGCGCAAGCTCGCGCTCGACTCGCTGGCGTTCATCAAGTCGCCCTACGCCGCGCTGGCGCTCGTGGACATCGCGGCGACAAAGGACTTCCCGCTGCACCGCGAGGCGATGTGGTGGCTCTTCAATCGCAAGGGCAATCTCTGGCAGGATTACGGCGTCGCCGACGCGATGCAGGAGCGCGCGGTTTACGATCCCGAGACGGTCACATTGGTGGCAGTCGAAACGCCGGAGCCGCCGCCCACCTCAACGCTCCCGCCGGTGGAGGAGATTTTGAAATTGGACGGGGACGCCAAACGCGGTCAGGCCGCGATCGCGGTGTGCTATTCGTGCCATCGAGTCGGCCAGCAGGGGATCGACTACGGCCCGGATCTGACTGCCTTTGGCAAAACGCAGACGCGGCAGGTGATCGTGAATGCGATCGTGAATCCATCCGCCGAAATCTCGCACGGCTACGAGGGCAAACGCCTGCGGACGAAGGACGGTCTGATCATCGATGGAATGGTCGTTTCCAACGACGATCCGGTCATGATCAAGTCGGCCGGTGGTCAGTCGCAGCTCGTGCCGCGGGCGCGGGTGAAGAATATCACGCCGTTGCCGCGCTCGCTCATGCTCGCGCCCGAGATGCTCGGCCTCACGCCGCAGACGATCGCGGACATCGTCGCGTGGATGCAGTCGAACGAGTTGAAGTAACGCGGCGTTAGCGCTTCGCGCGCGATTTGGTCGGCGCCGCGCGGCGGGTGCTGGCGGACGGCTTGTCCAGCGCTGATGCGCAGGCGTCGGCAATCGTTTCGAGTTCGTCGAGAAAGGCGGTACGGCGCGCGGGCGGCAGCGCGACTAGGATTTGTTCCTGCAGGGCCATTGCGACCATGCGCGCTTTTTCAAAAGTGCGGCGACCCGTGGGCAGGAGTTTCACGCGATGCGCGCGGCGGTCGCGTTCGTGCGGTTGCCGCGCGATCAGGCCGCTTTTTTCCATGCGGGAAAGGGTGGAGGTGATCGTGTTCGGATCACTGGCCATGAGGTCGGTGAGCGCGCGCTGGGTCAGTCCCTGGGGATCGCCTTCGCTGAGCCAGCGCAGGATGCTGAAGTGATCGGGCGTGAGGCCGAGGTGGGCGATGCGCTGGCGGAAAGTTTGATTCAGGCCGTACCACGCGCGGCGGAGCAGCACGGGCAGGCGCTTTTGCGCGGGGGGTCCGGCGAGAGGGGGAGTGGAATTGGGGTCCGGCATGACTCCGCGCACCATGCCGAGGTCGTGGCGCGGAGTCTAAGGATTTAATACGTGTAAGTATCTTTTGACATCGACCGTGCGTTTCCCTATCTACGCTTCCCGCCTCCGAATCCCCGGCAACCCTCCGCCCGTTTCACCATGAAGCTCCGCCTCGCTCTCCCGCTCGCCCTCCTCGCCGCTGCCTTGCCGCTGCAGGCCGCGAAGAAACCGTCGAAGCCTGCAAAGGCTGATTCCAGCAAGCCTGCCGCCGCAACCGCGGCCGCCGTTCACGGATGGCTCGACTGGCGCGGGCCGTATCAGACCAGCGTTTCCCTCGAGAAAGGCTTGCCCGAGAAAATCGACGGAAAAGCGCCGCTTTGGACGACGGACTTCCCGGGTCAGTCCGCTCCGGTGATCGCAAACGGGAAGCTCTATATCATGGGCTTCCAAGGTGAGGGGCCGGAGTTGCAGGAAGGGGTGGCTTGCTTCGATGCGGAGACCGGCAAGTTGCTGTGGAAACAGCTCTTCAACGACTTCCTAAGCGACGTGGTCTATCTGCGTTACGCAAATTCGTCGCCATCCATCGATGAGGAAACCGGCAATGTTTACATCCAGAACAGCTCGGGTCTTTTCATCGCCTTTTCTGCTGATGGCAAGCTGCTCTGGAAGCATTCGATGATGGAGGAATACGGGCGGATGACCTTCCCTAACAATCGCACCGCCTCCCCGTTGCTCGACAAGGATCTCGTCATCACTCGCGGCATCACCAGCGCCTGGGGTGCCTACGGTCCTCCGGGCGATCGCTTCTATGCCTTCGATAAAAAGTCGGGCGAACTCGTGTGGTCGAGCGCGCCGGGCGCCCTGCCTCAGGACAATACCTTCTCGCATCCATGGCTCAGCTTCCTTCAGGGCAAGCGCGTGCTCTATTCGGCAGGCGGCGACAGCAGTCTCCTCTGCCTGAACGCGCGCACCGGCGAACCGCTTTTTCGCACGCCAGTGGCCAAGGCCGGCGCGAAGGGCGGCATCAATGCCGCGGTCCTCGAATACAAGGGCAACATCGTAGTGACCCACGAGAGTGAAAACATCGATACGAGTGAAGTGGGCCGGATGGCGGCCTTCAAGATTCCAGCCGAGATCAAGCCGCCGACCGCGCAGGCGCCGCAGGTTTTCGAAACCAAAGAACTCGAGCAGTGGCGCAATCCGGTCGGAGCGCTGGCGAGTTCGCCGGTCCTTGTCGGCGACCGCATCTATCAGGTCAATGGGACCGGCGATCTCGTGGCGATCAATGCGCCGGATGGGAAAGTGCTTTGGAAGAAAAAGCTCGGGATCGAACAACGCCAGAGCACTCCATTCTATGCGGATGGGAAACTCTATATCGCGATGTATGTAGCTGCCGCCGATGGCAAGGCGGCTGGCGCCGGTGAAGGCGGCGACACGGGTGGAGACGGAGAACTCTTCGTCGTGAAACCGGGTGACAAGGAAATGGAAATTCTCAGCCGCACCATTCTGAGTGGCAAATGCTACGGCTCGCCGATCGGCTACAATGGCAAGCTCTACGTCCAAACGGAGAAGAAGCTCTATTGCTTCGGCAAGAAGGGAAAAAACCCGGGACTCGCGCCCGCGTCCGCGCCCGAGCAGTGGCCCACGCCCGGCGAGAAAGCGAAGCTGCTCGTGGTCCCAGCCGAGGTGCTGATCCATCCGGGCGACAAGCATGAGTTTCACGTTCGCGCGCTCGATGCGAACGGCTTCACGGTGGACGACAAGATCGATCCGAAGTCGTTAAAGTGGGAAACCTTCATCCCGCCGACCGCGCTCGTGAAAGCGACGATGAAGGCGAGCTTCAACGCGGATGGTCAGCTCGTCGCGGATACCGAGAACGCGCCTAGCGCCGGACAATTCCAAGCTTCGCTGGGTGAACTTAAAGGTTACTTCAAAGGCCGGATTCTCCCCGGACTTCCCCTCACTCAGGACTTCGAGAAATACGAACTAACCCAGGATACTTCCAAGCCGCCGGCGCCGGCCGTTCCCAATACGCTGGAACCGCCGACGCCCTTCGCTTACCCGCCGCTGCCCTGGAATGCCGCGCGATTCCGCTTCGAGGTGCGCGACAAGGACGGAACCAAGGCGCTGGTCAAGACGATCGACAACAAACGCGTGCAGCGGGGCATGGTCTTCATCAATCGCGCCGACCTTCGGAACTATACAGTGGAGGCGGACGTCCTCAGCGAGGGAAATAAACGCAAGATGTCCGAGGTTGGATTAGTTAATCAACGCTATCTGATCGTGCTCAAGGGCAACGCTCAGGCGATCGAAGTTTCGTCCAATCAGGAGCTGTTCCTTAAATCTGCGCCATTCAAATGGAGCCCGAATGAATGGTATCGGCTCAAGACGCGGGTGGACGTTGCCGCCGACGGCAGCGGCGTTGTTCGGGCAAAGGTTTGGAAGAAGGGGGACGCCGAACCTGAAGCATGGACCATCGAGGTGCCGCACAAGCACGCTCATCAGGAAGGTTCGCCCGGCCTCTTTAGCTTCACACCCCAGGAACAGCGCGCCTGGATCGACAATATCTCCGTCTCTTTGAACAAGTAACCAATTCCAAATCTCCATCCTTCGAAGCTATGAAATCCACCGCCATCTTCATCCTCACCCTGGGCATCGCGTCGATGATCACTCATGCCGAGGATTGGCCCCAGTGGGGAGGCAATGATCCCGGCCGCAATATGTATTCCGCTGCGACCGGGCTGCCTGACTCATTCGGGCCGGGTAAATTCAAATCCGGCACGGAAGAGATCGACATGGCCACGACTAAAAACGTGAAGTGGGTCGCGAAGCTAGGTTCGCAGACTTACGGCAACCCGGTGGTGGCCAATGGCAAGGTCTTCCTCGGGACTAACAATGCCACCCCTCGCGATCCCAAGTTCACTGAGGACCGCTCCTGCGTCTATGCCTTTAATGAATACAACGGCGACTACCTGTGGCAGCTCGCCGTGCCCAAGCTCGCGAGCGGCAAAGTGAACGACTGGGAGTATCTCGGCATCCTGAGTTCGCCCACCGTGGAAGGCAGCAAGCTCTATGTCGTAACCAACCGATGCGAGGTCGTGTGCCTCGATGTGGAAGGCATGGCCAATGGTAACGACGGACCTTACAAGGATGAGGCCAAGTATCTTGGCGGACCGGGCAAACCTCCCGTCGAGCCAGGCGAGAAGGACGGCGACATCATCTGGCGCTATGACATGATGGACGAGTTGGGCGTCTTCCCACACAACGCCGCGAATTGCTCGGTGATCAATCTCGGTGACAAGCTCTTTGCCTGCACCAGCAATGGTCAGGACTGGACCCACGTGAATATCCCGTCTCCGCTCTCGCCGTCCTTCATTGCGCTCGACAAAAAGACCGGCGAACTGATCGGTGAGGATGATGCCAAGATCGGTCCGAACATCAAGCACGGCCAGTGGACTTCGCCGTCCCGCGGCAAGGTGAACGGCAAGGACCATGTCTACTTCGGCGGCGGCGACGGCATCCTCTACGCCCTCGAAGCCACGCCGACCAAGGACGGCGACTCGAACTACCTTAAGACGGCCTGGTCGTTCGACGCCGTGCCGGAGGAGTATAAGAAGGATAAGTCGGGCAAGCCGATCAAGTACCCCGCGCCGGAAGGCCCAAGCGAAATCAACTCCACGCCGGTCTTTTACAAGAACCGTGTCTATGTCCCCATCGGCCAGGACCCCGAGCATGGCGAAGGCGTGGGCCGCCTCGTCTGCGTCGATGCCACCAAGACTGGCGACATCACCAAGACCGGCTTGATTTGGGACTTCAAAGAAATCCACCGCAGCATCTCGACCGTCAGCATCGACCCGACGAACGGTCTGCTCTTCGTCGCCGACTTCAGCGGCTTCGTCTTCTGCCTCGATGCCGAGACCGGGAAAAAATACTGGGAGTACGACACCAAGGCGCACATCTGGGGCTCCACCTTTGTGGTCGATGGAAAGGTGTATGTCGGCGATGAAGACGGCGACGTGACGGTCTTTGCCTCCGCCAAGGAGAAGAAGGTGCTGAGCGAAGTGAACATGGGTGCGCCCGTGTATTCCACAGCCATCGTCGCCAATGGCACGATGTATCTCGGCACGCAGACGCATCTCTTCGCGATCGCGGCCGGCGCCAAACCCGTCGAGCCAGGCGCGAAGAAGTAGCGCTCTGTTCGTCAACCGTTGGAACACTCAACCGCCGCTCCGTGCGCCTCGTGCCGCGGAGCGGCGGTCTGTTTTTTCCCTCGAGCAAATGGCCTTGTAAGGAATCCCGCCGCGGCCAAAAGAAACGCTTGGCACGCATCATACGTATGCGTATAAAACGCGTCTTCTTTCGCTCATCATGTCCTCCTCCCCCGGTCTCTCTCGCACCCAGTGGCTCATCTGCGTCATCGCATCGATTGGCTTCGCCTTCGATATCTACGAGCTGCTGATGCTGCCGCTGATCATCAAGCCGGCGATGGCCGCGCTCAGCGCGCCGCTCGTCGAGGCGATGGTCGCGGGCGGGATGCCACGTCCGGAGGCGATGGCCAAATGGCTGCCGGGGGGAGAGATGTATGTCCATTGGGCGCGGATGCTCTTCTTTGTCCCGGCCCTTGCGGGCGGCGTCTTCGGTCTGCTCGGCGGTTATCTCACCGACCTGCTCGGACGTCGGCGGGTGCTCACTTTCAGCATTCTCCTTTACGCCGGCGCGGCTTGCGCCGCCGGATTCTCCACGTCGCTACCGCAATTGCTCTTCTTCCGCTGCCTCGTCTTCATTGGCGTTTGCGTGGAATTTGTCGCGGCGGTCGCGTGGCTCGCAGAGCTTTTCAAGGATCCGCGGCAGCGCGAGAAAGTGCTCGGCTACACACAGGCCTTTTCCTCGCTCGGCGGCATCCTCGTGGCGGTCGCGAATCTCGCGGCGGCAAAGTGGGCGCTCAGCTTCCCGGCGATCCACGACGGGCATGAGGCCTGGCGGTACACGCTGATCTCGGGGGTGATTCCCGCGCTGCCGCTGATTCTCATCCGTCCGTTTCTGCCGGAGTCGCCGGAGTGGCAGAAAAAGCGCGACAGCGGCCAGCTCAAGCGCCCGAGCATCGCCGAGCTGTTCAGCCCGGAACTCACCCGCACCACCATTGTTGCCACGCTCGTTTTCGCCGCCAGCTACGGCCTCGCGTTCGGGGCCATCCAGCAGCTCCCGCAGATCATCGGCGCGGCCGGAATCGGCACGCCGGCCGAACGCGGCCACAAGGAAATCATCGCCACCGCCAAAGCCGCGGTGGGCAAGGCCGCCGCCGAAGCCAAAGTCGCTGGGAAGCCCGATCTCACGCCCGCGCAGAAGCGGCAGGTCGGCGCGAACGCGAGCGACGAATCCGTCGCCAAGGTCTCCAGCGCACAGGAACTCGGCGGTCTCGTGGGCCGCGTGATCTTCGCCGTGCTTGCTACGATGATCGTCAGCCGACGCACGTTGCTGCGGATCTTCCAGATACCCGCGTTGCTGTTCGTGCCGTTCTTTTTTTGGTGGATCTCGGGCAATCTCGGCACCGACTCCTTGTGGACGGTCAAGGCCGGCATCTTCCTCTGCGGCCTCCTCGTGGTGGCGCAGTTTTCGTTCTGGGGAAATTACATCCCGCTGGTCTTTCCGCTGCATCTCCGCGGTACCGGTGAGAGCTTCGCTGCCAACATCGGCGGCCGCGTCATCGGCACGGCGGCCGCGTGGTTCACGATCACGCTCTCCGAGTCGAACCCCCCCAGCGCCGCCAAGATCGCGGTGATGGGGGCGATCGTCGCTGGTGTCTATGCGCTCCTGGGCGCCGTCCTCACTCATTGGCTCCCGGAGCCAAAAGAAACCGAACATTGATTCGCGCAGACTTCTCAAACTCCTCTCCACCCACCATGCAAACGCTCACACCCGAACAAGCCCAGGCCCAACTCGAAACCCATCTCCAGGAGATCATCGCGTGGCATTTCTCGCCGGAGACCGGCTGCCCGTTCTGGCTCGACTGGGCGAAGAAGAACTTCGATCCGCGGCAGGAGATCAAGAGCTTCTCAGACATGGTGAAGTTCCCGCACTTCCAAGATGAATGGCTCCGTGATTTGCAGCCCGAGGTGTGGGTGCCGGCGGCGTTCAAAGGCCGGCCTTACAATATCTTCGAGACCGGCGGCACAACCGGCATGCCGAAGCAGCGCATCGGCTGGGAGGATTACAAAACGGACTACTCGGAGTTTTCCGAGAAGATCAGCGACGAACATTTCCCGCGCGGCGGCGCCTGGCTGATGATGGGGCCGACCGGGCCGCGGAGGCTGCGGCTGGCGATCGAACATCTGGCGCATGTGCGCGGTTCGAGCTGCTACTTCATCGACCTCGACCCGCGCTTCGTGAAGAAGCTGATCTCGAACAAGCAATTCGAGGTGGCGAAGCAATACATGGAGCACGTCGTCGATCAGGCGGCAGTCATTTTGAAGCACCGCAAAGTCAGCGGTCTCTTCACCACGCCGAAGCTGCTCGAAGCGCTCTCCGAGAAGGTGGACATCTACGAGGCGGGCATTCGCGGCGTCTTCTGCGGCGGCACTACGATGCTCCCGCAATACGTGCGTTTCATCGTCGAGGAAGTGCTCGAAAACCGCATCGGCTTCTACCCGACCTATGGCAACACGCTCATGGGTCTCGCCGCCAGCGTGCCGCTCACGCCGGAGGATAATTTTTCGATCACCTACTATGCGCCACAGCCGCGCGCCGTGCTGCGTGTGGTGAATCCCGACAAGACGGAAGACACGGTGGATTACGACACGTGGGGCCGCGTCGAACTGACCACGATGACGAAGGAATTCTTCATGCCGCGATTCCTCGAACGCGACGAAGCGCTGCGCCGGAAACCGCGCGCGCCCTACGCCTGGGACGGTGTCGCCGAAGTACGGCCGTTCGGCGCGATGACGAAGACGATCGTCGAAGGCGTTTACTAGGCGCGCCCACCGCACTGCCCCGTGAGAAGCTGCATGCTCCTCCTGCTGCTGGCGGCTTGGGCTCGCGCCGCGACGATCGATTGCGATCTGCTCGTCGTCGGTGGCAATGAAAGTGCCGTCGCGGCCGCCGTGCAGGCCGCTCGGCTCGGGGTCGAGCGGGTGGTGCTGGTGAATGACATCGAGTGGCTCGGGGGGCAGTTCAGCGCCGAGGGTGTGGGCAATGTCGATGAGTGGACGACGGTCGACGGCAAACGTGTGGACTTCCCGCGGTCCGGGATGTTCCTCGAAGTCGCGCAGGCAATCGAAGCGGCGAACGAGGGGAAATACGGCACGAAGCAGCCGGGCAATAGCTTCTGCGCGCGGCTGACGATCGAGCCCGCGGCGGCGGCGCGCATCTTCGAGGGACTCGTCGCGCCACAGGTGAAGGCCGGCCGCCTGCGCATCGAGCGCGGGTGGGAGCCCGTGGAGGCGACGGTGGATGGAAAGCGCCTTGCCAGTGTGACTTTCGCAAAGGGCGCCGAGCGGATGGAGATCCGCGCGCGGCTCACCATCGACGCGAGCGATTGGGGCGATGTGATCCAGCTGAGCGGCGCGAAGTGGAGCGCGGGGCCGGACGCGAAAGCGCGCTTCGACGAACCAAGTGCCCCGGCCGAAATCACCGAGGCGAATCGTCGCGAGATGAATCCGCTGACCTGGTGCGTCACGCTGCGGGGCGCGGATCGTGAGGCGGTGATTCCCGAGCCGGATGGATTCGACGCGCGGAGTTACTTCGGCGTGAGCCGTGAGACCAAGGCAGACTTTGCCAGTGTCGGCTGGCCGAAGGGCGTGCTTTCCATGGGCACGCCGGCATTCGCCGACACCCGCCATGAGGCTGGCCCGTACTCGCCGCCGGTGAATGTTTACACCCATCGCCGACTGGTGGATGCCGCGCACAACGGCTGGTCGCACGAGAAGGAGAAGCTCTTCATGAACTGGCCCGTGCAGGATTACCCGCTCGACCGCTGGCCGCAACGCGTGGCCGATGAACTCGATGCCAGTGAGCCGGGCACGTCCACAAAGAATCTCGTTGCGCTCAAACCCGCCCAGCGCCGCATCGTCTTCGCCGATGCCAAGCGGCACACGCTCGGGATGCTCCACCATTTGCAGAAGCTCGATGCGAACTTCCGCCGCCTCGAACTCACCGACGAATACGGCACGCCCGATCGCCTCCCACCCAAGGCCTACATCCGCGAAGGCCTGCGCCTCGAAGCGCTCGCGATGCTCCGCGAGCAGGACATCCGCACGCAGAGCGAGGAGCCGCGCTGGGCGAAGTTGATGCCACCGGATGCGGTTTTCGGCTTCCAGTTCAACATCGACTTCCATCCCACGCGCCGGCAGTTCCTCGGCGACGATCCGGCGGCGCCTTGGGCGACGATCCACACCGCGATGCGCAATTGGAGCACGCATACCGACCGCGCGATGTTTCCGCTCCGCGGCCTCATCCCGGTGGAGCGCGATGGTCTGCTCGGCGCGTCGAAGAACATCGGCGTGAGCAGCGTCGTCCAATCCGCGCTGCGGCTGCACGGCCAGATGATGCTCTGCGGGCAGGCCAGCGCGACGTTCGCGTGGCTCTGCTTGCGCGATGACCTGCAGCCGCGAGCGATCGCCGGCGATCCAAAGCGCATCCGCGAACTGCAGCAGACCCTGGCGACGGGCCGCGGCGGCCCCGGCGTGCTGCTCTGGCCGTACCACGATTTGCCTCCCGATCATCCGGCCTTTGTGCCCGCCACCTTGATGACGGTGGCCGGGCTGTGGAAGGCCGATGCCGACAGCGTTTTCTTTCGGCCCGAGAAGTCCGTATCAGCCGACGAGTGGAAGGTGCTCGTGCAACGCGCGCCGGAGCAGCCCCGTGCGAATCTCGTCCAAGTAAAGCCACCCGCGACGCGCGCGGAGGCGGCGGCGAAATTGGCCGATGCGATCGACTTTCGCGAACTGCCCCTGCAGTAGCGGTCTCGCTCCGCTAATGAAAAAGCCATTGCGCGATATAATACGCAGACGTATAAAACCGCCGCCCGCCATCCGGCGTCATCCCTTCCCATGAATCTACCCCATCTCCCCGCGCTGCGTCGCGGCAAGCCTTACGAGAGTCTCGACAAAGTCGAAGTGATCAATCACCGCACCGGCCAGCCGATGGCCACGGTGAGCCAGGTCAATGCGGGCATCCTCCGCAAGGACCTCGCGAAGATCCACGAGGCGAGGGCGGCACTGAAGAAATTCTCGGTCGGGGATCTGATCCAGATTTCGGCGAAGGCGGGCGAACTCTTCCTGCAAGCGGAGCTGCCGCTCGGCGACCAGGGGCACACGCAGACGCGGATCAATTACATCGAGACGCTGAGCGCCACGAGCGGGCTGCCCTACGTGATGGTGCAGCGCAACATGCAGAAGATTCACCACGCGATGACTCACGTGGGCGTGGTGCTCAACGGGCTCACGCGCGGCCTTGACCCGCTGGTCATCGACCGTGGCTACGGCGAGCAAAGCGGCGCGGCGGTGAGTTATTACCCGACGACGAATGCGCTCGGGCTCGTCATGCCGAGCAATTCGCCCGCGGTGAATTCATTGTGGTTGCCGGCCATCGCGCTGAAGACGCCGGT
This sequence comes from Chthoniobacteraceae bacterium, assembly GCA_031411395.1. Taxonomy (GTDB): domain Bacteria; phylum Verrucomicrobiota; class Verrucomicrobiia; order Chthoniobacterales; family Chthoniobacteraceae; genus Chthoniobacter. Next base: position 12,876 of record JANOAZ010000168.1, read on the forward strand.
GATCATCAAGCCGGGCCGCGAGGAGCCGTGGACGCCGTATCGACTGATCCAAGCGTTCATCGCGGCGGGTGCGCCGCCGGAGGCGTTCGGCTTTTATCCGACCGACCACGAGGGATCGGCGGAAGTGCTGAAGCTCTGCGGGCGCGCGCTCATTTTCGGCGATGCCAATACCGTCGCGCAGTATCGCGACAATCCGAAGTTTTCCTGCCACGGCCCGGGCTGGAGCAAGGTGCTCATCGGTGACGATCAGATCGAGCATTGGCGCGATCACATCGATCTCATCGTCGGGTCCATCTCGGAGAATGGCGGGCGTTCGTGCGTGAATGCGAGCGCCGTGGTGGTGCCGAAGTATGCGGCGGAGATCGCGGACGCGCTGGCGAAGAAACTCGGCCCCGTCGCCCCGCTGCCGCACACCGATGAGCACGCGCGACTGAGCGGCTTCGCGAATCCGAAAATGGCGGACTACATCGATGGGGCGATCGAGGCCGATCTTGCCACGCCCGGTGCCACGGATGTGACGGCAAAATATCGCGGGGGGCCGCGCAGAGTGGAGTTCCAAGGCGGCGTGTATCTGCGCCCGACGATCGTGCATTGCGACTCGTTCAAACATCCGTTGGCGAATCGCGAATTCCTCTGCCCATACGCGAGCGTCGTCGAGGTGCCGCAAAAGGAAATGCTCGCTCAGATCGGGCCGTCGCTGGTCGTCACGGCCATCACGAAAGATCCCGCATTCCAGGAGCAACTCCTCGATTCGCCGCTCATCGAGCGGCTCAACCTCGGGCCGATTTCCACGATGAAGATTTCGTGGGATCAGCCGCATGAGGGCAACATGTTCGAATTCCTCTACAAACGCCGCTCGATCGAGCGGGCGTGGTAAACGGCGACGCGGTCTTTTTTCCCGATGCATTCCACTGGCTTCGACTACCAGCCGCGCACCCGCGTCATCTTCGGCGCCGACACGATCGAGCGGGTCGGTGAACTGGCGCGCGATCTCGGTGGAAAACACGCGCTGCTGGTGACCGACAAAGGCATCGCCAGCGCAGGGCATCCGGCGCGCGCGATTGGTTTCCTCGAAGCGGCCGGCCTGCATGTGACGGCGTTTGACGACGTGCATGAGAATCCCACAACGGCGGATGTCGATCGTTGCGTGGCGGTGGCGCGTGAAGCCGCGATTGACTTGATCATCGGTCTCGGCGGCGGGAGCAGCATGGACACGGCGAAGGGTGCGAACTTTCTCCTCACGAATGGCGGGCAGATGAAGGACTACTGGGGCGTGGGCAAGGCGACGAATCCGATGCTGCCGCTAATCGCGATTCCGACGACGGCGGGGACCGGCAGCGAGTGCCAGTCCTTCGCGCTCATCTCCGACGAAGTGACACACCAGAAGATGGCGTGCGGCGATCCCAAGGCGTCGGCCAGGGTGGCGATTCTCGACCCGTTGCTGACGATCTCGCAGCCGGAGCGCGTCTCGGCTTGCACCGGCGTCGATGCGCTGGCGCATGCGGTGGAGACGGCGGTGACGAAGAAACGCACGCCGCTTTCCGCGATGTATTCGCACGAGGCATTCCGGCTTTGCATGGGGGGAATCGAGAGGGTGCTGCGCGATCCGCGCGACCTCGAAGCGCGCGGGATGATGCAGCTCGGCGCGGCGTTTGCCGGCACGGCGATCGAGAACTCGATGCTCGGCGCGGCGCATGCGGCGGCGAATCCGCTGACGGCAAAGTACGGCATCGTGCATGGGCAGGCGGTGGGGTTGATGCTTCCGGCGGTGGTCGCGTTCAACGCGCGCGATCCCGAGGCGCTGAGGCGTTACCACGAGCTCGCGGCGGAGGCGGACCTCGGGCCGATCGAGGAGTTGATCGAGGAACTGGAGACGATTCTCGATGTGGCTGGGATGAAGGGCGGGCTGGCGAAGTTTGGAATCAAGAGTGCCGACTACGCGCAGCTCGCGAAGGAAGCGGCGCAGCAGTGGACTGCGACCTTCAACCCGCGCCCGATTGCGGCGGAAGACTTCGAGCGGCTCTACGAGGAGGTGCTCGGGTGAGCGGTATTTTCCGGGTGGAGCACGCGACCCGCGTGCCGTTTGCGGCGACCCGCCGCGAACACGTTGGCGGATGCGGCCATCATCGAACCCGTAATGAAGGCGGTGGCGTTTCCAAGGTGCGCCCGGCGGGTCGCCGGGCGCGGCACGCGGGTCGCGTGCTCCACCCGGCGCTCGCGCTCGTCGCGCTGTTCATCTCCGGCGCGCTTGCAGACTGGCCGATGCATCGCGGCAATTCGCAGCTCCAGGGCATCGCCGAATCCGCAGCGCCGGCGAAGGCGGAAATCGCGTGGACTTTCAATGGTGGCAAGCCGGTGAAGGCCGCGGCGGCGATTGCGCATGGGCGGGTTTTCTTTGGCGACGATGATGGTGTGATCCACGCGCTGGAACTCGCGACCGGCAAAGAGGCGTGGACGTTTAAGACCGAGGCGGGGATCGAGGCGACGCCGCTGGTCCTTGATGGCGTTGTGTTTCTTGGTTCGTCGGATGCGAACGTGTATGCGCTCAATGCAGCCGACGGGAAGCTGAAGTGGAAATACGAAACCGGCGACAAGGTGCTCGGCGGTGCGAACTACGCGAAAAGCCCGAAAGGCGACGCGACCTGGTTGCTCGTGGGCAGCTACGATTCGAGCCTGCACTGCATCGACGCGGCGACCGGCAAGGCGGTGTGGACGCACTCGACGGACAATTACATCAACGGCACGCCGGCGCTGCTGCCGAGCGGGGAGGTGCTCTTTGGCGGCTGCGACAGCTACATTCACGTCCTGCGACTGGAGGACGGCGCGGAGGTGAGGCAGATCGAATCCGAAGCCTACATCGCGTCGTCCGTCGCGGTGCGTGATGGGATGGGATACGTGGGGAACTACGGCAACCTCGTGATCGCGTTTGATCCGAAAAGCGGTGAGGTGAAATGGAAGTATCGCGATCGGAACTTCCCGTATTTTTCCTCCGCGGCGGTGACTGCGGATCGTGTGATCATCGGCTGCCGCGACAAGCGCCTGCACTGCCTCGATCGCGCGACGGGCAAGGCGGTGTGGACGTTCCAGACGCGCGGGCAGGTGGAGAGTTCGCCGGTGGTGTGCGGCGACGCGATCATCGTCGGCTCGGAGGATGGCCGGCTGTATTGCGTGAATCTTGCCGATGGCCAGGAACGCTGGGCCTACGAGATCGGCGCGGCGGTCACGGCTTCCCCGGCGGTGAGCGATGGGTTCATCGTCGTCGGGGCTGAGGACGGAAATATCTACGCTTTCAAATCCCCAACGGGAACTGCTGCCACAAAACCATGAGCCACGAAGTCATCGAAATCCTCGAACACGAAAAGCAGCACGACGACACGGAGGTGGGTAATTACTTCGTCGCGAACTATCCGCCCTTTTCCTACTGGGACGAGGGGACCGCGAAGACCGTCGGCGGCCTGCTCGCTCGGCCGGCGACGCCCGATGTCGCGCTCGGCGTTTACTTCCACGTGCCCTTCTGCCGGAAGCGCTGCCACTTCTGCTACTTCCGCGTTTACACCGATAAGAACGCCGACGAGATCAAGCGCTACCTCGACGCTGGGATCGCGGAGTTCGAGCTGTATGCGAAGGCGCCGCTCTTCGCGGGGCGCAAACCGAAGTTCGTCTATTTCGGCGGCGGTACGCCGAGCTACCTGTCTGTCTCGCAGCTCAAGTCGCTGACCGATCGCATGAAGGCGCTGCTGCCTTGGGATGAAGCCGAGGAAGTCGCCTTCGAGGCCGAGCCGGGCACGCTCACGGAGCAGAAGCTCGCCGCACTTCGCGAGATCGGCGTCACGCGCCTGTCGCTCGGGGTGGAAAACTTTGACGCACACATCCTCGAGATCAACGGGCGCGCCCATCGCACGGACGAAATCTACCGCGCCTACAACTACGCGAAGTCGATCGGCTTCCCGCAGATCAACATCGATCTCATCGCCGGCATGGTCGAGGAGACGGACGAAAACTGGCGCGCGAACGTGGTCAAAACCATCGAGCTACTGCCGGACAGCGTGACCATTTACCAAATGGAAGTGCCCTACAACACGGGCATCTACAAGGAGATGAAGGCTGAGGGGAAACTCGTCGCGCCGGTCGCGAACTGGCACACCAAGCGCGGCTGGGTGGACTACGCGTTCCGCGAGTTGGAGAAGGTCGGCTACACGGTAACCAGCGGCTACACCGCGGTGCGCGATCCGGAGAAGACGAAGTTCGTCTATCGCGATGAGTTGTGGAAAGGCGCGGACCTGATCGGGCTTGGCGTCGCTTCGTTCTCGCACATCGCCGGCACGCACTTCCAAAACATCACCGAGTTCACGCAATACCTCGAAGCGATCCAGCGCGGCGAACTGCCGATCTCGCGGGCGATGACGACAACGGAAGAGGAGCGGATGATTCGCGAGTTCATTCTCCAGATGAAGCTCGGGCGCGTGGATCGCGGCTACTTCCGGGAGAAATTCCACGTCGATCCGAGCGAGCGATTCAATCAGCAGTTCGACGATCTGCGCATGAAGGGACTGCTCTCCAGCGAGGGCGACTGGCTCGTGCTTTCGCGCGACGCGTTGCTCCGGGTGGACACGCTGCTGCACGCGTTCTTTCTGCCGCAGCATCGCGGCACCCGTTATACATGATCGCCGCGGCCGCCAGCGACTTGCTCTACCCGCTCTCGCGGTTCTGCGAGGATGGCGGGCATCCGCTGCCGTCGTGCGAGGTGATCGAAGGCGCGGAGATGCCACGGCCGTATCGCGATTTGCTGGTGCATCAGGGCGACATGACTTCGCGCCTGGAAGCGTTTCACCGCGGGGAAATCATCATCGAGGTGCTGCACCACGAGCACACGCCTGAGGCGTATCGTCGCGAGGTGGTGCTGCGGGTGGAGGCTAGCGGGCTGGCGGTGGAATATGGTGCGATCGAGATCGACCTCAGCGCGTTTGAGGGAGAGTTGCGCCAGTTGATTTTGGAGGAGCATCTGCCGCTCGGCGGCCTGTTGAACCGCTTTGGCGTTCGCTATCGCAGCGAACCGAAGGCATTCATTCGCCTGGGCGGCGATATCGTCATGCAGCGGGTTTTCGAGATGCCGGAGGCGCAGGAATTCTTTGGCCGCTGCAACGTGCTTCTCGGGGAAAACGATCGCGTGCTGGCGCGGATCGTCGAGGTGCTGCGTCCGGTGGAAAAGCCCCAATCGTAAGTCCCGTATGAGCGCATCAAACCACTACGACGTCATCGTCATCGGGGCCGGCCCGGCGGGTTCCACCGCGGCGGCTCTGCTCGCCGAGAAAGGCCGGCGGGTCCTGGTGCTCGAGAAGGAAAAATTCCCGCGCTATCACATCGGTGAATCGATGATGCCGTTCTGCTGGTTCACGCTCGAACGACTCGGCGTGCTCGGCGAGATGGAGCGCATTGCTTATACCAAAAAGTACAGCGTGCAGTTCGTGACCCAGGATGGCCGGCAGTCGCAGCCGTTCTATTTTTTCCAACACTCCGATCATCCGAGCTCCACGACGTGGCAGGTGGAACGCGCGGACTTTGACCTCATGCTGCTCGACAATGCGCGGCGCAAAGGCGCGGAAGTGCGCGAGCAGACGACGGTGAAGCGGGTGCTCAAGGACGACAGCGGGCGAGTGATCGGAGTCGAGGCGAGGGGCACGGGCGGCGAGCCGTACGCGGTTTTCGCTCCGGTGACGATCGACTGCTCGGGACGCGAGCAAGTGGCGACCGCGCGAGAGGGATGGCGGGTGAAGGATCCGGCGCTGAACAAGATCGCGATCTGGACTTACTACCGCGGCGCGAAACGCGATCCCGGGATCGACGAAGGCAACACGACGGTGGCCTATGTGCCGGAGCGCGGATGGTTTTGGTACATCCCGATGCGGGACGACATCGTCAGTGTCGGCCTCGTCGCGGAGAAGGATTACCTTTTTTCCGAAAGCAAAGATCCGGCGGCGATTTTTGCGCGCGAGATCGAGCGCAATGCGTGGATCAAGGATCACCTCAGCATCGGCGAGCAGTTCGGCGAGTATTGGGTGACGAGCGAGTTTTCCTATCGGTCGAAGTATTGCGCCGCCGATGGACTGTTGCTTGCGGGCGACGCGTTCGCATTTCTCGATCCGGTGTTTTCGAGCGGGGTCTTCCTCGCATTGAAGAGCGGCGAACTGGCGGCTGATGCGATCGACGCGGCGCTCACGGCGGGTGATGTGAGCGGCGCGCGTTTTCAGGACTACGGCGACACGCTTTGCCGCGGTCTGGAAAACATGCGGCGGCTGGTCTATGCGTTTTACGACACGGATTTCAGCTTCGGCCGCGTGATCAAGGCGCACCCGCATTTGCGCGGACGGCTGACCGATTGCCTGATCGGCGATCTGTTCGACCGGGACTACGACGAGCTCTTTGCCGCCATTTCCGGATTTGCGGAACTGCCCGCGCCGCTCGCGCACGGGCGCGCACCGGAGGCGATCGCGGCTGCCTGAGCGATGGTCCGCCTCGTTGCGCTCGCTCTGTGGTCGGTGGCCGCCTCTGCCCTGGCAGATGACTGGCCGCGCTTCCTCGGTCCGAAAAACGACGGCACTTCCGCGGAAACGAAGCTGCTGCGCGCGTGGCCGAAAGAGGGGCCACGGAAGCTCTGGGAATATGAAAAGGGCGATGGGCACACGGGGCCTGCGATCGCGGGCGGGCGGGTCGTTCTCTTTCATGCGCTGGAGGGCAGGGAGACGGTCGATTGCCTCGACGCGGCGACGGGCGCACGGACGTGGCGCTTTGCGTATGCGACGGATTTCGTCACGCAATACGGGGCGGGGCCGGGCGCGCGGACGAGCCCGGTGATCGAAGGCGGCAGCGTTTTCACGTTCGGCGTGAGGGGCACGCTGCATTGCCTCGATCTCGCCACGGGCGAGGTGAAATGGAAACGCGAACTGGCGAAGGAGTATCGCCTGCTGCCCACGTTTTTCGGACAGGGCGGAACGCCGGTGGTGATGGGCGACAAGCTGATCGTGCCGCTCGGCACGGAGGACCGGAAATCCGTGGTGGCGCTGGATAGGAACACGGGGCGCGAGCTGTGGGCGGCGAAACACGCGTGGGGTTCGAGCTACTCGTCGCCGGTGCCGGCGCGGTTGCACGGGCGCGAGTGCGTGCTCGTCTTCCAGGGCGGGATGGACGATCCGCCGACGGGCGGGCTGCTGTGCATCGACGCCGCGACAGGTGCGGTGCTCAGCGCCACTCCGCATCGCGCGGACATGTTCGCCAGCGTGAGCATTTCATCGCCGGTTGTCGTCGGGGATCGGGTGTTCGTCGGCGAAGCCTACACGGCGGGTGGCCTATGCGTGGAGATCGCGAAGGACTTCTCGGCGAAGGTGGCGTGGCGGGCGCCGAAGTTTGGCACGTACTTGATGACGGCGGTGGCGCAGGATGGCTGCCTGTTTGGATTCGCCGGCCAGCATCAGCAGAATGCGGAACTCGCGTGTTACGAAGTCGGCACGGGCAAGGAACTGTGGCGCGACGATCTCGGCGGGAAGTTCCAGCGCGGCTCGCTGCTGCAGGTGGATGGCGCATTCCTTTGTCTCGGAGAAAATGGCGATCTCGCGTGGCTGGAACTTTCGCGCACGGGCGCAAAGGTGACCGCGGCGGCGAAGCTCTTCCATGGGCCGGAGAGTTGGACGCCGCCGGCGCTGAGCGACGGCCGTCTTTTCATCTGCCAGAACCAGCGCGGCTCCGGAGGCACGAAGCCGCGGCTCATTTGCTACGATCTGCGCGCGCCATGAAGATCGTGCTGCTGACGCCGGGGACCGGCAGTTACCACTGCGGGGTGTGCATGCGCGACAACGCGCTGGCGAAGGAACTCATCCGGCAGGGACACGAAGCCATCATGCTGCCGATGTATCTGCCGCTCACGCTCGATGAAGAAGCGGCGAACTCGGCGATGCCGATCTTCTTCGGCGGCGTGAGCACGTATCTGCGGGAAAAGGTGCCGTGGCTGCGCCGCATGCCGCGCTGGCTCGACCGGCTGCTGTCGCACCGCGCCGTGTTGAAGCTGCTCGCCGGCAAAGCGGCGGCGCAGACGGGCGGTCCGGATGTGGCAAAGCTGACGCTCTCGATGTTGCGCGGGGAGGAGGGGAATCACGCGGCGGAGATCGATGAACTGATCAAGTGGCTGCGCGAGTATGCGAAGCCTGATGCGCTTTGGCTTTCCACCGCGCTGCAAGCGGGACTCGCGCGGCGGCTCAGATCGGAACTCGGCGTGCCGGTGCTTGGCTTTCTGCAAGGCGAAGACTCGTTCATCGACGGGCTCGGCGAACCGTGGAGCAAACAGGTCTGGGCGCTGCTCGCGGATCGCATGCGCGATACCGATGTGTGGATCGCGCCGAGCCGTTACTTTGCCGACTTGATGTCGCATCGGCTGGGCTGGAGCAATGGGGAGGAGGCATTCCGGGTCCGGATCGTGCCAAATGGCATCGCGCTCGACGGCTACTCCGCGGAGCCTCCCGCCCGGCCCGCGGTGCCGACAATCGGGTATCTCGCGCGGTTCATTCCAGGGAAAGGGCTGGGGGTTTTGGTCGAGGCCTTCATCGAGTTGAAGAAGCGGGGTCGTTTCCCCGATGCGCGGCTGCGCTGCGCAGGATCGATGACCAATGGCGATGCGCGTTATGTGGCGACGCTGAAGCAGCGGCTCGCGGAGCAGGGGTTGACGCAAGATGTCGAGTGGCTGCCGAATGTGAGCCGCGAGGAGAAGATCGCCTTCCTGGAAGGCCTGAGCGTGTTCACCGTGCCGGCGAGCTACAGCGAGGCGTTCGGGCTTTATGTGATCGAGGCGCTGGGCGCCCGCGTGCCGGTGGTCCTGCCGAAGGCATCGGCGTTTCCCGAGATCATCGAGGCGACTGGCGGCGGCGTGCTTTATGAGCCGACGCGCGGGGAGACGGCGAATGGCCAGCTCCTCGCGACCGCGCTCGAATCGCTGCTCGCCGATCGCGACAATGCGGCGACGCTCGGATTGCGCGGGCGTTATGCGGTGGAGCGGGAATTCTCGCTCACCAGGATGGCGGTGCGGCTCGCGGAGACGACACGCGAAATGATCGACGCGCCCCAGCCGGTCTCGTAGTTTCCGGCGACCGATGCCCTACGAATTCAAGCTCACCCGCCGCGTGGAATTTGCGGAGACGGACATGGCGGGCATCGTCCACTTCTCGAATTTCTTCCGCATGATGGAGGCCACCGAGCACGCCTTCTTCCGCTCGCTGGGCTTTACCATTCACGGCCATGAAAACGGCGAGACCACCGGCTGGCCGCGGGTCAGCGCCGCGTGCGATTTTTCGCGTCCGCTGCGGTTTGAGGAGGAGGTCGAGATTCACCTGCTCGTCGCCGAGGTGCGCAGCCGGTCGATCCGCTATCAGTTCATTTTTCGCCAGCCCGGCAGCGGTCTGGAGATCGCCCGCGGCAGCGTGGCCGCAGTGTGCGCGACAGTGGATAAGAACACCGGGAAGCTCGTGCCTGTGGCGATCCCCGAGACCATCCGGGCGCAGATCACGGCTGCACCACCCGGGTTACTCACCCCTTCCGCAAGCCTCTCCTAAATCCACCAACCCAACCCGTCCAATGCCACCCACCGCCCAAGACCAACCCGGAATGACCTGGCTCGCCTTCGCCCTCCTCACTGTCGTGTCGTGGGGCGTTTACGGCATCTTCCTGCACACCGGCCAACTCAACATGCAGGACCCCGTGAACGGCCGCTACAAGGCGTTCCTCTTCGTGGGCATCGCCTACTTTCTCGTCGCGGTGCTCGCGCCGATCCTCATGCTCGCGCTGAGTGGCGCGACGTGGAGCTATCCGATGAAGGGCATGGTGTGGTCGCTGATCGCGGGCATCGTCGGGGCCGTGGGCGCGTTCGGCGTGCTGCTGGCTTTTGGGGCGAAAGGAAATCCGGCGGTGGTGATGACGATCGTCTTCTCGGGTGCGCCGGTGGTGAATGCGGTGGTCGCGCTGATTCAGCATCCTCCGGCCGGTGGTTGGGGAACGGTGAGAGCGCCCTTCTGGCTCGGGATCGTGCTGGCCGTCACGGGCGGGGCGCTGGTCACGAAGTTCAAGCCCGCTCCGCCCGCGCCGAAGAAGGCGGTCGCGGCAAGCACGGCGCTCGAAGCGAAATAGACCGCGCTCTGCCTGCGTGATTCTTCCGGCGCATGCCTGAGCAGATCGAAAGACTGCGCGAGTTGCTGGCGGCGATCACGCCCGCGAATCGCTTCCACGCTTCGCGACTTGCGGCGGCGCGGGTGGACGCGGCGATCGGCAGCCTCGCGGAATTTTCGAGCCGGATGCCCTTCACCACGAAGGCGGAACTCGTCGCCGATCAGGCGGCGAACCCGCCGTTCGGCTCCAATCTCTCCGACCCGCTCACCAGCTACACGCGATTCTGCCAGACGAGCGGGACGACGGGCCGGCCGCTCGTCATCCTCGACACGGCGGAGAGCTGGGAATGGCTGCTCGGCAACTGGTCGCACATCTACCGCGCGGCTGGAATCGTCCCCGGTGATCGCATCTATTTCGCGTTCTCGTTCGGTCCGTTCCTCGGCTTCTGGACGGCATTCGAGGCGGCGGCGAAGCTGGGATTTCTTTGCATTCCTGGCGGAGGTCTGGGAACGGCGGCGCGCCTCCGGGCGATCGTGGAGCACGGCGCGACGGTGCTCTGCTGCACGCCGACCTACGCACTGCATCTCGGCGAAGTCGCGGCGCGTGAGGGCATCGATTTGCGCGCCGGGGCGGTGCGGAAGATCATCGTGGCCGGCGAGGCGGGTGGAAGTGTCCCGGAGGTGTGCGCGAAGATCAGCGCGGTGTGGAATGGCGCGCGGGTGATCGATCATTACGGGATGACCGAAGTGGGGCCTGTCGCCTACCAGGAGAGCGAAGGCGTTTTGCGCATCATCGAGGATTCCTACTTCGCCGAGATCGTGGATCCGCAGTCGGGCGCCGCGGTGGGCGACGGCGGGGCGGGCGAGCTCGTGCTCACCACGCTCGGACGCACCGCGTGCCCGCTGCTGCGCTACCGCACCGGCGATCTCGTGCGGCGGATGGTGGATGGCGCCGGCTTTTCTTTGAAAGGCGGAATCCTAGGGCGAGCCGATGACATGATCGTGGTGCGCGGAGTGAACCTCTTCCCGAGCGGCGTCGATGCGGTGCTGCACGGCGTGGCGGAGATCGCCGAGTATCGGGTGGAAGTGAGCCGGCGCGGGGCGCTCGTGGAGATCGAGGTAACGATCGAAAGCGCCGACGACTCCGCGGCAGGAAAGGCGGAGGCCGCGCTGGCGAGTGCCTTCTCGCTGCGCATCCCGGTGCGGCGCGTCGAGCCCGGGGCGCTGCCGCGCTTCGAGATGAAAGCCCGCCGGTGGCTCGTACGCGAAGCGGTCTGATACCCTCTTTCAAAAATAACAAGACGGCGCCCGGGCGAGGGCGCCCTCTCGGGCGGTACCCGCGGCGGGGATAAAATCCCTTGCAGCCTCGGATGCCGCGACGTGCGATTAGTGCTTATGAAGCAACGCCGCTTCTTTCATACCGCCGCCGTCCTCGCCACGTCGCTCGCCGCCTTCGGGCCGCAGGTGCATGCGAAGGAAAGCACCGAGAAGCAGAACAAAAAGCTGCGTCCCACCACCCAGCGCCTCGGCGCGCACTCGCGCGCCGTCGCCAACGCCGGATCCGAACCTCCGGCCCGCAGGAAGCGCAGCGCCGCCCCCGCCGAAACGGCAGACGTGCCGAAACGCGCCACGCCTCTCGAGTCCGCTCTCACCGTTTCCCTCAATCCGCCCGCCGACACTTCCTGGATCGTCCCCTCGGGCGGGAAGTTTCCGTGGAAGACCGGCATCGTCACCACCACTTTCTGGATCGGTGAGGACG
>JANOAZ010000169.1:0-20548 GCA_031411395.1 Chthoniobacteraceae bacterium
AGAGGTTGAGATTGCCGGCGGTGGCAGAGAAGTTGGCTTTGCCGAAGACCACGTAACTTGCGCCGGAGGCGGCGTTCCCATTTGGGTCGGCCTTGTACGCGCCGATGAGGAGGTCGTCGAAGCCGTCGCCATTCACATCGCCCGCGGCGCTCACCGCAAGCCGGAGAAGTCGTCTTGCGCGACGCCGCTGAGCTTGAAGCCGGTGGAGCCATTGAGCGTCGAGAGGTTGAGATTGCCCGCGAAAGCACCCGCGTGGCCGAAGACCACGTAGCTCGCGCCGGAGGCGGAGTTCCCATTCGGGTCGGCCCGGTAGGCGCCGATGAGCACGTCGTGGAAGCCGTCGCCATTCACATCGCCCGCATCGCTCACCGCGCGGCCGGCGTAGTCGTTGATCGCGACGCCGCTGAGCTTGAAGCCCGTCGGGCCGGTGAGGTCGGTGAGGTTGTAATTCGCCAGCGCCGCCGGGGCGATGCGGCTTTCGAGGATCTCGATGACCGAGGTGGCGGCAGGGACCAGGGAGGCGCGGGGTGTGGGCATGGCGGGAACGGGTGGTGAAACTTGGACGGGCGGAAGCAACAACCTTCGCGGATGAGCCGGCGCCGGGGAACTGGGCGCGACTGTGGCTCGCACCGGTCGCTTGTCAACGGGGCGCGCTACTTCGCGAAGCCCTGCTGCGTGAGCCAGAATGCGCAGTCGCGGGTCCACGGGTGCAGCTTCGCGGGGTCGCCGTCCTTGCCGCCGAGTCCGACGCCGTGCCTGCCTTCCTTGTAAATGTGGAGGTCGAAAGGGATGCTTTTCTCTCGCAACGCGGTGGCGAAGGCGAAGGCGTTTTCGGCCACGACCTTGTCGTCCTCGCCGGTCTGCCAGATGAAGCACGGCGGCGTCTCGCTGCGGACGTTGAGGCGAGGGGAGAGAAAGCGCTTCTGCTCCGGCGTGCCATTTGGGCCGAGGAAACGTTCTTCGCGGTCGCCGTTTGGCTCGTCGAAAAGGATGAAGGCGTAGCAGAGGATCGCGAGGTCCGGGCGGGAGCTCGCGCGCTCGATCGGGTCGGTGGCGTCGACTTTCCCGGCGTCGAATTGCGTGACCATCATCGCCGCGAGATGCCCGCCGGCGGAGGATCCGATGACGCCGATGCGCTTTGGGTCGATGCCCCATTCCGCCGCGTGACCACGGACGGTGCGGATGGCGCGGAATCCGTCGAGAGTGATCGTCGGATTTTTGTAGCCGTCCGGGTTGAGGCGGTATTTGAGGACGAAGGCAGCGATGCCTTGCGAGTTCAACCACTGTGCGAAGGGTGCACCCTCATGGGCCGCGAGGCTGCGATAGCCGCCGCCGGGGAAGACGATCACAGCCGCGCCGGTAGCCTTGTTGGCCTCCGGCCAGAAGGGCGTGAGCGTGGGGATGTCCTTGTCCGCTTCGCCGAGTGCGCCGGGGGCCGCGGCAGACCACAGGCGGAGCGGCTCAGTGGGACGTTCGGCGGCGATGAGGGTGAACGGGAGCAGGGTCAGGAGGAACAGGAAGCGTTTCATGGGAAGTGCTCACTACTAGTACAGAGTTCGATGCGAAATGACCGCGGATTTCGCGGAGTTGCGCGGATTACGCGGATTCAGCATTCGGAGAATGTGTCCCAGCGAGATCCTCGACGACGCGTACCTTCTACGTGACGCCTGCGTGTTCGCGCGGATAAAGAATGCGTTCGCATTTCCCGCCATGAGCAAACGCATCCAATCCGTCGCGATCCTCGGCAGTGGCCCTTCCGGCGCCACGCTCGCCTCGCTCCTGGCGATGAAGGGCGTGGACGTCACGCTCTTCGACGACGGGCGCCGGCCGGACCTGATCGTCGGCGAATCGCTCATCCCTTCGATCGTCCCCATCCTGCGCAAGCTGGGCATCGAGGAGCGCGTGAAGGCGGTGTGCCAGCACAAGCCCGGGGTGTCGTTCACGTTCGGTGTCGGCGAAGAAATCGACTTCTGTTTTGAATCCGTGGCGGCGTGTTCGCTGCCGACCTATGCCTACAATGCGCCGCGTCCCGCGTTCGATCGTTTGTTCGACGAGCGCGCGGCGGAACTCGGAGCGAAGCGAGTGGCCGTGCGAGGCAAGGTCGAGCGCGTGGGCGCGGACGGTCTCCGCCTTGCCGACGAAACGCTCGCGCATGCACCGTGGCTCCACGGACGCCAGCCGGACCTGCTCGTGGATTCCACCGGACGCAGCCGGCTCTTCGCCCGCACGCTGGAGATTCCGGCGAAGCTGGGCCCGCGCAAAGACGTTGCCTACTTCGCGCACTACGAGGGCTTCGTGCAGGAAAAGGCGCGAGGCCAGGTTATCATCGGGCGGCTCGAGGCGGGCTGGAGCTGGCGCATTCCGCTGCCGGATCGCCTGTCGGTCGGCGTCGTCGTGAACAAGGACGAAGCCGCGCGCCTCGGGTCCACCGCGGAGGAAAGACTCGAAGCCTTGATCGACCGCGACCCGGTCCTCTCCGCCGCGGGCCGCGATCGCCGCCGGGTGAGCGAGGTGGCGACGTACACGAACTACCAGCTCATCTCCGAGCGCGCTTTCGGCGGCGCCGAGGGCGGCGCGGGCCCCAGATGGACGATGACCGGCGACGCGTTCGGCTTCGTCGATCCGATGCTTTCGCCGGGAATGTGGCTCGCGCTGCGTTCGTCCGAATTGCTCACCGAGCGGCTCGACGACCTCGCCGGCTACGAGCGCGAGATGCGCGCGGAGATCGAAGCCTGGATGCAACTGATCGAGTATTTCTACGATGGCCGGATGTTCGCGATGTATCACACCGGCATCTCGTGGGAGCGGAAATATCCGGGGAGGATCAGCCAGTTCATGCATCGCTATTTCGACCGCACGATCGCCTGCATGGCCTCCGGCGCGACGACCCGGTCGCGCTACGGAAACGGCATGCTGAAATTCATGGCCCGGCCCGGCATCCTCAAGGCCGATCCCGCCGAACTCGCCATCCGGTGATCGACCGCATCGCGCGCCGCTACGAGGGCCGGTGGCTGCAAGGCTACGCGCGCGGAAAGCTTCGCCGCGATCCGGTTTTCGCCGCGGTGTTCGAGTGTTTGAAAGATGAGCCGCTCCCGGTGCTCGATGCCGGCTGCGGTGTCGGGCTGCTCGAATTTTATCTCCGCGAACGCGGTTTCGCCGCACCTCTCCACGGCTTCGATTTCGACGCGCCGAAGATCGCCCAAGCCCAGCGCATCGCCTCGGCGCACTATGGCGGCGTCACTTTTAGCGTGGCCGCCACCGATCACGCTTTGCCCGGCGAACGCGGTCACGTGGTGATCCTCGACGTGCTGCATTATCTCCCTGCCGACGCGCAGCGCGACTTGCTCGAACGCACGGCCGCCCATGTCGCTCCCGGCGGTCTGTGCGTGATCCGCGAAACGCCGCGCGACGGAAGCTGGCGCTTTCGCGCGACGCAACTCGAGGAGCGGTTCATCCATTCGATCCTCTGGATGAAATCCGGCGCCGTGCATTTTCCGACGATCGACGAAGTCATCGCTCCCTTTGAGCGCCGCGGCTTTTCCGCGGAGGTGCGCCCGCTCTGGGGCCGCACGCCATTCAACAGCCACCTCTTCATCCTGCGCGCCCCGGCCGCCGCTGCGGGCTGACGACGAGCCCACCTCTTCCGCAGGCAGTGCGGAATGCAGCGGGAAATCTACTTCGGCACGAGTTCAAACCCGCCGCTCTCCGTCGGGCCGAGGAAAAACCCGGTGGCGCGTTCCTGCTTTTGAAATATAACGCCGCTCGGAATCGTGCGTTTCCCATTTTCGGGATGAATGAAAAGGCCTCCGAGGAGTCCGCCCGCGCCGATCGTCAGGCTCGCATTCATCCCGAGCGGAGGGGTGATCAGGGCCGCCCGGTTGTTCGGAGTCACGTTGACGGAGATGTCGATCTGGCCGGGAATCGGGAGGTTTCCGTCGCTGAGGACGAGACTGGCATTTCCCGCAGCGTCGGTGGGATTGAGTCCCGGAAGGATGCTCGCCGCGATGCCTTTCCGTGGGCCGACGAACTTGGAGCCCAGCAGGTCTATCCGAATGCCACCAGGCCAGCCGTCCGGGTAGTGCCGGGCCCGCGGCTCTGCCGGTCGGAACCAGTTGAGGTCCAACCCATCGAGGTCGCTGATCATCGGAGTATCGCGGAAGGTCGAACGGCCACTAATCGAGCCTTTGCCGCGATAGAGCGCGAGATAGAGCGGCCAGGCATTCGTTTTGGAAAGTGCATTGGTAACGACGACCGGAGTTCCGTCGGCGAGCTTGCCGATGAGTTTCGCGATCCCATCCCGCCGCACGGTCAGCAGGCCGATTCCGTCCCCCTGCGGAAACTGGCTCGAAGCCATCCCCTGATTGGGCGCGAGCTTCGCCGGGAAGATCACCGTGTATTTACCGAGCAAGTCTGCCGGCACCTTGAGCAGCGGCGGCTCGGGGTTCCGTCGCGATGAGTAATAGGCGCGGTCCGCGTCGAGTGCGGCAAAGGGCGCATTGTTATCCGTAAGTGTGCCCGCGAGCTTGCTGAGGTCCGCGCCCGGTGCGAGTTGCAAGGCAAGGAGTAAGTCGGACAAAGCCGGCTGGGTCCTTGCGGTCCTGCGCTTGAGCACGAGGCGGGCCGCCGCGCTGCGGCCGAAGCGCGCGACACCCGCGGCATCGAAATAACCCCGCAGCGGGAATCTGACTCCCGCCAGCGTCAGCGATCCGGTGAACGCTCCCCGCCTGCCGCTGGCAAGCCGCAGGAGGCCCGCCCGTTCATTGCCCGGGAGTGTGCCGGTGGCTGCTTGAGCGAGGCCATTGTAGGTCGCCGCCGACTCGGCGAAGTCACGTACGGTCGCGAGGATCGTATAACTTCCACCGGCCCCATCGCTCACTGTGTAAAAGAACGAATCGCCGCCGGGTGGCAGCTTTCCGGCCGGTGTGTAGCGCAAGGTGCCGTTCGGGTTAATCGTCACGGTGCCATGCTGTCCGTTCGTCACGGCGGTGATCGTGAGCGCTCCTCCGAGAGTCGAGTCGTTACCCAGCGCGTCGATATCGATCGCTTTGATCCCGATGACAAAGCTCAGATCTTCAAACCGCCCAATCGTGAAACTTGTCGCGTTACCCCATCCGTTGACGCCGGGGTCGTCCGTGAGGGTGGTCAACGAGTTACTCCCATCGAGATCAGGATCGGAATTGATCTGCCCTTGCGGAGAAATCGTCTGCCCGCCGGTCTCGAGGCTGAGTCTTGCGGTGATCGTGATCGTGACCGTCCCGAGGGATGGCAGGCTCCCGTTCCAGGCAACCGTGTTATTGGCGATGTTCGCGACGACGGTCCCGTTCGTCGCAGTAGCGCTGATCAAGGTCAGCTTGCCCGGCAGGATTTCGATGAATTCGTTTCCGGGGTTGTCCCCCTGGGTGCCCGTGCCGCTGTTGGTTAGCACCGCCGTGTAAGTCACGATGCCTCCCGGTGCCAGGAGACCTGTGACTGTCTGGGTTCCTGCGACGGTGACGTTGAGGACGGTGAAACTGGTGGGATCGTTGGTGCCAGCGAAGGATGGGTCATCGGTCGGCGCGGAACTCTCATTGGTCCCGTTGAGATCGGCGTCGAAGGCAAAGGTGCCTTGGGCGCTCACGATCTGACCGGCGGTTCCGGAGTTGAGCGTCGCGGTGATGGTGATCGTCACCGATCCGCCGAGCGGCAGGATATTTCCATTCCAGGTGACCGTATTATTGCCGGTCGAGGCGACCGCCGCTCCCGACGTGGCGGTGGCGCTGACCAGGCTCAGTGGCGGGGGAAGAACCTGGCTGAACTCATTGTCGGGGTTATCCGGTTGGATGCCGGTTCCATTGTTGGTCAGTGTCACCGTGTAAGTCACAACACCACCGGGTGCAAAGTTGCCGCTGACCGTCTGGCTCGCGGTAGCCGCGACGGTCGGTGCGAAAGGAGTGGCGATGAAGGCTCTCGGCGTGACGATCAGCGACCAGGCGTTGAGGGATCCTGTGTCGACGGAGAATTGGTCCGAAACCAAAACCTTCCACTCGCCCTTTGTGCTCGTTCCATTCAACCGACTCAGTTCGCCCACGGGATCGGGAGTGCCAAATCCCGCGGTAGTCCAGGAAGGCACGTTGAAGACTGGCTGCCAACTGCCCGTGAACGGAGCAGACGCTGCGGTCGCCAGGAGAAAGTCGCCGGTGGCTTGATCGTCGATCACCGTATCGATCAAGTCATCTCCAGGACCGGCATCGGTGAGTCCACCGATCGCACTAATCAAATCGGTGCCGTAACCATTGGGCGCCCTCAGCATCACCGTCAGGTCGCCGGTGAAAGTGTGCTGGAGGTTATCGACCCGGAAATTGAGGTCGGCGATTTCCAGGTCGTCGTTGATCGTGAAAGCGTCGATGACCCCGGGGGGAGAGTTATCCGGGATCGCCAGCCCACCGGGGACGGTGCGCGTGAATGTGACTGGAGCTCCGGTGCCGTTCGCGGCTCCAATCCGGAGCAAAAAATCCACTGCTTTGCTTCCAATGGAACTCGTGGGCGTAATCGCAAACCTCAAAGCCTGCCCCGCAGTCGCAGCGGTCGGGACGAGGAAGAGGAATGCTTCGCCGTCCGTGCTGTTTTGAGCGGGTATGGCGGGATAGGTGGAGCTATCGTCCAGGATGGTCACGCCGGGCGTGGAAGTAACCAGCGTGGCGGACGCGGAAGCCACGTCCTTCAGTGCAGTTCGCCACGGATTCTTCAGCTTGACGGTTAGCTTGATGGGTTCGCCGGGATCGACGACGCCGTTGTTGTTGCCGAGGCTGTCGTCCACGGTCGTGCCATCGAAATCGAGATAGGGGACCGAGAAGGACTCCGCCACCCCCATGTGCCCGGATACATAGCCGAACTGGTAGGC
Organism: Chthoniobacteraceae bacterium; assembly: GCA_031411395.1. Lineage (GTDB taxonomy): Bacteria > Verrucomicrobiota > Verrucomicrobiia > Chthoniobacterales > Chthoniobacteraceae > Chthoniobacter. The sequence goes on from JANOAZ010000169.1 coordinate 6,881, forward strand.
GAGCGGTGCCCCCGCGTTGTAACCCAGGCCACGATCGGCAAATCCCGCCCAGATCGATTCTTCATTCGCGCCGGCATTCGTCGCCCCATCTGCATCGATCAAGGCGTCGCGCGCGTCGAGAAAGGTGGGATTGATGGGAGTCATCTTGAGCGCATCGGTCACGATTCGAAGAGTTGTCTCGTTGCCGACCGGCACGTTTCCGTTTGCTCCGTTCGGATCGGCGATGATGCGGCTGCGGACTTCCCAGAGCGTCAGCGCCCAGAGTTCACCCACGTTATGCACTTCGAGCGCGCCACCTCCGTTGAAGTTCACGGGGCTGGCCGCGATGCCTCCCGAAAGGTTGTTCGTCGTCTGATCCACGTCAGCCCAAGTCAGAGGGTTGACGCTGTTATCCGTGCAATAGGGAAAGCGCCGGATTCCGTAGAGATAGTTATCCGTGAAGCCGGCAAGCAGGCGGTAAGTCGCGTAGGCGCCGGTGGCGTATGGGGCGTGGGGCGCATCGGCGTTGGTGTTATTGAGCAGGGCGAGCGCGTAGAAATCGCTCCAGCCTTCTCCCATCCCTCCGCCGATTGCCCAGTTGAGTCCCGCGCCGTTGCCGATCAGTCGATTTGTGAGGCCGTGAGTGAGTTCGTGAATGACGATCTCGGCGTCCAAATCGCCATCGCGATCCACTGCCGGTCCGGTAAAGCGGAACATTTGCATCCGGCCGGAGGAGCCATCCGGCGGTGTTGAAAAGTTGGCGTTATTGGTCCCCGAGTTATCCTGCACTTCCGCCAGCACTCGATCCCCTCCCGCACCGCCGCGGCCGAAGTTATCGTCCTGGAAATTGCCCGCCGCTTCGTCAAAGCCCAGGGCATGCATCCGATCGTGATACCAATTGGTAATGTAGAAGAGATTCGTCACCGCGCCGCGGCGGAAGGCATCGATCGCGGTATTGCCGGAAGCCCCGTCGCCGGTGGCGGTCTGGCCGGCCTCGGGATTGCCGGCCGAAGGCGGAGGGGTGTAAGTGAAATTGCGCGGTGCGGCGCCGTGGAAAGCGCGATTCCGCGAAGAAGCGTCCGGGTTGCCGATCGGCCGGCCGGCGCTGTCGAGAGCGGAGGCCGGGTCGATGTCCGGTTGGTCGGCATTCGTGCCGCCGATGCGATCCAGATAGGCATCCACGTTATTTCCGGTGGTCGTGGTGCCGCCATCGGGGAGCCATCCATTGGGACTCGCGAATGAACTCTGCACGCTGAACATGCTGACCGTGGTGCGGGCGATTTCCGGCGGCTGCGTGTTGGAGCCCGGGGTCGCGGTGGTCGGTGAAAGCGGCGACGGACTGTCCGCCGGAGTCTGGCCGTCGGCCTGCACGTACACGCTGAAATGGGCATCTTCGCTCGAAAGGTGCGCGCGGATGTTTTTGCGCCAGAGCAGCTCTCCAGTCCGTGCATCGACCAGCGTGTACCAATCTCCGTCACCGGTGGTAAACGTCACCTGCGACCACGCCGGCACGAGCACGCCCGGGGCGAGGGGAAAGTAAACGACTTCACTCGAAACGTTTCGCGTAATCTCGGTGTGATTCGCCACGACCTCGACCTTTGTGCCGCCGGGGTTGGGCTTTGCGATGGTCATCCGGTCGGCCTTCGCGTCGATGCCCACCGAGGTCGCCGCCGATGCCAGTGCCGCCGGTGCGGCGATGAGCCCGGCGAGCGCCGGTGCGGTCGTCGCGGCATTCGGCACCATCAATCCCACCGAGCGAATAATGCGGCCCTCCCGATCGAGCGTGACCCTCGTTTCGCTTTGGAAAATCGGCCGTCCATTCACCGTCTGCTCCACCCGCACCATCCGCAATCCACTGACCGGGCTCACGCTTTCCCCGATGAAATGGAGCTGCGCGAGATCGGCTGCGCCCAGGCCATACAGCGAGCGATGCCCCGCCATGAAACCGCGGACGATATCGAACCCCGATTTCCCCGGCGCCGCTGGAGTGAGTGTGCGTACGCCGCGCACCACCTCGACCGCGCCCGTCACCGGCGAGAGGCTGGCTTCGGCCCCGGGCACGCGGGTCCTGAGTTCGTCAGCGGCCTTGCCCGCGCTCCGGGTTTGCGTCTCCGCCGCCGCGCGACGCTCGGCAGTCGATTTTCCCGCGCTTTCGCTTACCGGACCCCGCTTGTTCGCGCGAACGTCGAGATTTCCCGGCTTGCCCCGCTCGTGTGACGGGGCGATCTGCGCCAGGGCGATGTCTCCAAAAAGCACCATTCCGAGTGAGGCGGAGATACCCAGAAGTGCGGTGCGAGCGCGGAGGCAATTCATTAAGCTGGCTGGGATGAGTGGGGGAAAATTCAACTGCGAAGGGCTCGCCGCGGGAGTGGTAGATACCGAACAGCAGGGCAGTGACAACGGGGAATTCTTTCGAAGTAACACGCGAACCGGCGGGAACGCGAGGGACCGCACCCAGATTCGCGATTGCCGCGCGGCGCCATCGCCGCGAGCGTCGGCGCCCGCATGGCGTTCACATCTCCGCTGCTGATCCCGTTGTGCTCGGCGCTCGGCTATCCGCTCGCCGCGCTCATGCTCAAGCGCGCCACGGAGGGAGGCGCCGGGCCGTGGCGCGTGGTCTTCATTACGAACTGGGTGCTCGCCGCGGGTTTCGGTCTGCTCTGGTTTTTCCCCGCGGACATCCCGCGAGCGCCCTCCATGTCGCGCGCGCCGCGCTCGCGGGGCTGCTCTTCTTTGTCGGCCAGATCTTCACCTTTCTCGCGCTGAGCCGCGGCGATGTCTCGGTCACCACTCCGGTGCTCGGCTCGAAGGTCATCTTTGTCGCCCTCTTCACCGTGCTCTTCGGCGCCGCGGTCGTGACGCCCGCGATGTGGATCGCCGTGCTGCTCACGGCGATCGCCACCGCGATGCTCGGCGGGGGCGGCCGCAAGGTGCAGCGCGATGCGCTCATGCGCAGCCTGCTCTACGGCTTCACCGCGGCGAGTGCCTTCGGCCTGACCGATGTGTTGCAGCAGCGTTGGGTGAAGTTATGGGGCTTCACGCATTTTGCCCCGACCGTGTTCGCCGTGGTCGCGCTGCTCTCGTTCGGTCTCGTCCCGTTCTTCCGCGGCAGCCTGCGTGAACTCTCCGCACCGACCTGGCGCTGGACGCTCGGAGGCGGCGTCGTGCTCACCGCGCAGGCCGGGGGCATCGCGTGGTCCATCGTCCACATCGGTGCCACCACCACGAACGTCCTCTACAACTCGCGCGGCGTCTGGAGCGTCGTGCTTGTTTGGACCATCGGGCACTGGTTTGGGAATGTGGAGCGTGCGCACGGCCCCGCGATCATGCTCCGCCGGCTCGCGGCCTCGGCGCTGCTCCTCGCCGCGATCTGGCTGATCATCCGGCAGCCGGCTGGCTAATTTTTGAACTCCAGGTTTAGGGGCCAGAGATCAGCCATCGGTGAAGGGACCGGCATTCTGCGAGGCAAGTTGTTCGCGCACCTTCACGCCGCTGATCAGCGCGAGTTCCGTCTTCGATTTCGCCGCCATCGCGGCCGCGCATCCGGCCGCTTCGCCGAGCGCCATCGCGGTGACGGTGACGCGCGTGGAGGCATGTGCGCCTCTCGTGGCGGAATGGCAGCGTCCGGCGACGAGGAGGTTGCCGATCTTCTGCGGCACGAGCGAGCGAAACGGGATGTCGTATGGCTCAGGCTGGACCTTCTTCGGATCGAAGTCGTTCGCGCTGCCGACGACGGTTTTGTTCGGATGCAAATCGAGATACCAGCAACCGGTGGCGATGGCGTCGTCGAAGCGGCGGCCCTTTATCAGATCGTCTTCGCTGAGCACGTGCTGGCCGATGATGCGGCGCGACTCGCGCACGCCGATCCACGGATACGCCTCGAGGAAATACGAATCGGCGAAGGCGGGCACGTCCCGCTTCCACGCGCGGAACATCGCGTGCGCATCGGCACGGCCCTGCATCTCCGCGCGCGTGAGGTCGGCGGCATTCGTCGGGTCCGCAGGCACGCGCACGCCATGCACGTAGATCTCATTTTTTCCGAACATGAACATCACGCCGGGACCGTAGTAGTAGGGCAGTTCGCCGCGCTTCTGCGCTTCGACGAGCGCGGCGCGGCACAGTCCGCTGAGGCCGGGCGTGCCCTGCACATTGCCGATGCGGAAGTGCAGCGTGAGCGGCTGCACCTCTGCGTTCTGCTCGAATGGCGCGCCCGCCCACGCGGCGACGTCGGCGTCGCCGGTGCAATCGATCACCATCTTCGGGTGCACGGTCACGAGCCCGTCCTTGTTCGCCACGTTCACGGAGCGGATGTTCCCGCCGCTGCTCTGCACGTCGCAGACAAAGGAATTGAAGAGCACGGTGAGGTTGCCCTTCTGCTCCTGAAAAAGCCGATCGAGCAACAGCTTGAACTCAAAGGTGTTCGGGATGGTCGGATTGTGCTTTGCCACGGTCTTCGCATCGGCCGCGCAGACGCCGGATTTCGCGAGCAACTCCAGCGCGATCCCGCGCACGACGACACGGTTCGTGGTGATGTGCGCGATGCCGTCGAAGTAAGGCAGCCCCACACTCGTGATGATGCCCCCCGCGAACGGCGCCTTTTCCACCAGCAGCACCTGCGCTCCCGCGCGCGCCGCAGCGAGCGCCGCGGCACTGCCAGCACAGCCGCTGCCGCAGACGAGCACGTCGGTTTGGATCACGCGCGATGCCTTTGCCGAAGTCGTCGGCTCTGCGCTGCGCGCGGGCGGAATTGCGCTTGCAGCGGCCGCGGCCGCGGAGGCCTGGATGAAACGTCGGCGGGTTTGCGGGGCGTTGGTTTTCATGAACGATTGGGCGGCACCGGGAGCAGTCACTCCACCTTTTTCAACTCGGCGAGCATCTCGAGCAGATTGTCGGTGAGAATCGTGGAGGCGTCTCTCTGGACGACGTTGGTGCCGAGCCAGGTTTCATAACCGCCGAGTTCATGTTGCTCGGGGGTGGGCAGGTATCCGTGGCGGCCATTGGCGAGGCCGATGACCATGTTCTGTGGAAAAGGGCTGCGTTTTTTGAGATCGAGCCCGGTCTCGACGAAGGTCTCGAACGGGATGCCGCACACGGCGAGATCGCCGATGCGGATGGCTTGAATGCGGACGGTGATGGTGTCCTCCGCGCGCTCCGAGGCCGCGATGGTATTGCGAGCGTAGTTCTGGGCGAGGCGCGGGAGTTTCTCGACGGCCTCCTTGTCTTTCACGGCGACAATCATCTTCGCCTCGGCGACCTGCTCGGCGGTGGGGCGGCGATACTTGAGGGTGACCTCGCGCTGGAGCATGCCGAGGCGGACATCGCTGCGGTGTTTCTCGATCTTCCGATGCGCGAGCCATGCGGTGTCGGCGGCCTTGGCGGCCACGAGGCGGATTTGCTCGAAGGGTTCGCGCGGCGGACGGGTGACGCCGAAAGGGATGTTGTTGATGTCGCCGGAAGTGCCGTTGGACATCACGGCGACGAAGGCCTCGTCGCCGCGCATGCGCGAGGGCATGAGGCGGGCGAACTCGCCGAAGTAATCGGCGGAAATCTGCGCGGGAGGCGGGCCGCCGACGTAGTGGAGCGAGTAGTTGGCGAAGAGGGCGAGCGGCTTGCGCTTCGCATCCTGCACGGAGATGATGGTGATGTCCGGGTCGGTCGGGCCGGCGGGGCGATCGAGCACATCGGGGCTGGTGCCGGGGTTCATCTTCACGGTGTCGAGTTTTCCGAAGGGATTGAGCGGCATCTTGCCGGGCTTGAGATACCAGCGGCGATTGAAGACTTCCTCGGGGAGGGGATGCGCCGCCGCGCCGATGGCGGCCGGACGCAAGGCCGCGTGCGCGCGGATGATGGCGTCGGCGAGGCCTTCGACAAAGAGCTTGTGATACGCCACCACGGGCGCAGGTGCTCCCTCACGATTGCTCAAGGACGCGGCGCTGTGGCTGTGGGTGGAACTGACGAGCATGCGGTCCTTCGGAATGCCGGTGCGCTGCGAGGCGATTTCCTTCGCTTCATCGAGCACGTCGGGACCGGCGCCGAGATTATCCACCACGGCCATGACGACCGTGGTCGTGCCATCGTCAAGGACCATGGCCCGGGCATGCAGCGGATCGTGCGCGCTCGTGGCGAGGTTCGCGCTATGACCGCCGGGCATGTTGATCGGGAACTCTCTGGGCGTGATGTCGGTGGCGGCTGCGCCGGCGCGGAGCGCGGGATTTTCCGCGGCGTTGAGGGTTGCCGCGAATGAAAGGATGGCGAGCGGGAGAAGGAATCTGATCATGGGGTGGGGGGTGAATCGGGGAGATCGAGTGCGCGCAAACTCTATCCCGGAGTGCGCGCCGTGCTTAGCCGTAACGATGCAGTCGGCGAGGTTCCAAACTCAACGCAGAGACACATCCTGGAGGGACACGCTCCGTCGTGTCCCTGGTCCGTCGTGTCTCTGATCCAGTGACGGGAGGTGGCCCGGAGAGGGCGTGCCCTCAGGCTCCGCCCCCGCTCCGCCCACGGAGGTTTGGGACACGACGGAGCGTGTCCCTCCAAGACTTCGCCTTCACGACTTTCGCGAAATCCAATATGTTCCGTCGCGGTGCGGATTCGCTCCGCCGATGAATCAAAATGTCTTCCTTCAATAAGATCGGCGTCGTCGGCTCTGGCGCGGTGGGTTGCTATTACGGCGGGATGCTCGCGCATGCCGGAAGCGATGTGCATTTCCTGATGCGGGCCGATCTCGCGGCGGTGCGGGAGCGAGGCCTCACGATCCGTACGCGGGGCGCGGACGTGCGGCTCGATCGAGTGAACGCGCACGCGACGACCGCGGAAATCGGCCCGTGCGACCTGGTGATCATCGCCCTGAAGGCCACGGCGAATGAGGCGCTCGATGAAGTGCTTCCGCCGCTGCTCCACGAACACACGGCGTTGCTCACGCTGCAAAATGGATTGGCCAATGAGGAGTATCTCGCGCGGCGCTGGGGCGCGCAGCGGGTGATGGGCGGGCTCTGCTTCGTGTGTCTGAATCGGACCGCGCCCGGAGTGATCGAGCATATCGATCACGGGACGATTTCGATCGGGGAATTTGTGGATGGCCCACAGGCGCGGACGCGCGAACTGGTCGAGGCGTTTGGGAATGCGGGGATCGACGCGAAGGCGGTGGAGAATCTCATCGCGGAGCGCTGGCGAAAGCTGCTCTGGAACATTCCCTTCAATGGCCTCGCCATCGCCGCGGGCGGCGCCACGGTCGCGGATGTGCTGGCTGATGACGGGCTCCGCGCGAGTGCGCGCGAGCTGATGAGCGAAGCGCTCGATGCCGCGCGGCGGCTGGGCCACGAGATTCCGGAGAGCTACGCGGATTTCCAAATCGAACGCAGCCAAAGCATGGGAGCGTATCGGCCATCGAGCCTGATCGACTGGGAACTCGGGCGCCTCGTGGAGGTGGAAGCGATCTGGGGCGAACCGCTCCGGCAGGGGATCGCAGCGGGTGCAGCCATGCCGCGGATCGAATTGCTTTATCGGCTGTTGCGCCGTCTCGCGATGCGCTAAGCGGGAGGCATGTTTCCAGACCAATCACTTTCCCTCGAAGCGGTGGAACTGCCGAAGGTCGTGCGCGAGTTCGGACCGGAGTGGGGGATCGTGCTGGGCTCGGGCCTCGGCGCGCTGGTGGATGAAGTGGATGCGATCCTCGCGCTGCCTTACGACGAAATCCCTGGGCTGCCGGTCTCCACGGTGGCGGGGCATGCGGGGCGTTTTGTTTTCGGAAAGCTCGCCGGGGTCAAGGTCGTGGTGGCGCAGGGCCGCGTGCATCTATACGAAGGACGGACGGCGGAGGAAGTGACGGCCGGGGTGCGCTTCATGGCGGGCATCGGGATCAAGCGGCTGATCCTGACGAATGCGGCGGGGACCTTGAACACGGCGCATCCGCCCGGCGGCTGGATGATGCTCACCGATCACCTCAATCTCACCGGGACCACGCCGCTGCTCGGTGGACCGAGCTTCATCGACATGAGCGAGGTCTATTCCTGCCGACTGCAGGCAAAGTTTCGCGAGCTCGCGGTGGAGGAGAAAACCGTGCTGCACGAGGGCGTGTATGCCAGCCTGCTCGGCCCGCAGTACGAGACCCCGGCGGAGATCCGCATGCTCCAGCGCATGGGTGCGGACGCGGTGGGAATGTCCACGGTGCTCGAAGCAATCCAGGCGCGCGCGCTCGGGATCGAGGTCGCGGGTTTTTCGTGTCTCACGAATTGGGGTGCGGGCCTGAGCCTCGCGACGCTGGACCACCGCGAAGTGCTGGAAACCGGGCGCGAAGCCGGCGGCCAGCTCGTGCGCCTGCTCAAGCGGGCTCTCACCTGATCGGAGGGACACGCTCCCGCGTGTTCCCACGCATCCGGCGCGAGGGGTTGCCTGGAATCTGGGAGCGCGCGGGAGCGCGTCCCTCCGATTATTCCGCGCTCCGCGAACGCGGCTCGCGATCCTTCGTCGTCGCCGTGCTGGGCAGGGTGACGAACGGACCGCCCGCGAGCGGGGCGGCTTTTGAGAAGGCCACGTCCGGCATCTCGCTCGCCTTGCCGGCGAGCGGGAAATCCTTGCGCAGCGGGAAAAAGGGGTAGCCATCCCACATCAGGATTCGGCGCAGGTCGGGATGGCCGGCGAACTTGAGACCGTACATGTCGTAGGCTTCGCGTTCGTGCCAGTCGGCAGTCGGCCAGATGTCGGTCACGGTTGGCACTTCGAGTTCGTCCTCGGAGACGGAAATCTTCAGCCGAAGACTTTCGCCCGGCTCAAACCGGTAAAGCTCATACACGACCTCGAAGCGCGGCTCTTCGCCGAAATGATCCACGCCGCTGAGATCTACGAGATAGGCAAAACCGAGTTCGTCCCGACAAAAGCGGGCCAGCTCTTTGATATCCGCGCGCTCGACGTGCAGGCTCGTTTCTCCGCGGAATTCCGTCTTCTTCAGCACCTTGAACTTTCCCTCGATGGCTCCGACCGCAACCTTCAGATTCGGCGCATTCACGATTTGAGCGAGGCGAACAATTCCTTCTTCTGATCCATAAAGGGATGCTCGGTGTCGATCTTCCGTTGGAGCCTCATCAGGCCTTCCAGCAAGGCTTCCGGACGCGGGGGGCAACCGCTGATATAGACATCGACGGGGATGAGCTGATCGATCCCCTGGAGCACCGCGTAGCTGCGATACATGCCGCCGCTCGAGGCGCACGCGCCCATCGCGATGCACCATTTCGGCTCGGGCATCTGATCCCAGATGCGCTTCACGGCGAGCGCCATTTTGTAAGTCACGGTGCCGGCGACGATCATCACGTCGCTCTGCCGCGGAGAAAAGCGCATCACTTCCGCCCCGAACCGCGCAATGTCGAACCGCGACGCGCCGGCGGCCATCAACTCGATGGCGCAGCAGGCGAGGCCCATCGGCATCGGCCAGAGGGAATTTTTGCGCATCCAGTTCATCGCCGCGTCGATGCGAGTCACGATCACGTTTCCCTCGACCTTTGAGTCGTAGGCAACCGGGTTGGTTGAAGTCATGAATGGGACTCTAGAAACCGGCCCCATGCTCGCAAGGTCAATGTATGAAATGTTTCTTCGCAGCCGCCGACGTGAGAGGCTCTCGCATCCTCCGTCCGTGAAAGACTGAGCCTCCTTACGTCGGCTGCTACGGAGGCTACTTTTGAGGCACGAAATCCACGACGAGCGGTTCGTCGAGGATTGGCTTGAGGATTTCGACGAAGGCGACGTGAGCGGGGTGGACGAGATAGGTGTCGCGATCCTTCGCGTTTTTGAAGCTGACGATCCAGCAGTGGGTAAAGCCCTTGTCGAGCCCTTCGGGGCTGACGTTGGTGCCCCATTCGATCGCGTCCACGGCGTCGATCTTCCCCTTCAACGCGGCGAATCCATCGGTGACTTTCTTGATCTGCTCGGGCGTCGCTTCCTTTTTGAATTTGAAGTGAACGACGTGACGGATCGGGCCGTCGGCGGCAAGAGCGGAGGTGGCGAGCATAACGAGGGCGAGGAGGAGGAAGTTCATTGGAGCCGGGATGGGAAACGAGCGGGGCGAAAATGACCAATGGAAAATGACCGCTGACCAAAGGTGGGCGCTTGCGCGAAGAATTGTGGCTGACGTGCGGCCTTGCTCATTGGTGATTCTCCATTGGTCGTCTACTCCTCCACCATGCCCCTCGCGTCTCTCCTCGCCGAACCCTCTTCCGACCCTACCTCCATCTACCGCTACCGCGATGGCATCGTGGCTTCTGATCTCCTCGGAGCGGCGATCGCGCATTTGGATTTCTTTACCTGGCTTGCGGAGCATCCGTCCACACTCGGCGCGGTCTGCGCGCACTTTGAGATCCATCCACGGCCGGCGGATGTGATGATGACGCTCTTCACCGCGATGGGACTGGTCACGCAAGCCGGCGGCTGCTTCCTGCTCACCCTGCGCGGGCGGGAGCATCTCGTCGTCGGCTCACCGTGGAATCTCGGGCCCTATTTCATTTCGATGAAAGACCGCCCGCAGACGCTCGACATGCTGAAGGTCCTGCGCACCGGCAAACCCGCGAACTGGGGCAGCTACGATCCGCAGGCTTGGGCGCAAGCGATGGAACGGCCGGACTTCGCGGCGCAGTTCACGGCGGCGATGGACTGCCGCGGTGTGCTGCTCGGGCCGGCGCTGGCGAAGCAACTCGATCTCGCGGAAAGCACGGCGCTGCTCGACGTCGCGGGCGGGTCCGGGATTTACGCATGCGCACTCGTGGCGCGACATCCGCATTTGCGCGCGGCGGTCCTGGAGAAGCCCCCGGTCGATCGCATCGCCCGCGAGGCGATCGCGAAGCAGGGCTGCTCAGAGAAGGTCGAAGTGATCGCGGGCGACATCTTCAAGGAAGAGTGGCCAAGCGGCTTCGATGTCCATCTCATCTCCAATGTCCTGCACGATTGGGAGGAACCCGCCGTCCTCGACCTGCTGCGAAAGTCGCACGAGGCCCTGCCCGCCGGCGGTTTGCTGGTCATTCACGATGCCTTCATTAACGCGGAGAAAACCGGTCCGCTGCACGTCGCGGAATACTCCGCCCTGCTGATGCAGATCACCGAGGGAAAATGCTATTCGGTCGGTGAAATCCGCCGGTTTCTTTCCGCAACCGGCTTCGAATGGCGGGAACATGCCGACACCGCGGTGGCGCGCGGCTTCGTCCTCGCCCAGCGAGTCTGAAGTCGCCTACTTCTGAGCCTGCGGCGACGGCGGCAGCGTCGTGCCGGCTGGTTTGATTTCGGCTTTGCCGATCAAGGTGGCGCCGTCGTCCATGACCAGGCGCGCCGTAGTAAGATTGCCAAAAACCTGAGCCGAGGACTTGAGATCGCACTTGCCGGTGACCGTCACGTCGCCCGTCACCGTACCGGCGATGCTCACGGCGTCGCTGTGAATATCGCCCTGAATTTTCGCGCCCGGCCCGACGGTCAGCATTTTTCCTGTGATGCCCCCGCCTTGCAGTTTGCCGTCGAAGGTCAACTCGCCCTTGAAGGTGATCGAACCGTAGATTTCAACGTCGTTGGCGACGTTGCTTTTGTTGTTGGGAATTTCAGGCATGGCGATGTTTTCGGGTGGAAGGAGGGAAAGGTGAGGCACGGTCGTAAAAGGCAACGCCGCCGGTGTCAAACGTTGCTGGTGGGAAAGTTCGGCGGACCGGGAAAAGAAAAACCGCGCTCCGTTTCCGGAGCGCGGTTTTTGGCGAGTTTGTGAATCAGCAGGCGCCGTTCAACTTTGGATCTTGAGCGGCACGCCGCGAGCCATCGCGTCATGTTCCGCATCGGTGCAGGCGCTATTCAGCGGGACGTTCGTGGACTGGTCGGTGTTACCGACGAGCCCCTGCTGGAGCATCCACTGTTCGAGTTCCTCGCCGCTGATATCGGCGAGCATGCTGCCATTGACTTCGACGCATGGACTGAGCGGTTGCCCGCTCTTTTGCTCCATCTCCCAGCGGAAAGCCGGGTTCTGGATGATGTCCTTCTCCGTGTAGGGAAGGTCATATTTCTTGAGCACGGCACGGATGCCATTGCTCCAGCCACACTGGGTTTTGACGTAGGCGGTGATTTCGGGTTTGGACATAGCTTTTGAATCTTACTCGTTGTCTTGCTCTTGATCCTGCTCCTCCTGCCCTCGCTCGGCTCTCAAGTGAGAGCAAGAGCAAGAGCAGGAGAAAGATTAGGAACGGGTTACTTCGTCTTCTTGGCGGCGTCGCCGGGGCGATACTCCTCCTGCGCGGCGGCAAAGGCCTGCTCGAGGCCGACCATATCTTCGCCGGGCTTGAGGGAGTCGAACGCAGCGGCTTCCCGCTTGATGTCTTCCTCGCTGTAGTTCGCGGCTTTGACCGAGAGGCCGATTCGGCGCTCGGCTTTGTCCACCTTGATGACGCGGGCTTCGATCTCCTGGCCGATCTTGAGGTAGTCCTTGATCTTGTCCACGCGGTCTTCCGCGATTTGCGAGATGTGGACGAGGCCGTCGATGTCGCCGTCCAGCGCGATGAACGCGCCGAAGGTGGCGATCTTCGAGACCTTGCCTTTGACCATGTCGCCGATCTTGTAGTTGGCTTCGATCGCCTTCCAAGGATCCTCGTCGAGCTGCTTCATGCCGAGGCTGATGCGCTGGTTCTGCTTGTCGATGTCGATGACGACCGCTTCGAGTTCGTCGCCTTTTTTGATCAACTCGGACGGGTGATTGATCTTGCGCGTCCACGACATGTCGGAGACGTGGATCATGCCGTCGATGCCTTCCTCGAGCTCCACGAACGCGCCATAGGCGGTCATGTTGCGGACGATGCCCTTCACCTGCTTGCCGATCTGGTAGCGGTGTTCGATTTCGTCCCAAGGATTCGGTTCGAGCTGGCGGACGCCGAGGCTGATCTTCTGCTCCTCCTTGTTCACCCCGAGCACGACCGCTTCGAGTTCCTGGCCGACGGTGAGCACATCGCTCGGGCGGGTGATGCGCTTGGTCCACGAGAGTTCGGAGACGTGGATGAGGCCTTCGACGCCCTCTTCGATTTCCACGAAGGCGCCGTAAGGAACGAGGTTCGTGACCTTGCCCTTGACGTGCGAGCCGACGGGGAACCGCGCTTCGGTTTCCTCCCACGGATTCTTCTGGGTCTGCTTGAGGCCGAGGGAGACGCGCTCCTTCTCTTTGTTAATATCGAGCACTACGACGTCGAGTTCCTGGCCCACCTTGACGAGCTCGCTCGGATGGCCGAGGCGGCCCCAAGTCATGTCCGTGATGTGGAGGAGGCCGTCCATGCCGTCGAGGTCGATGAACGCGCCGAAGTCGGTGAGGTTCTTGACCGTGCCCTTGACCTGGTCGCCGATCTTGATGGTCTCGAGGAAGCGTGAACGCTTGTCGGAACGCTCCTGCTCGATGAGTTCGCGGCGGCTGAGCACCACGTTCTTCCGGTCGTCGTTGATCTTTACGATTTTGAAGTCGTAGGTGTTGCCGACGAACTGCTGGAGATCTTTCGGGGGAACGATGTCGATCTGCGATCCGGGGAGAAACGCCTCCACGCCGATGTTGACCGTGAGGCCGCCTTTGACCACGGCTTTGACCTTGCCTTTGATGAGTCCGTCGCCTTGGAAAACCTTGACGATCTTCTCCCAGTTCTGGCGGTAGGCGGCGCGCTCCTTGGAAAGGATGACGGTGCCTTCGTCGTTTTCGAG
>JANOAZ010000170.1:0-80203 GCA_031411395.1 Chthoniobacteraceae bacterium
GTTGCAATGCCAGAAGGCGATCCCCGGAGCCGCGCTCCAGCAGGGCATCAACAAGATCGAACTACGCCTGCCCGGCGAGGCCGGCCCGGTCGCCGTTCGCTCGCTCGATTTGCAACTCAAGACGCATTGGCAGAATTTCGAACACTCCGTCATTCCCTCGACCCCATGAAACGCTCCTCTCTTTCGCGCGCAGGCTTCACTCTTTTGGAAATCATGATCGTGGTGCTCATCATCGGGCTTCTCATCGGCGTGGCGGTGAAGGGCGTGAAGCAACTGGAGTATGCCCGGGAAGTGGCGGTCAAGGGACACATCGAGGCCTACAAGACCAATCTTCTCATGTATCAGGGCATGAACGGAAATTACCCGACGACCGAGCAGGGATTGAAGGCACTGATCACCAAGCCGGGAAGCGAACCCAGGCCGCGCAACTGGCGTCCGATCATGGACGCACCGACCTTCGATCCCTGGCAGCACGAATACAATTACGTGATGCCCGGCAAACACAACACGACCAGCTACGACATCTATTCGTCGGGCCCCGACGGCATCCCGGATACGGCAGACGATATCGGAAACTGGGACGCGCCGCCGACGAACTGAGCGGGAGGTAGCGCCGGGCTTTCAACCCGGTGACCAGCGTTTCCGCCCATCGGGAAAAGCTCGGCGCCGCTTCCGATCCGAATTCTACATCCAGCGTGCAGGAAGCTTCGGTTCCGCAGCAAACGCCGAAGGTGGTTCATCGACCAGCCCAAGGTTGGCGCGAGGACCGAGCGCCTACCCTGGGAATCCCATCCGGGAGGCGCAAACCCTGAAAGGGTTTCATCTTCCAGCGTGCGCGGGAGGATGGATTCAACCCCTTCAGGGTTGTGTCGTGATATCGATTTGTCCCAGGGTAGCTCGTTCCTCGCAACCCTGGGCTGACCGATGAAACGCCGTTGGCGTTCACACCGCATTCCCGCAGTCCAAACGTAAAAGTCGTACATCGACCGCGCACGCGCGGGAAGAGTTGGCCTACTGCGCCGGGACGTTGTTGATCACGCGGATGCGCCGGCGATTGTCCGGCGTCGGGACCGGGAGGCCCCCATTCAAATTTCCGGCGGGTCGGGGGATCGATCCGTTCAAGTTCGGGAGCCCCTTGTATTGCTGCGATTGCATGACGGGCTGAACGACGGGTTGCACCGGTCGCGGAACCGCCGTGCGCGGCGCTCCCGCATTACTGGTAATCGGAACCGGCGGCCTCATCGCCCCGGGCGGCTGCATGCCGCCGGGCACGGGCGGCGGCGCGCCGGATTGCAGTTCGGCCTGGTTGAATTCCAATTTCGCCGATTGCCCATCCTTCACGATCGTCACCGTGCTCCGTCCGATCGCCGGCGACCACTCCACCTTCTGCAGCGTCACTCCATCGCGGGGATCCTCGCCGAAAAGCGAAAGCTGCACGGAAAGGTCGCGCGACTTGATCGTCACGAAATCCTTGCCGTCGAGTTGAGCCAGCCCGCTGACATACCAGCCATCGGCAAAATTCTTTTCCGGCGCAGCCGCGACCGGCGCCGGCGGCGTGGCCAGGGCAAAGGGTGATTTCGCGATCAGCATCTCGTAGCGTTCCGCCGGGAACAGGCTCGGAATGGGAAGCGTGGAGTCCAATGCCATCACCCGGGAAGCGGCACCGGCAAATGCGATCAGCAGCAGAGGGGATTTCATCGGGAGGGGTTGTGGCTCGAAGATCGTTCCTGGGCCCGGCCTGTCAACGGTCGTCACGGATCGGCTTGAAGAACCCGGCGCAAGCCCCTCCCCAAAAGCACGCCGTCATTCCGACCGGAGCGAAGCGGAGTGGAGGAGCCGAGCCCGCGAGACAGCCGCGGGCGCAGGCGGTGCGGAGCTGCCAGCGCACCTGCTCCGCCCCGCCTCCGCCCGCGGATGCGAGAGATTCCTCGGCTGCGCTCGGAATGACGAGCTTTTTTTCGAAGCTCCGCGCCCCCCCGTTCGCCGCTCACTTAATCTTCGGCGCCGGCGCAAACCACTGCGCGATCTTGAAGACGGCGCGCATTTGCGTCGCGTCCTTGTCGTCGATCTTGAGATTGACGGACTCGAAGACGACAAATTGCTCCGGCGCTTGCAACTCGCGCAGCAACCCGATGAGCGACGGCCAGGTGCTCGTCGTCTCGATATCCACCGAGATCGCGCTGTAGTCGGGCTGATGTGCCGCCGGCCGCAGTGCCTGCGAGGTCACCTCCACGGCGTTTTTCTTCGCCACTTCCTTCACGTGGTTGAGCAATTGATTCCCCGCCACGTCCTCCGACGTGGTGAGCTTCGGCTGCTTTGCCTGGAGCCACGCTTCTCGTTGATCCCACATGGGCTTCTCCGCCAACTGCCGGCGCATCACCACGAGCGCATTTGCGTTGCGCGCGAGTTCGCCCCGCAGGCGCGTTTGATTCTTCAGGAAATAATCGACGACCAGGTAAGTGACGACGAGGAACACGGCGATGCCCACGATCGTGGCCATCATCCGTTCGCGGGCGGACATCTCCGTCATGGCTGCCCCTCGATGCTGAATTTCGCCTGCTCGCCCTTGAGAATGGTCGGCGGCGCCGACGTGATCTTCCACGCTTCGAGTTCCTTCTCGTTTTTCAATTTCTCCGCGTACTCGATCGCCAGATTCGCCGACGGCGCTTCGCCGACGACCGTCCATTTTCCGCCTGACTGGATAAACTCGGTGATGCGCACCTCTTCGGTCGGCAGATTCCGGTGCGCCTGGTGGAGAATCTCCACGGTGTAGCAGCGCGGGTCGATCGCCTGGCGGAGCGCAGTCCAGCGGCGTTCGCGGCTGTTGATCTGCTCGAGCTGCGGCCGGGCTGCGGCGTAGCGCACCGCGATCGTTTGCGCCTCGCGCTTCAGCCACGCGAGATAGACGAACGCGCCGGCCACGCACAGCAGGTAGAGCACGGCCGCGAGGAGCAGGCGCTGCCGGATCCTCTCCGCGCGGTGCAAGCGGCGCGTGTCCGCCTTCCACGCGGCAGGCACCAGATTGCCCGCCGGCTCTGGGAGCCCTTCTAGCGAAAGGAGTTCGACCGGGAGATTAAAAAGGTCCCGCAGCGGTCGCTGCAGACGCTCCAATCCGACATCCAGCCAGATGCTCGAGAACTGCGTCGGCACGCCTTCCATCTCCGCGGCGAGCATCATCTGCGGCGCTTCCGCGAGGAGGGTATCGTCATCGAGCCCGGCGACGGTCTGCGCCCAGCTCAGCTTTCCCTGCTCACAGATGGCGAGCACGAATTGCCCCTGCTCAGCGTAGATCGCGAGCACCGTTTCATCCGCCGGACAGGCGGCCGCGACGTGCATGGCGAAGAGCGTGATCTTCTGCGGAAGCCGGGACTGATCGCGCAGCGGCTGGCAAAGTTCATCGAGCTGGCCGCTATGCGCCGCGACCGAAAGGAGCGTCGATTCATTTTCCGCCGAGTGGATCACCTCGAATGCGCTCGAGACTTCATCCACGGGATACGGCAGCGTTTTTTCGAGTTGGAGCTGAAGCATCCCGGCGAGTTCCTCGCGATCCGTCGCAGGCAAAGTCAGCCGCTCCAGCAGCGCGGCCTCGCAGGGAATCGCGAGCCGCACGGCCGTCTTCAGGGGCAGGGCTGCCGCCGCTTCGCCGAGCGTTGGATATTTTTTGGCGACCCCGTGCTCGATGACGCGCCACCCGTCGATATCAGGACTGATCAGGGCGCCGCCGGTATGTTTCATTCTTTCCAGGAGAGGATTTGGGGATTGCCGCCTGTCTTTAGGACAACCACTTCAGCCTGTCGATAGGCATTCCCCGAGCGCCCTTCGCTGGTGATGTGCAGCGTCTGATCTTTCACCGAGATCAGCCCGCCGAGCTGCTTGAACTGCGCCGGGGACATCCCGAGAAAGATCTGCACCTCTTCGATCTTCTTAAACTCCGGATCGTCGAGCGTGCCGTCGATCCCATCGCGTCCTCGGCGAAACTGCACGAAGCGCTGGATCTGCGCCTCGCCGAAGCCGGGGATGAGCCGGAGCAGGTCCGGGTCGGCGGCGGTCAGGTCGATCGGACCCTGGCTGTAAATGGTCAACGCCTCCTTCCACCCGTCCGTGCCCGTGAGAGCCTCCGAGCCGCGTACTTCGGCGATCTCCTCGACGCTTTGGAGCGGCCGGTTTGGCGGGTGGTATTCACCGTCGTCCTCCACGCCGTTGAGCCGGTGGGCGTTGTCGGCGTCCACCCAGTCGAGCAGGCAATCGACGAAAACGTCGCGCTCGTTGTAGTCGAGCCCGCGCCTCTCGAGCCATTTTTTCAGGATGTCGATCTTCCGCGGATCTTCCCCGTCGATCAGCCAGCGGATGTTCAGCTTCCCGCCTTCACTCACAATCCTCACGCTGTAGCCGAGCCCGCCGCCGAAGTCCTCCTCGAGGCCGGGCGTGAGTTTCGAGACGAGCGGATGCAGTGCGAGCGCGAGGCCCGAGTGCGCCATGCCGCGGGCTTCGAGGTCGCGGTTCGCTTCGCCGTGGAGTTGGATGTCCTGCTGCATCCATTTGGCAAATGCGAAGACGGCGGCGGAAAGCAGCAGCAGCGCCCAGAGCACGAGCAGCAACGCACTCGCCCGGCGGGATTGGCGGAAAGGAAACGTCCTCATGGCTACTGCGGCTGGAGGCGCGCCGCCGGCACCGGGAGAATGACTTCGTAGGGCAGATCGTCGGCCCGTTTCCAGATCTTCATTTGCACGTAGCTCGGTCGCGCGTTGAGATCGTTCCACTGCTTGATCTTGGAATTGGTGCGGGCATCCCAATAACGAATCTCCAGCGCGGCGATCGGGCGGATCAGCGGGAGCCAGTTGTATTTTGCGGACCCGCCGCCGCGAGTGAAGAAATCGACCTGCGACTTCGCGTCTGCGGTGACGAGCTCGCGCCGCAGACCGAGTTCGAGTTCCTTCTTTTCGTCCTTCGCCGGCTGCACCGTCAGGGTCACCCGATACTCTCCTGGCGCCGCGCCGGTCATGACTCCCTGCCCCGCGTGGCAGAGCCAGGTCATCTCGTCGCTTGCGAGGTCCTGAAACTGGTTCGCCTTGCCCAGCAGCACGCCACTGCCGCGCGCGGGCAGATCGTTGAGCTGAGACTGCACCAGCCGCGTCAATGCGTCGATCCCCTGGCGTTCCTCGGAAAGTTGCGTCGTGGCGTCGAGAGCCCGCAGCGTCGTGGAAATAAAGCGGTAGAGCGCGAAGACGAGCATCGCGAGAATCAACGTCGCGATCATCACCTCGATCAGGGTGAAGCCGCGCCGGTGGCAGGCGGCCTCTTCCATCTTTGTCTTGCTCCTGCTCTTGCTCTGAAAGCCGGGAGCAAGAGCAGGAGCAGGAGAACGAGGAAGAACCCGCAGCCACGCTGCCATCGGGAGGCGATCTCTACCGCGTGCGGGGATAGACATAGAAACTGAGTTCACGCGAAAGCTCCTGGCCGTCGGCCTTCCATGAGACCAGCAGGGTCACCGCGTAGATCCCGGTGATATCCTGCTTCTTCTCATTCTTCCGCTTCAGCGGCACTCGGGTCTGCTTGAGCTTCATGCCCTCGAAGGTGCCCTTCAGATTTTCGACCGCGGAGTCGGCGAGCGGCACCGAGCCCGCCTCGATTTCCGCCATTCGATTGCCCAGCGCGAGGCGGGCGCGGACATCATCCTGCTGCAAATTATGCGCGACGAGACAGTTGTTCACCGCGCCCCCGAGCGCGAGCACCCCGAGAGCAAAGATCGCCACGGCGAGGAGCGACTCCAGCAACCAGAATCCCCGCTCGCGACGGGACGCGCCGCGTTTCATTTCACCTCCATGGCCACGACTTTTCCGTGTCCGGTCAGCCCGTTGTATTCCGCCGACCAGGTGCCGGCCGGACTTTCAAAATTCACGACCACCGGCTCGCACGCTCCGCTGCGCCAGAAGGGCCACTCCCAAACGGGATTCTTCACCAGCGCCGCAGGACGCTCGAGGTTCCACGTCGCATCTTCGGCGAAAGAAAAACGCTCGGTTTTGCTCTTCGCCTCCTCCTCTGTGAGATCCGGCGAATCGAGGCTGATCCCCTCCTTGTCCCAGACCATCACCACCATGCGGCGCTCCTTGATCGCCTTGGACTGCGCGCCGCGGACGAAGTCATCGAAGGCGTCGAAGCTCTCGCGCAGCCTCTGCTCGCGGAGCATCCCGGTCACGCTCGGCACCGCGATGCTCATCAGCAGCATGCCGATCATGACTGCGAGACAGAGCTCGAGGAGGGTGAAGCCGTGGCGGCGCGACATGCGCGCAACGTAGCATCGCCTCGCGCCGCTGGAAATCAGAGGTTTGGCGCCCGGGCGCAACGTGCTGCTCGCCACAGATGCCAACCGTGGCGAAAGCGAAACCGCGAATTACGCGGATTTTCGCGGATTACGCGGATCATGGGGAAATCGACGACGGATACCTCGAAGCAGATCGTGCCGTGCATTCGATGATGCTCGCCATCCGCGAAATCCGCGTAATCCGCGAAAATCCGCGGTCCACTTCGTTTCCCGTCTCGCGGCAACGTGCCTCTACTGCTGCTGTGGTTTTTCGACCGGCGTGGCCGGGGGATTCGGGAGCGCAGCGGCGGCTTTGGCGAGGTCAAATTCCTTCCAGAATTCATCCGCAGGCTGGGTGAGTTTCTTGTACGAAATCCGTTTGAGGCCCGGGTGCTCGCGCAGGAATTCGATATCCTTGCACTGCACCGGCAGGAGCAGGCTCTCGAGTGTCACGATCTTCAGCAACGGCCTGAGATCGGTGAGATTCGCGCAGCCTTCGAGGTTCAGTTCGCGGAGCGGTGACTGCTCGAGCGGCTCCAGATCGGCGACGCCCGTGCGGCTCAGGCTGAGCGTTTGCAGCGGCATCCCCCGCAGCGGCGTGAGGTCGCGCACGGCGCGGCATCCGGTCAGGGAAAGTTGTTCGAGCTTCATTCCCTGGAGCGGCGAGAGAAAAGCCACACGAGTATTGTTCAGCCGCAGCGTCTCCAGCGGCAGGTCGCTCAACGGCTTGAGATTGACGACCGGAGTGCTTTCGAGATTGAGCACGCGGAGCGGCATCCCGATCAGCGGCGTCAGATCGAGCACGAGTGTGTGGCCGAGCGAGAGCGTCTCCAGGCGCAGCCCACTGAGCTCGGAGATGTCGGTGGTCTTGGTGTCATCGAGAAGAAGGCCGCTCACCGGCAGATCGCGCAGCTTGCGCACATCGGGTTGCCCGACCTTGCTGAAGTCCACGTTGATCGTGCTGTCGGGATTCGCCTCGAAGCGCTGCTGGCGCATCCCTCGTTTGTCGAATGCATCGCGCCAGAGTTTCACGAGGCGCTGCTTGTCGAGGCCGAACTGGCTTTCGAGATTCTGCGCGGCGCTGCGGCGGCCTTGCTTCATCATCGCCGCGTAGAGTTCGGTGATGATGTCCTTCTTGATCTGCTCGTCGGTCCCGATCTCCGCGAGGATCTTGCGCGTCAGGTCGAGATTCACCCTGGCGGCCGCGAGCTGCGGATTGCGGCGCAGAGTTTCCTCGTAGGCATCGGCCGCTTCATCGAGCCGGAGCATGCCCTGGAGAATGTCGCCGCGCAGATTGTGATAGGCGGCTTCATTCGGCACCTGCTGGATCGCGTATTCGACCTTCTCCAGCGCCTCCGGAAAGCGGTTGTCCTCCATGAGCTGCCCGGCCTCGGCGAAGAACGTGGGCGCCGTGCCGCGCAATTCCTCGAGCCGCGCCTGGGCCAGCATTCCGTTTTTCAGCGCGCGATTCTTCTCGGTGTTGAGTTGGAGAAAGAAGGCGACGATCGCGGCGTTGAAGAGCAGGAAGAAAAAAAGGAAGACGAAGAATTCCTTTTTGTGCCGGCCTGCCCAGAGCAGCGCGTGTTTCAGCGGACTGGCTCGCTCGGCCTTCGGCGCGAAACCACTTTGGAAGGCCGCAATGTCGGCCTGAAGATCTTCCACTTTCTGATAACGATCGGCGGCCTCGATCGCCAGCGCCTTCATCACCACCGCGGAGAGCCCGTCGGGAATCCGGCGCCCAGGACAGTGCGAAAAAACGACCGTTTCCGCCGGCGCCGATTCCTCGGTGGCTGGCGTTGTGGAAGATCGGCGCGCCGACTTCACGGGCGTGTTGTAGCTGGATGGCGGCGCGATGCGGCTGTTGACGATCTTTTCCACCACCTCATGCACGGACTCTCCCTCGACCGGCGGACGCAGCGTGAGCGTGGTGTAAAGGATCGCCCCGAGCACCCAGATATCGGAGCGGCCATCCACCTTGTCGAGTTCGCCACGCGCCTGCTCGGGCGAGATGTAGGGGGGGGTGCCGACGATGAGGCCGTTCATCGTTTCGAAGCCGCGAAGATCGTCGATCTTCCGGCTTGAAGGGACCTCCGCTTCCTCCGGTTCGGGACGCGCATCGCGCCGGCCGCCGGTGATGTTTTTGGCCAGCCCCCAGTCCATCACCAGCACCTCACCGAAGGAGCCGATCATGATGTTCTCGCGCTTGAGGTCGCGATGCACCACACCCTTGGAATGGGCAAACGCCACGCCGTCGCAGATCTTTTGGAAAATGGTCAGCAGCGTGCCGAGCGGATACTTGTCGATCATCCGCTGGTTCCCATTGCGGATGCCGCGCAGCACGTCGTCGAGGGTGATGCCCTTGACGAACTTCATCGAATAAAACGTCTCGCCCTGCTCGTCGATCCCCAACTCATAGACGGGCACGATATTCGGATGCTCGAGTTGACCCGTGAGCTGCGCTTCGTCGATGAAACGGAGCACATTCTCGCGGGAGAATTGCGAGCTGGTCTTCATCACCTTCATCGCCACGGTGCGGCGGATCCGCAGGTCGCGAGCCTGGAGGATCACGCCCATGCCGCCGCGATTGATCGTGGTGATGACCTTGTATTTTTTCCCTTCGAGCTGCTCGCGCACCGGGCCGAGGCCGAGGTCCGTGTCCCAGAGCGCTTCCGAGAGTTGCTTGGCCGCTTCGTCGCGGAGGCGGATGAAGAGGCGAGCCGCGCCGATCTGCACCTCCTGGTCGAGGCGTACACGCGTGGGCAATTGCACCTGCACGCCCTCGATGAAGACGCCGTTGCTGCTCCCCAGATCCTCGATGACGAGTTCGAATGCGTTGAACGTCAGCCGCGCGTGGTGCCGCGAAATCTGTTCCGCATCGATCGCGATATGACAGTTGGGATCCCGCCCGATGATGTACTCCCCGTGCTCGATGGCGAGTTTCGCCGAGAGTTCCTGGCCCACATAGACCCAGATCTCGGCAAGAATTTCCTCCCGGCCCGCATTCCCACCGGTCTCCGTTTTTTCAAGCTCAGGCATCGCTGGAAAGGAGTCGTTCACGGCCTGAGCAAGTCAAGCAGGAGTCGGGCCGGGGTCAGGCTGGCATTGGCGGAATTCATCCCCGAATGAACCCGCGAGCACGCGATTCCGTTGCGGAAGACTTCCTGCCCGTGGCGGCGCGCTAAAGCTGCGGCAGGCCGGGAATCGCGGGGGCCGCGTCCATCCCGCCGGGCGCCGGTGCCGCGGGTGCGGGGGCTTCGGGCAATCCTTGCGCGGCGTTCGGAACTCCGCCCGAGGGTTCCGGTGGCAGCAAATCGACCGCGGCCTCCTTTTTTTCGGGGGGCCGCTTGTAGTTGGTCTTGCCCGGAGAATAAATGGGCCGATAGAGCGTGCTGCAACCGACGCTGGCGAGGGTCAGCGCGAGGACGAGGAGCAGACGAGCCGTTCTGGGAGGGCGAAGCATGCGTTCGTGTATGCGAATCGTGGCTGCCCCGTCAACCTTCGCCGTAGTTGAGTGCCGATTCCGGGTGTGGAGAGGCAACTTGGAGGGACACGCTCCGTCGTGTCCGAGGATCGGCCGTGCGGCGCCGGTTGCCCATGGATCTGGCACATGGAGATCTGGGACACGACGGAGCGTGTCCCTCCAGCAGTCGCAAGCTTCGCGGCTGCACCACATCTAATCACACCTGTGTTTCCGTGGGCCAAAGCGGGCACCTTTCACCTTCCCGGCCGGACCATGTCGAAACGACCGTGATCGTAGCTCGAGGCGAAATGCGCTCGAAACTGCTCCGCGGTGACTTGGCCCTTGTATCGATAAATGCCGCCAAAAATCGCCCCGAGATCCTGCTCGCCGCGAAAGGCGAGGACGCTGCCGCGACGCTCGGTGCGGAAGGTGGTTTCGTAACCGGTGGCGAAGACGAGCCAGTTGGCGCGGAACTGGGCGCGATAGTGCGCCTCGTCGATCCGGGTGAAAATGCAGCGCAGTCGTCCCCCGGACGGCTGTCCGGAAGGCAGTCGGTGTTTCTCGCTCGTCCACTGGCCATCCCAGGCGCCGGCGAAGGGATCCTTCTTTCCCGCCGCGGCGGGCGCGGGCTGAATCGCGGCTTGCTTCCATTCGCGATCGAACGAGGAACATGCGCCGAGCATCAACGCGGCGCCGACCGCGACGAGACGCATCCATCGACGGCGGCTCATGGCTTTTTCAGCGTCGCGAGGAATTCCCGCATCTCCGGCTTTTTTCCCCGAAAGGCGACCATCGAGCAGATGTCGCCCCGGCGCTGGAGCGCCGCGACCCAGCCCTCGTATTCCATCAATCGCCACGGCTCGTTTTCGGAAAGGTCCAGGCCGAAATCCGACGCCCGAAAGACGTAAACAATCGACTCGTGGCGATCCACGGCGATCTGGGCAATCGGATGCCCTTCGATCCGATAAACCCGCGAACCGAGCGCCGGCAAAGCGCTCAACTCCGGCGGCACCGCGTAGCCTTCAAAGCCGCGCATGTAGAACCAGTCTTCCATGGCTCCCGCCGTGGTGGAAACGGGATCCAGCTCGACGCCGCTCATTTTGCTGGTGCCTGCGAGCATCCGCTCGGCCGCCTCCCGACCCGCAAATTTTTCCATCCGCTCCATCACCGTCCATGCGAGGAATCCAACGATCAGCAGCACGCCGAGAATGGCGGTGAGCACCGCGGGATGGAATGCATTCGAGCGCAGTTTCGGCTTTTCCGCATCGGGCCGCCCACCCGCTTCGAGCAGCTTGGCTCGAAGGTTTTCGGGCGGTGCGATGGACTTGATCACCGCCCCGATCTGTTCATCGAACGTCCGCTGCTGGGCGAGTTGCGCGGCCAGGGCGGGATCCTTTTCAGCGAGAGCAATCGCCTTTTTCAGAGTCCCCGCAGCTTCGCGGCCGGGGCGATGCAGCGGGAGAAGGGCGGCGGCGTCTTCGGTATTCATGAAGGGGTCTGGCTGTCGCGGAGCAGTCGCTGGAGCTGAACGCGTGCGCGGTCGAGCGTATGGGCGAGGTCGTCCGGGTGCAACTTGAGCAGCTTGGCGATGTCCTCGTTGGCAAAGAAGTCGAGGTAGAACAATGCCAGAGCGGACCGTTCCGGTTCCGGAAGTTGGGCGAAGCGTTGCGCGATCAACCAGGCCTCGATTTCCAGCACCTCGAGGGGACGGATCTCTTCGTCTTCCTCTCGCAACAACCGCGGGGCAGGTGCCGCCGCGGTTTCATCGCCGAGGCAGCGTTCGCGGATCCGCGTGGCCAACCATGCCCGCCGGCTCGTCTCGTTGCGGATCTGAGTCAGTTCCCCTTCCGCTTTCGCGAGCGTATCGGCCATGACCTGCTCCGCCTTGCCGATCTGCCCGGTGAGCAGGACCGCGAATCGGTAAAACTCCGCGATGATGGTGCTGGGAAAGGGTGCGCTGTGCAAAACGGCGCGAGTATGAAGAGGCTCGCAGCTTTCTCAATGCGGAATGTGGCAAATGCGGAGCGCGGAGCGGGAAAGGCGGAGCCAGTGTTCCGCGCTCATCCTTCCGCGTTCCGCGTTTGCTCGCAAGGCTGACGCAACAAAATGGCTGAGAGGATAGTGTGTACCTTGCAAATATGGGGAGTAAATGGACGGGCTGCCTATGCAGCCCGAACCTCTCAGAACGAATCGAAATGCGGGGCGCGCTGATGGTGTGTGTCTCCTCGGTGCGAGCGCGGACGCCCCTCGATCCAAGCTACCTCGCTTCTCTCCTCTCGGTTTGGTGCGTCAGGCCTGGCGACTCCCGCTCTCCCCCTTGACGCTGCCCGAGCGGTTCATTAGCGTGCGCGTCCTTATGTCAAAACCCGCGCTCTTCCTCACGCTCGCGCTCCTCGCGGTGGCGTGTCCGCGCCCCAGCGATGCGGCGGTGGTCTATCGGTCCAATGAAGGCTGGAGTGTGGAAGGTGAAGACGTGAAAATTGAAGGCAGCGCCGGCGAGCAGATGCGAAAAGCCGAGACGCAGGAGGCCGCCGGAAACACCGGAGGGGCCTACAATTCCTACCGCGCCGTGGTGAAAAACTTCGGCCAATCCGCGCTCGCGCCCAAGGCCCAGCGGAAGGTGGCCATGCTCCTCGAGGGCCACGGCGAATACGACAAGGCGTTCGACGCGTATTCGGTCTATCTCACGAAATATCCGAAGGGCGACGACTTCGACGCGGTGGTCGAGGCCCAGTTCAAGATCGCCAAGCTTTTCCTCGAAGGCCAGAAGCGCAAGGTCTTCGGCGTGCCCTTCGCGCCGTCGATGACCCGGGCGCAGGAAATGTTCGAGGGCATCCTCAAGCGGGCGCCCTTCAGCAAGTTCGCGCCGCTCGCGCAATTTAATCTCGGCCAGTGCCTGGAAAAGCAGGCCAAGTATCCCGAGGCGATCGCCGCCTACCAGACGGTGGTGACGAAGTATCCAAACGATGCGATCGCCGACGACGCGCAGTATCAGATCGGGTATGTGTTGCTCCGCGAGGCGCGCGAAGGCTCCTACGACGCGGCTTCCCAACAGAAGGCTCGCGAGGCTTTCGAGGATTTCATCACCCGCTATCCGGAGAGCGAGAAGGTGCCGCAGGCGCGTGAAAATATGAACTCGATCGCAGGCGGCGCGACGAAGGGCTCGCTGGAGATCGCCAAGTTCTACGAGAAGACGAAAAAGTACAAGGCGGCGGTCATTTACTACAACGAAGTGCTCAAGAACCAACCGGACTCTCCCGAGAGCGCGATCGCCAAGGCTCGGATCGACCGGCTCAAGCAGCAATTCGGCGAAGACGCCCTCAAGTCCGCACCGGAGAAAACGGAGACCGGCACCCGCGCCAAGGAGCGCCGAAAGATGCAGGCGCGCGTCGATACGGTCTCGCGGCCCGATTACGTCGGGCCGACGGTGGTGGTGCCCGAGGTCGAGACCGGACCCGGCAAGCCGAAGCTGCGCACTTCGCCGGATGGAATCGCGCCACTCAACGCGGTGGAGCCGCCCCTTCCCGCGGGAAAAGAAAAACTGCCCAATCAGGACACCGGACTCCCGAAACCTCCGCAATGAGACTCGCCCTCCTCCTTCCCCTCGCGGCCCTGTTCCTCAGCGGCTGCGCGGGTTATCATGTGGGCCCGATCAAGCCGAAGTCGATGCGCGACGTGAAGACGATCTCCATCGCCAGCTTCAAGAACGACACGCTCGAACCCCGCGTCGAAGTGCTTTTCGCAAACTCGGTGATCAAGCAGATCCAGCAGGATGGAACCTATCAAGTGGTCCGCGAGGCAGATGCCGACGCCATCCTCGAAGGCAGTGTTGACGAGATCATCCGGCGCCCGGCGCGTTCCGTCCGCGGCAATGTCCTCCAAAGCCGCGAATACACGCTGATCGTCCGCCTCCGCTACCGTGTCATCGATCGCAGCGGGCGCGTGCTCGAGCAGCGCGGCGTTTCCGGCCAGACGAGTTTCTTCGTCACCGGCACAGACACCCTCGCCGCCGACGTGAATCAAGACGAACGCCAGGCCATCCCTCTCGCAGCGGAAGATGCGGCCGTGCGGCTCGTCAGCCAGATCAGCGAAGGCTGGTAGTTGCGGAAGTAAGCAGTAAGCAGAGGTCAGTGGTTAGAACCGGACTTGCGCTGCGCGCAGAACTCCTGACTTCTGCTTACTTCTCCAGCATGCTCTACCTCGTCGCCACGCCGATCGGAAATCTCGGCGACATCACCCTCCGCGCGCTGGAGGTGCTCAAGACCGTGGACCTCATCGCGTGCGAGGATACGCGCCACTCGGGCAATCTGCTCCGCCACTTTGAAATCTCGAAGCCGTTGGTCAGCTATCACGAGCACAATGAGGCACGCCGGACCGCCGAATTGATCGAGGATCTCGCCACCGGGAAAAACATCGCGGTGGTCTCCGACGCCGGCCTTCCCGGAATCAGCGATCCCGGCCACCGCTTGCTGCGGGCCTGCATCGCGCGGGGAATTCCCTACACCATCATTCCCGGTGCCAGTTCCGTGCTCACGGCGCTGATCGGCAGTGGCTTTGATGCGGAACGATTTTACTTCGGCGGCTTTCTCCCCGTGAAAAGCGGCGGCCGTGAGCGCGACCTCCTCGCCGCAGCAGCGCGTCCGGAAACCTCGATCTTCCTCGAATCACCGCATCGCCTGCTCAAGACACTGACCGTCTGCTCGGCCCATTTTCCCGAGCGGGAACTCTGCGTCGCGCGCGAGTTGACCAAGCAGTTCGAGGAGTTCCGCCTCGGGCGCGGGCCGGACCTCCTCGCGCACTACGGCGCGAAGGCAGTGAAGGGAGAGATCGTCTTCCTCATCCGCGGGAGTGACGCGGCCTGACTAGCGGAGCGGACCGCCGCGCTGCGCGACGATCCCGCGGGCGATGGCACCGGCGATACGTTCCTGGTTGTCCGGCCGGCAGCACCGCGCGCCTTCCTTCCGATGGCTCAGGAAGCCACATTCCACCAGCACCGCGGGGTATTTATTGAGCCGGAGAACGCGGAAATTCGCCGTCTTAACGCCGCGCGAAGTGTGACCCGGCAGCGAGCAGACCGCGGCCTGAATGTGCCTGGCGAGGCCGAGCGAGGGCCGCGATTTGTAATACGTCTCCGTGCCGCAAATGCGCCGGGCGGGCGAGTGATTGAAGTGGATGCTGACAAAAACCGCATTGTCCTGCCGGTTGGAAATGCGGGCGCGCTGATTGAGTTCCACGTCCACATCGTGGGTCCGCGTCATCACCGTTTTGAAGCCGGCGGCCTGCAACTTCGGCTGCAATCGCAGCGCCACTGAGAGCGTCGCATCCTTTTCCGCGCCGCCCCAGCGCGACCAGGCGCCGCGCGCGGAACCGCCATGCCCCGCATCGATGACCACGGTGTCGAAGGTCCGGCTGGTATCCTTCACCCGCATCGTCGTCGAGCAGGCGCCCAGAAGCATGGCCGCGCTGGCGAGTGCGAGGCGGGCCCAGATCCGCGCGTGGCCGCGGCGTGGCTTGCGTTCGTCGGGGCGGATGGGAATGGTCGGGGAAATGTTGCTCATGAGAAATAATTTGGACTGGCTGCTGGCGGCCCTACTCATCGGAGTGACGATACCTTGTCAAGCCGCCGAACCTTCCCGACCCGTGAGCACCAACGCCCTCGCCCGCGAGAAATCGCCCTACCTCATTCAACACGCCCACAACCCGGTCGAGTGGTATCCGTGGGGCGAGGAGGCGTTTGCCAAAGCGCGGCGCGAAAACAAACCGATCTTCCTCTCCGTGGGCTACTCGACCTGCCACTGGTGCCACGTCATGGCGCACGAAAGCTTCGAAAATCCGGCGATCGCAAAGCTGATGAACGAGCATTTCGTGAACGTGAAGGTGGACCGCGAAGAGCGACCTGACGTGGACCGCGTTTACATGACCTACGTGCAGGCGACGACCGGCGGCGGCGGATGGCCGATGAGCGTATTCCTTACCCCGGAACTCAAACCCTTTTTCGGCGGCACCTATTTTCCACCCGAGGATAAGTTTGGCCGTCCGGGATTCCCGACTGTGCTCCAGCGGCTCGCGGAGGCGTGGGAAAAGGATCGGGAGAAGGTCGTGACTGCGGCATCCAATGCGATCGACGCGCTGCGCGAATATTCAGGCCAAGGTGCGGCGAAGGTGGACGCTGCTGGGAAGGAATCGCTCGGCGCCGCGTTCGCGCAACTCGCGCGCACCTTCGACGACGAGCTGGGAGGCTTCGGCGGCGCCCCGAAATTTCCCCGACCCGTCTCCCTGAATTTTCTTTTTCGTTATCACGCCCGCGAAGGTGCGGAATCCCGCGACGGCAAGCTGGCGGCCTCGATGGCGCTGCTCACCCTCCGCAAGATGGCCGACGGCGGCATGCACGATCACCTCGGCGGCGGCTTCCACCGCTACTCGGTGGATCGCTTCTGGCACGTGCCGCATTACGAGAAAATGCTCTACGATCAGGCGCAGCTTGCTTCGTCGTATCTCGATGCGTTTCAACTCACCGGCGATGCGCAGTATTCCACGACGGCGCGCGATATCCTCGACTACGTCCGCCGCGATCTGACCGACAAGGACGGCGGATTCTATTCAGCGGAAGACGCGGACTCGCTCCTGGAAGCTGGCAAGCCCGAACACCGTGAAGGAGCCTTCTACGTCTGGACGAAGGATGAGATCGTCGCCGTGCTCGGAGAAGATGCGGCGGCGATCTTCAACCGCGTCTATGGCGTCGAGGCCAATGGCAATTCACCGGAAGGCAGCGATCCGCACGGAGAACTCACCGGCAAGAACACCCTCATCCGCCGGATGACCGCGGCGGACGCGGCGAAGTTCTTCAAGAAGACGGAGGCAGACATCGAATCGCTCCTCGCAAACTCGCGGGCGAAGCTGCTGGAGGTGCGCGCCCGTCGCCCGCGCCCGCACCTCGACGACAAGATCATCACCGCATGGAATGGCCTGATGATTTCGGCTTTCGCGCGCGCTGGGCAGATTCTCGACGACCCCGCCTACGTCGAGGCGGCACAAAGGTCCGCTCGCTTCATTAAGAAGGAATTGTGGAAGGACGGGACCCTGGCCCGAAACTACCGGCAAGGTGCGAGCGCGGTGAAGGGCTTCTGCGACGACTACGCTTTTCTCATCACCGGATTGCTCGATCTCTACGAGGCGGATTTCGACGCCGGCTGGCTGAAATGGGCCGTCGAGCTCCAGTCCCGGCAGGACGCGTTGTTCGCTGACGAAGCCGGCGGTTACTTCAGCGCCGCGGGCGGCGATCCGAACATCCTGCTCCGGATGAAAGAGGACTACGATGGCGCCGAGCCATCGCCGAACTCCGTGGCAGCGCTCAATCTTCTACGACTCGCACAAATCGTCGATCGGCCGGAATACCGCGACCGCGCGACAAAGACGCTCGCGGCTTTCTCCCCACAATTGACCAAGGCGCCGACCTCCGTCCCCCAGATGCTCTGCGCGCTCGACGCCTCACTCGCCAAGGCGCAGCAGGTCGTCATCGCCGGCCAGCGAGACGCGGCAGAAACCCGCGCGCTCCTGCGCGAAGTCCACAAGCACTTCACTCCGAATCGAATCATCCTCCTCGCAGACGGAGGTGCCGGTCAGAAGTGGCTTGGGGAACGCCTGGAGTTCCTGCGCACGGTCGGACCGATCGACGGCCACGCCGCTGCGTTCGTCTGCGAAGATTTCGTCTGTCAGCTCCCGGTCACGGACCCGGCAAAACTGCGCGGCTTGCTCAAACGCAAGTAGCAGCCGACGTGAGGAGGCTCTGACTCCCGATTCACTGCGGAGTCATAGGGGTACAAAAATTCAGCCCCCCGCGCCCGAATGGACGCGAAGGGCTGATGTTCCCCCCAGAACAATCTTCTAAATACGTCTGCACTATGACGTGCGACTCGGGAGCCTGCAACCACTTTTCTCAATTATTTTAATGCAACGCAGTTCTGCGTCCATTTCCGCGATAAATAAGGATTCCTAATCTTCAAGCGCCCAAGCCCTGACGCGCGATGATCTTCACTAGTAGCTGGCTCAAAGCGACTTCCGCCTCCAGCGACGAGGTGACGAGTTGGATGTTCGTCTCCAAACAGACTTCCAACGCCGCCCGCAATTCTTTCACCTCGTAGCGGTGCGCGTG
The DNA here is from genome assembly GCA_031411395.1 of Chthoniobacteraceae bacterium. Lineage (GTDB taxonomy): Bacteria > Verrucomicrobiota > Verrucomicrobiia > Chthoniobacterales > Chthoniobacteraceae > Chthoniobacter. The sequence goes on from JANOAZ010000170.1 coordinate 17,914, forward strand.
GATCGCGGCGATGCCGAGGGCGAATGAATTGACCCCGCCGTCCTTCTTTCGCGGAAGGTGGGCGACCGCCTCGGCCGGCAGCCTCTCGAGCGTTTTGCCGAAAAAGAATGGCTGCGCCGGCTTGCTCAGTCGGTGGCGGGTCATCAGATCCTTCACCACGAGGAGATTCCGCACCGTGGGAATGATCGCGGCATACATGATCCCGATGGGCGTTTCGCCTTGGAACAGCAGTTGATCGAGCAACCCGAGCGCCCGGCTCAGGTTCCGCTCGGCAATCGCGTTCCCGATCTCGAAAACGATCCCGGCCCGAGACAGAGGCACGAGCAGCCGCACATCCTCGATCGTCACATTTCTACGATCGGGCCCAAGGAATAGGTCGATCTTCTCGAGTTCATTCTCGATCGTCCGGCGATCGCCTCCGGTGAAAAGAACGAACAGTTCGCCAGCTTCCGCCGAAAGCCGCAATCCTCGTTCTCTGGCCATGCCGTCCACCAGCGCCCCGGCCTCCTCCTCCCAGCCCGCCTTCCCCGCATCCACCTTGTCGAATACCTCGACCTTCGCCAGCTTGGTCAGCGTCTTGTAGAAGGTACGGCGCTTGTCCACGCCCACCGCGCTGAGCAGAAAGCGCGTGGACTCCGGCAGGCCGCCATTGAGCGTTTCGGTGAGCTTTTCCAGCGCCTCGATCACCGCCTGCGAGCGGCCGAGCTGATCGTCGGCGAGAAAGTTCACGCTCTTCAGCCACACGAGCTTCTCACCTCCGAAAAAAGGGAACGTGAGCAGCGCCTCGATCGTCGCATGGATCCGCGTGGCGGCCTCCTCCGCATACTGCACCGCGCCATCCACCACGTCACATCCGAAGTCCCCGCCACCCTCCGGCGTCAGCGTCACCGCCAGGTCGCGCGCGGCCCGTTTCACCTCGCCCTCGTCGGAGCCGAGCACCGCGTGGATCTGAGTCTGCGCCTTGGTTTTCGCCGTGGCCATCAGCGGGTAATGCGCGCGCCGGGCGCCAGCGGTTTACGGTTCGGAAACGCCACTTTCATTGGTGGCGTAGGTCTTAAACTCGCGTTCCAGCGCATCCAAGCTCGGAAACCGCGTGCCGAAGCCTTTTCCGAGCGCGGTATCGAAGCGTGCCCCCTGCGACAGCGCCTCGAAGAAAATCGCAAACCCCGGCTTGCTCGCGGCACTCAGGAACCGCGTGAGCCGTTCCGACTCCGAATAAAACGCCAGCACTTGCTCGACCTCCGCCGGATAGGAGACCGCACTCGTCAGTTCCGCGAGCCGGATGAACCGCGCCCCCTCCACCGCCGCCGACACGGGCCGTGCGCGGTAATTCCTCGCCCGCTGAAACGCCGCATAACAGCGCATCGACACATACTCCGCGTAGCCCTCGTTCAGCCACAGCGGCACGTTCGAGCCGAAAAAGCGATCCACCACCAGATGCGCCACCTCATGCCCGAGCGTGTTCCCCTTGAAGCGAAACTGCGGGTCCCGCCGAATGAAAAGCTCGCCCTTGGAATGCACGCCCCCGGTCCATGGATCGAGCGCCCCATTGCGCTGGAACTGCGCCCAATCCTCTGTCGTCTCGAAGACAAAAATGTGCGACTTCCGCTCCCACTTCGTCGTGTCCTTCGCCAGCTCCTGCGCGATCAAGCGGTAGTAAAATTCCGCCTCCACCGAAACCGGCGCGGCCACGAAGCTCTGGAAATAGTGATAGATGAAATTGGGCGTCTCCGCGTGTTTCCATTCCGACGCACGAATCCTCAGCGCGGCCTGACCGAGCGACGCCAAGGCGCGATCACTCAGCTGGGCAAAGGGCTTTTCGGCAAGCGCCCCCGGTGTTTCAGCGGTCGCAGGATGTGGCGCGGCAAACGCGAGGAACACGGTGATCCAGCAATAACGAAGAGCAGCGAACGACATTACACTCCCCGGTAGCAAGGCGCCTGCCGCAGCCAGCCTGCGTCCGACCATCGGAATGGAAGCTGCTGATTTTCCGTAGTTTCCGAAACCTCACCCCACTCCTCCTCATGCACCGCATCCCGTCCCCTGAACCCCTCGAAACCCGCATTGCCCCCGCCGTCTTTTATGTGAATGGGCTGACCGTCGTCGATCAACCGGGTAACGCGGCCAACGACCAGGGCGCGGAAACCGACGCGGCCGCCGACTCCGCCGCGGACTTTGCCTTCCTGCTCAGCAGCGGCGACACGCTCATCTTCGACGTCAATGGCGACCGCGCGCTCGATGCGACACCCGGCAGCGGGGAGTTCACTCTCGTGAATGTGAGCGGCGGCAAGGCGATGGTTTACCTGACCGACCTCGATGCGAACGCGAAGTTTGACGCCGACGAGATCACCGGCCTCGCGGTCTCCAGCGGCTTCAAGGCGACGATCAACACCGACATTCGCGGCTCCATTTCCACCACCCTCATCGGCGGCAATCCCAATGGCGATCTGGTCACGGAAACCGAGTTGCAGGATTCGACGATCGACGGGCTCACCATCGTGGGCCGCGTGACCGGCAGCATCATTGCCGGGGGAAACATCAGCAACGTGAAGATTGGCCCCGGCGTTTTCTCCACGGGCTACAGCGTCACCTCGATCCTCGCGGGAACGGCGGGCAGCGGCATCACACTCGACTTCAATGACACCGACGCCGGCGGCACCTTTGCGCTCGGCACGTTTGTCGAAAAAAACGCCGGCTCCAACATCACGGGAGTGACGCTCGCCAATGGCGCGTCGCTCATCCGGGCCGGCGACGGCGCGGATGACAATGGCGCTGCCGGCGCGGGCGGCAACATTCTCAGCCTCACGGTTACGACCTCGGTCGCCGCCATGTCGCTCTTCGCCGGGAGCGGCGGCGACTCCGTTAACGGCACGGGCGGACTGGGCGGTAGTATCGGGAAAACCACGCTGCACATCACCGGCACCACCACGGCGGATACGATCAACTTCCGCGCCGGCGACGGCGGCACCGGCAAGCTCGGCGGTGGCGCGGGCGGCGCGATCATCGACAGCACGGCGGCCGTATTTTCACCGGTGAACAGCTTCCTCGTTTCCGCCGGCAACGGTGGCACTTCCTCGGACGGCAAAGGCGGCGCGGGCGGCGCGCTGACCAACGGCGCCTTCCGCGCCGCGGACAACGTCGGCGCTTTCACGACGAACGACCTGACCAACGCCGGGCGCTTCGACGTCTTCGCCGGGGACGGCGGCGGGGGTCCGTTGCTCGACGGCGGCGCGGGCGGTGCGGTGACGAACGTCACGGTGCAAGCGCTCGGACTCAAGACTGGCCGGCTGAATTTCACCGCCGGAGACGGCGGGCAAGGCGGCCAGGGCATTGGCGGCGCGGGTGGTGCATTCACCAAAGGGGTGGTGCTCTCCACGAGCCAGATCGGTTCGACCGGCGGTGGTGATGTCACGGAAGTCGTGATCGGCGCGGGCGCGGGCGGCGCCGGTGCGATCACTGGCGGGGTCGGTGGCGGGTTCGTCGTCGGCAGCGTCCGCTTGCTCGGCAATGTCATTGCCAGTGGCGGCGTGAACATTCACGCCGGCAACGGGGGTTCCCTCCTCGCGGCGGTCAGTGGTAAAACCAGCACCATCGGAGGCGCCGGCGGCGCGCTCACCGGCCTCGCGATCGAGGTCCGCGATATCGATCAGAACCTGCTCGTGACTGCGGGCAATGGCGGCAACGGCCAGGCGGGCGCCGGGAGCAATCTCGGAGCGGGCGGCAATGGCGGGGCGTTGACCGGCGTGACCGCGCAGTTCATCGGCGGCATCGACCGCGATGTATTTTTTCTCGCCGGAGACGGCGGCGACGCCGGCACGCTCACCGGCGCGAAAGGCAAGGGCGGCACTGGCGGCGTGGCCAGCACCATCACCATCACCAACTACGGCACCCTCAGCGGCAGCAACGGCACGCCGCAAATCTGCCTCGTCGCGGCGGGCGATGGCGGCGATGGCGGCGGCACCGGCGCGGGCACCATCGGGGGCAATGCCGACAAGGTGACGCTCACGGTCACCAGCTCGCAGTTTAATTTCACGGTGAATGCCGGCCAGGGCGGACGGGGCGGCACCGGTGGCGGCGCGGGTGCGGCGGGCGGCCACGTCTCGACGATCAGTGCCAATCTCACCGGCTCGCTCACGCAGCTTCACATCGCTGCGGGCAATGCAGGCGACAGCTTCGGCAGTTCGGCGGGCGCGGCGGGCGGCACCGCCTCGAATATCATCGTCAAAGCCTCCGGTGCGCTCAGCGAGGAGTTCATCGTCGAGGGCGGCGATGGGGGCAATGCGGACGACTTCGGCGGCGGCGGCAAGGGCGGTGAGGTCAAGACGATCCGTGCCGACGGCTTCATTCGTGCCCGTTCCGAGTTCAACGCCGGCAACGGCGGCGATGCCGGCACCGACGCCACGAACAGCGCGGCCAGCGGCGCCGGCGGCAACGTGAGCGACATCACGATCAGCTCCCACAATTCCATCGGCAACGACGACAACACGGACTACGACGGCGTTTACTTCACGGCCGGGGACGGCGGCAGCTCAGGCGCGGCGAACAAGAGCGCCGGCGGCATCGGCGGATCGATCAACAAACTGACGCTCAATCTGGGCCAGGTCACCGGCGGTCTGATCATCGACCTCGGACGCGGCGGCAATGGCGGCACCGCCGGCGGAGTGGGCGGCAATGGCGGCAGCCTGATGGGTGCGCTCATCCGCACCGGGAACCTCACGGAGAACGATGGCCCCGGCGATTTCTCCATCCGCGGCGGAGGCGGCGGAACCGGCGGGCTCCATGCCGCGGGTGGCAATGCCGGCAATATCAGCGCCAGCACGATCGCGATCGGCACCGTCGCCAATGAACTCCGCATCCGTGCCGACGCGGGCGGCTCCACCAGCGGCGCAGGTTCCACGGGCAAGGGCGGCAACGGCGGCTCCGTGACGGGCAACGCACTTGCCTTCACCAGCACCGACTGGCTCGACATCGGCGGCTCCGCCGGCGGCAATGGCAAAGGCGGGGGCCTCGGGGGCGGCGTGAACAAGCTCGCGATCATCGGCGGCGACACCGACGTCGATGACTTCGACGCCGTGAGCTTCCGCGTCACCGGCGGCACCGGGGGCACGGGCCAGAACAGCTCGGCCGGCGGCAACGGCGGCGCGCTGAACGGCCTCTCCATTCTCATCGACGACGTCGCCGAAGCCGGACTCATCCTGCTCGGCGGCGACGGCGGCAGCGGCAACAAAGGCGGCACGGGCGGCTCCGTCACGGTACTCTCGCTCAATGCCGGCACGGTCAGCGGCGACACGCCGGACTTCACCGTGCGCGCGGGTCGCGGCGGCGATGGCACCGATGCGGGCGGCAAGGGCGGCCTGCTCGGCGCCGTCTTCGCCACGATCACCGGGATCAACGACACCAACGGCGCGATCGACGGCGTCACGATCTTCGCCAGCGGCGACGGCGGCAATGTCACCGGCGTAAAAGGCGTCGGTGGCCAGGCCGGCGGCATCGCCAAGATCGCCTTCACGGTGAAGGGCGACCTGGAGTCCGATCTCCGGATCACCGCCGGCCAGTCCGGGAACAGCGTCGGCGCGACGAGCCTCAAGGGCGGCACCATCCTGGGGCTCAACGTGCAAACCTATGGGCCCACGCTCGGCAGCGTGAGCGTGGCCGGCGGGCTCGGTGGCGCAGTCGTCAGCGGCACTGGCAATGCGGGCCTCGGCGGCGATTTGATGACCTTCGCCTGGACAAATCTCGGCCGCGTCGACGGCACGGTCACCGTGCGAGGCGGCCACGGCGGCGCCGTCACCGCCGGCACTGGCAGCGGAGCGAATGGCGGACAGCTCAACACGATCAGCTTCGAAAACTACGGCGAGATCATCGGAAACAGCGTCTTTGTTTCCGGCAATGGCAGCCACGCCACGACCACCGGCAGCGGCGGCTCGTCCGGCAACGTCACCGGCGTCACGCTCCGCGACTACTACGGCGCGGCGGGCACCTTCTACGTCTCGGCGGGCTCCGGCGGCAACGGCGCGGGGGTCGGCAGCAAGGGCGGCAACACCGGCGGTCTCGGCAAGATCGCGCTCAACGGCGTGGCCAGCAGCTTCGGCCTCGGCCGCACCACCACGGCGCTCAACGCGGGCAGCGGCGACGCGCTCGGCGGCAATGGCGGCACGATCTCCGGCGTCACGGGAATCGTCGGCCGCTTGTTCATCACCGCTGCGGACGGCGGCGCGGCCACCGGCGCGACTGGCCACGGCGGCATCGGCGGCTCCGTCAATGGCGTCACCATCGACGCCGTGAGCGACTTCGTGCGCCTCATCGCCGCAGGCGATGGCGGGGCTGGCGGCGCGAGTGGCGTGGGCGGCCTCGGCGGTTCGCTCGGCGCGATCAAGGTGGCGGGCGACATCGGCGACTTCGCGTCTGCGTTCGACTTTGCCTCCATCACCAGCGGCCAGGGCGGCCTCGCCGCGGGCCGGGGCGGCGCAGGCGGCACGCTGGGCAAGAATGGCAGCATCACCGGCGTCACCGCAGATCGCATCGCCGCGATCATCGCGGGCAAAGCCGCGGCCAGCGCGCTCACCGCGGCCAACGCGGTTTACTCCCTCGCCGGCATCACCGCCTACACCGTCGGCGCGGATGTGAACGGCGACGGCGCGTTCACCTTCACCAATCTCACCGGCACCGCGGCCTTCGAACTCGGCGACACGCCCACCGACGGCCTCATCCTCGTCCGCACCGGCGGTGTCGGGGTGCTGCCCGTGCCGACCCTGAAGCTCGTGCAGGTGTAGACGCTCAGGCGCGCGCCTTCGGGCCCCTGCCCTTTTTGGCGTAAGTGACCGGCCGCTTTTTCGGTTCGATCTTCGAGATGCCTGTGCCGGATTTTAACTCGGCGATCTGATCCCGGAGCAGCGCCGCCTTTTCGTATTCAAGATTGGCCGCCGCGATCACCATCTCCTGCTCCAGTTCGCGCAGCGTTTCGCTGAGCGAGAAATCGCCGCCGCCCTCGCGGATGACAGACGACTCGACGTCTCGCGCGCGCAGGATCGTGTGCAAACTTTCCTGCACCGCACGCTGCACACTGCGCGGCGTGATGCCGTGCTTCTCGTTGTAAGCGAGCTGCTTCGAACGCCGGTATTCCGTGATCGCCAACAGCGCCTCCATCGACTTCGTCACCACGTCCGCAAAGAGATACACCTCGCCATTTACATGGCGGGCGGCGCGGCCCGCGGTCTGGATGAGCGAGGTCTGCGAGCGCAGGTAGCCTTCCTTGTCGGCGTCGAGGATGCAGACCAGTGAGACCTCGGGAAGATCGAGCCCTTCGCGCAGCAGATTGATCCCCACCAGCACGTCGAACTCCGCCGCCCGCAGCGCGCGCAGGATTTCCACCCGCTCGATCGTGTCGATGTCGCTGTGGAGATAACGCACCTTCAGGCCCACATCGCGGAGGTAGTCGGAGAGATCCTCCGCCGTGCGCTTCGTCAGTGTCGTGATGAGGATGCGCTCCTTCGCCTCGATGCGCTGGCGGCAAAGTTCGAGCGTGTCGTCGATCTGATTCTTCAACGGCAGGATCGTGATCTTCGGATCGAGCAATCCCGTCGGCCGGATGATCTGCTCTACCACCAACGGCGCGCGGGGTGTCGTCACGTCGAAGGACTCCACTGGCGCGTCGGTGCGCGATAGCCTCGGAGGGACGCGCTCCTGCACGTCCCCATTCCCGCCTTCAGCTTGGGACGCGCGGGAGCGCGTCCCTCCGAGTTCGGCCCCCGCGATGGCGAAAGGCACATCCTCCTCCTGCCCGATGCGGTCGCGTTTGTGCGGAATATAGCCGGTGTTGCCCACCGTCGAATTCGCGATCTCAAACTCCGCCGGCGTCGCGCTCACGTAGATGATCTGGCCGGTCCGCTCCATGAATTCCGGAAAGCGCAGCGGGCGGTTGTCCAGCGCGCTCGGAAGGCGGAAGCCGTAGTTCACCAGCACCGTCTTGCGCGATTTGTCGCCCTCGTACATCCCGCCGATCTGCGGGATCGTCGCGTGCGACTCATCCACGATGAGCAGGAAGTCGCGCGGAAAAAAGTCGAGCAGCGTGAATGGCCGCGAACCCGGTGGACGCCCGCTGAGATGCCGCGAGTAGTTCTCGATGCCGCTGCAAAAGCCCATCTCCTGCATCATCTCCAGATCGTACTCCGTGCGCATCTTGATCCGCTGCGCCTCGAGCAGATGACCGTGCTTTTCAAAGTGAATGATCCGCTCCGCCAGCTCCTCGCGGATCGTCCCCATCGCTGTCCGCATCTTGTCCGCTGGCGTCACGAACTGCTTTGCCGGATAGAGCGTGATCATCGTGAGCTGCTCGTGCGCGTGGCCGGTCAGCGGATCGAAGCGGGTGATGCGGTCGATCTCGTCGCCGAAGAACTCGATGCGGATCGCCTCTTCGTCGAGGTTCGCCGGATGCACCTCCACGGTGTCGCCGCGAACGCGAAATTTTCCGCGCGCGAAGCCGATGTCATTGCGCTCGTAGAGCATGTCCACGAGTTTCGTCAGCGCCGCCTCTCGCGAGAGTTGCTGCCCCACTTTCATGGTCAGCAGCATGTTCATGTAATCCTCCGGCGAGCCGAGGCCGTAGATGCACGATACGCTGGCGATGACGATCACATCCTTGCGCGAAAGCAGCGACGACGTGGTCGAGAGCCGCAGCCTTTCGATCTCCTCGTTAATCGACGAGTCCTTCTCGATGTAGGTATCCGTCCGCGGGATGTAAGCCTCGGGCTGGTAGTAGTCGAAGTAGCTCACGAAATACTCCACCGCCGCGTCCGGGAAGAACTGTTTGAACTCCGAGTAAAGCTGCGCCGCGAGCGTCTTGTTATGCGAAATGACCAGCGTCGGTCGCTCCACGTTGCGGATGACATTCGCCGCCGTGAACGTCTTCCCCGATCCCGTCACCCCGAGCAGCGTCTGGTGCCGATTCCCGGCCTCGATCGACTTGGTCAGCTTCGCGATGGCCTGCGCCTGATCGCCCTTCGGCTGGTAGTTGCTGGCGAGTTCAAAAGACATGAGCGCTCACGCTACCACGCGCCTTCCGCCCTGTCAGGCGGTGCGCGTCAGCGTGCATCGAAAAGCGGATCGCCATTTTGCTTCAGCCACGTCTCAAGACGTTCCTTCAAAGTGGCCAGTCGCGCGGCGTGCTCCGGCTCGGGGGCGAGGTCATGGAGTTCGGCGACATCACTCGCGAGATCGAAAAGCTGATAGCGCGGGAGCTTCGGATACCAGATCAGCTTCCAGCGTTCATCGCGGATCATGCGCTGCGTGTCGGTGTAACAGCCGAACACTTCGGGATAAATCGTGGACGCATTCCCTCGAAGCACGGGCACGAGACTGCGGCCTTGCACCGTCGGCGGGATGGCGATGCCGGCCAGCTCGCATGTGGTGGGGAAAAGATCGCGGAGATAGCACTGCGCAGACCGCCGCTCGCCGGGGGGGACGCCGGGACCGCACATCACCAGCGGCACGCCGATGGTGTGCTCGTATTGATTTTGTTTCCCGGTGAGGCCGTGGCTGCCCATTGCGAGGCCGTGGTCGCTGGAGAAAATGAGCACCGTGTTTTCCCACTGTCCGCTCTCACGCAGCGCGGCAACGATCCGGCCCACCTGCTCGTCGAGATTTGCGATGACGGCGAAATAAACCGCAAGCTCCGCGCGCACTTCCTCCGGCTGGCGCGGCGAGGCGAGCAGCACTTCATCTCGACCGCCCGCATTGCCGTGGTCGAAGGGATGCACCGGCGCGAAATTTCCCGGCAATGGAATGCTCTCCGCCGAATACCGGTTCTCGTATCCGCGCGGCCAGATGCGCGGGTCATGGGGGCCGGCGAAACTCACTTGGAGAAAGAAAGGCTCGCGCGGCATGCGCCGGAGCAGCGCGATCGCGCCATCGGCGATGTGGCGGTCGGTATCCGGCGTGAGGCCGACGCCCTTCTCCGACTCGACGCGTCCTTCGTCAGTCTTGAAGGTCCAGCCGGTGTAGCCGGTCGCGCGGCGTCCGGCATGGTCCGCCATTTCCCCGCCGCGCCCCGCCCCGCCGCTGCTGAACAGCCCTCCGGTCGATTCAAATCCGCGCTGCTTTGGCTGCCCGTCGTTGTGCCACTTGCCGGAAAACCAGGTGTGATAACCCGCGCTGCGCAGCGTCTCCGGCCACAGCGCGAGCTTCGGATCGAGCCGCGTGCCGCGGTACTGCACCCCGGTGCGAAAGGCGCAGCGCCCCGTGAGGATTTCCGCACGGCTCACATGGCAGATCGGGTAGCCGACGATGGCGCGCGGAAAGCTCGTCCCTTCCCGCGCCAGCCGGTCGAGGTTCGGAGTCCGCACCGCGTCGATGGCATCCGGCCGCATATCGTCCGCGAGGATGAACACGAAATTCGGCCGGATCGCGTCGGCCCCGGACGCACTCGCGAGGGCGGAGAGAACGAGTGCAAGGAGGATGGGGGAAAAGCGCGTCATGGCGGGTAAAGAATAACGCCTATTCTCGCCTGCGAGACCCGCAGAATCGAGCCGCGCGCGGGCTCCATCGGCGTGCGAGAGGCGCTCAAGCGCGGCCGAGGACGAGCACGCTGTTGATGCCGCCAAAACCGAACGCGTTGTTCATCGCGAAGCGCACCGGCCGGTCGCGGCCAATGTTCGGGACGATGTCGAGGTCGCACGTGGGATCCGGCGTGCGGTGGTGCAGCGTGGGGGGCACAAAGTCTTCGTGCAAAGCGAGCGCGCAAATCGCGGTCTCCATCGCACCGGTGGCGCCGAGCGGGTGAGCGGTGAAGGCCTTGGTGCCGCTGACGGCGAGCTTCGCGGCGTGGCCGTCGAAGACAGCCTTGATCGCGGCGCATTCATTGGCGTCGTTGAGCTGGGTGCCGCTGGCGTGCGCGTTGATGTAATCGATCTGCTCCGGCGCGACGCGGGCGTCGGCGAGGGCATCGCGCATGCAGGCGATCACGGACTCGCCGCCCGGGAGTGGCGAGGTCATGTGGTAAGCCTCGTTGTTCAAGGCGTAGCCGAGCACCTCGGCGTAGATGCGCGCGCCGCGGCGGACGGCGTGCTCGTATTCCTCGACGACGAGCGAGGCCGCGCCTTCCCCCATGATGAAGCCATCGCGATGAAGGTCGAAGGGCTTGCAGGCGAAGGGCGGGTCGCCGTTCCAGCGGCTCATGGTTTTGATAAAATCGAACGCGCCAAACGTGAGCGGGCTGAGCGGGGCCTCGGCGCCGCCGGCGATCATCACGTCGGCCATGTCGTCGCGGATGTAGCGCATGGCTTCGCCGACGGAAACGACGCCGCTCGCGCAGGAGTTGGAGTTCGTCGTGCCCGGCCCGCGGAAGCCGCATTCGATGGCGATGTTCGAATGCGCGCTGCCGCCGAAGACCTGCAACGCGAGCGTGGGATTCACTCCGCGCGCGCCTTTCTTCAGGAAATGCTGATGCTCGCTCTCGGCATGGGCGATGCCGCCGAGCGCGGTGCCAAAGCTCACGCCGACCCGCGCGGTGGGCCGCTCGCGAGACCACGCGAGGCCGGCGTCTTCAAGCGCGAGGAGCGCGCTGGCGACGCTGAATTGCGCGTAGCGGTCGAGCCGCTTGAGGCGATGCGGTGGAAAGAACGCGGTCGGATCCCAATCGCGAATCTCACCGCCGCAGTGCGCCTTCAATTCGCTCGTGTCGAAACGGGTGACGCGCGAGATGCCGCTGCGACCGGCGCGGATGCTTTTCCAAAATGCCTCCCGACCGATGCCCATGCACGCGATCGGGCCGAGGCCGGTGATGACAACCCGCCGGCGCGCCTCCATCACGACGCCTGCGCCGTCGGCGCCACGACCGCGGCTTCCTCAGCCGATCGCTCGAGATGCTGCTTGAATGCCGCGAGCGTCTGGCCGGCCACGTGATCGATGAAAAAACCGCAGATGATCGGCTCCGCGAGCCAGGCGAGCAGCGGGACGCGGAAGCGGAGGTCGTGGACGATTTCCACCCGCGTGCCATCGCGCGTTGGCGTGAGCGACCAGACCACCTTCATGTCCTTCGTCCATTTCGTGAGGTGTAAAAAGTGGAGTTCGAGCGCGCGCGGATCGGCCCAAAACTCGGACCGCCACGAGATCGGAATGCCGGAACGCACGGCCGCCATGTCCACAATCTGGCCGCGCTGGCCAGCGCCTCGAAAATGAATGTAACGATAGTGCGGCAGCCATTCCGGCCACCGGGCGAGATCGCGCACCATGGAGAAAACCTGTTCTCGCGGCGCTCTGATCTGAATGGAAGTGGCAGTGTGCAAAGTAGGAATGCGTTTCGAAACGGGCGAATAGGGTGCCGATACCATTTCGCATCTCAAACCCCAATCGGTTGCGACAAATTCCGCGGGAAGGTTCATCGCCGGACGCGGTAGGAGAGGAAGCACTCGTCTTCGACAATTTTCATCTTCTGAAGGACGAGCGGGATGGAGCGCGGGAAAAACCCGGCGGCAATTCCCGTGAGCGTCGGCGCAGTGCGCCCGCCAAAAATCCGCGGGCAGAAGGTCACGTGAAGTTCATCCACGAGATCCGCGGCGAGCAGGGAGCGGAGCACTTGCGCCCCGCCTTCACAGACCAGCCGCTTCACCCCGTAATCCTGCCGCAAGGTGGCGAGCATCGCGCCGAGATTCACCGTCGCGGATTCGTGCAGCCACAGGTCCGCCTTCGGCGCGAGGGCGGACCGCGTGGAGGCGGGCATGCGCTTCGTGGAGACGATGACAATGGGCGAAAAGTACTTTTCGAAAATGCGCAGGGCCGGATCGATGCGGCCGGAATTCGTGAGCAGCACACGCACGGGATAAGGCGCCTGCCCGCGCCGCACTCGGGCGGCGCGCAGCGCTTCGTCGGGCAGTCCCATCATCATGTTGTCCACCGCGAGCGTCTTCGCGCTGACCAGCACGGCGTCGCAGCGGGCGCGGATTTCTACGAGCCGATGCTTGTCGCGCGGCGAGGAAAAATCCGAGGGCGTGCCACGCCGGGTGGAGATGCGGGAATCCCAGGTGAGCGCAAAGTTCGCGGTCACGAACGGCCGTTTATCCATTGCGGATTTTGGATTGCGGATTGCGGATTTCCGCCGCGGCTTCGTGGGCGATTTCCTCCTCGGCGACTGCATGCTCGAACGCGCGCACCTCGGCCTTGATCTCACGCAACCGCGCATGCTCCGACGGCCGGTAGAACATGTAGATGATCCCGCCGATCAGCCCCCATGCGAGGGTGAGCAGGTAGCCGACGGACGAAATCATCACCGCGACAGCCGCGCTGACCTGGCAGAGCTGGCCGAGGAAGAGTTCGAACAAACCTTCACGCACCCCGATGCCGCCGAGGCTGATCGGCAGCGCGGTGATGGTGTTGACGATGGGCATGATCGCGCACAACTCCGCGAGCGTGGGGATACGCGTGCCGGCGAGGTGAAAGGATTCCGCGGCGCAATAAAACACGGCGAAGTATCCCAGATGCCCGGCGATCGAGAGGACGAACGCGGCGAGCGTCGCGCCCCACGCCTTGCCGTAGAGATTGTAGCCTACCGCGAGCTCCGCGAGCTTGTCGCGGCCGGGCATCCGCGCGGGGAGTTTGTGGATGAGATTATGCCGGGCCACGATGTAGGTGAAATGCAGGCCGCCGAGGCTCGATCCGAGGACGATGAGGACCGGCCACACGTAGCGCGCCGTCTCCGGCGAGCCGATTAGCCAGTGCCAGCGCGTCACGGCAAAGAAGCCGGCGATGAAGGTCAGCGCGATGATGCCGATGAGCCGGTCCACCACCACGGAGAGCAGCGCGGGCGCGCGTCGCCCCGGTGTCTCCTTGAGCAAATAAAAGATCTTCACCACGTCGCCGCCCGTGCCGCCGGGGATGAAAAAATTGAAGAACAACCCAATGAAAACGAGCGCCACGAGGCGTCCGCGCGCGAGCACGATGCCCTGCACTCGCAGGAGCATGTGCCAGCGCACGCCGGCGATCAGTTCCACCAGGCCATAGACCACGAAGCCCGCGAAGAGCCCCCACGCGCTCGCGCCGGCGAGCACCTTCGCCATCTCGGCACGCTTCGCCGGATCGCGGAAGACGAGCACGAGGACGGTCAGGGTGAAGCCGACCTGGAGCGTCGTGATGACCGCCTTCTTCCACGCTTTCCCCCTCTCCGCCGCTGGCACGGTCGATCCCCCCGCCGCGACGCGGTCGGTCATGCGCCGAATTTCGGAATCCACAGGTCGCGCGCCGTGGTGATCTCCTCGGCGGTGCGGCGCGGGCTCATTTCGAAAACATAGAGCGTGTCGCGCGGGAGCAGCGGGATGAGGCGATCGTATTCCACCGTGCCGCTGAAGGGCGCCATGTGATCGCGGCCCGGCCACGCGGTGTCGTGCAGATGGCAGCCGACGAGCCGCGGCGCCACCTCGCGCAGCCACTCGTAGTGATCCACGAAGCCGACGTGCTGCTTCACCTCCACGTGGCCGAAGTCGTGCCAGTAGCCGACATGAGGCACGTCGAACTGCGAGAGCACCGAGAGCATTTCGAGTTCGTTGGGGATCTCCTCGTAACTGTGCCGGCTCTCGACGCCGAGGGTGATGCTCTTCTTGTCCGCGTATTCCGCGATGCGCTTCAGGCACTCCAGCGCACGGAGAAAATACGGCCGCGCCACCTCCTCGCGTTTGCGCACGCATTCCAGCTTTTCCTTCACGTAATCGCGCGAATTGTGCAGCCCGACCCCGGCCATGCGGACCAGCTTGTCGGTGTAGTCATCGAGCGGAGTGCGCCCGAGATGCAGGACCACGAAGGGCGCTTCGAGGCGCTCGGCGAAGTCGATCGTCTGGAGCGAGTGCTTCACCGCGCGCTCCCGCTCGCGCTCATCGGGCGAGGAGAATTTGTAGCAATCCGGCGAGGCCCGGGTGATCTCGATCGGCAGCGGGCAGAAATTATGCAGGCTGGAAAAGCGCACCTTGCCGGCGTGGAAGAGCTTGAGCACGCCCTCCATGAGCGAGAGCCGGATGCCGTGGCCGAGTTCGATCCGCTCAAAGCCGAGGTCGATCAGCTCCTGGCACATCGCTTCGCCGTCGGTGTGACGGCCGGAATTCCAACAGGTCGAAATGCTCAGCATGGTTCGGGGAAAAGGTCCGCTAAGTTAGCGGTCCGGCCTCGCTCGGCAATGCCGAAGCTGGAGCGTGCTCATCCTGTCTCACGCCAGAAAACCTGACTCCAGAAATCCCGCGAAGCGTTTCGATCCGCTCAAGATGATCGAGCTCCCCGCGAGCCAGACCAAAGTGCTGATCTACGAAGGAGGCGGGCAAACCAACTTCGAACCCGCCGTGATCGCCCGCACCGGCACCCCTGAGTGCTCTTGGGGAACCTTCGACGCAGGATGGCTCCGCAGGCTTGCGCGCCTACCGGGAAAAATCCGCCGGCAGCGCACAGAAGCGAGCGAAGCGCGATGCGGAAGAAAAACTTTGGTCAGATTGGGGGGGAGTGAGGGCCGCCCAGCTCCTCCCGCGGTTACGGCTGCACGATCACCACTCGCAGGAAGCGCTTCGCCGCGCTGGAAATCGGGATGGCATCACGCGCCACCACCTGCTCCTTGTTCGGATCGGCACCGTCCGGCACCGTGGTGACTTCGCCGCCATTGAGGGCGACCGGCGCACCGCCATAGGTGGAGCTGGCCGTCACCATATAGTTTTGCAGGTCCGGCGTCGCCTGGACGCGGTAGTGGATATCCGTGCGATCCTTCAGCCGCGTGAAGCGGACGGCGAGATAGCCGTCGCGGGTTTCCACGACTGGCAGCTCGACCCAACTGGCGAGCTTCGGATCGCCGCCGTATGCATATTCCTCGAGATTGCGGAGGCCGTCGCGATCGGCGTCTCCGAGCACCCCGCCGATGGCCGGGTCGGCCAATTCCGCCGCGGTGAATTTTCCGGCCAGCCACGCGTTGAGGCCGGCGGGCGTGTAGGTCAGGTGCAGATCCCGCCCGCTGTTTTCCACGCTGAGCGCAAAGTCGCCGGGGTGCGCAAAGCGCGCGGCATCCAGCACGAATTTCTCGACCGCAAAGCCGGTGATGCCGCCGGTGGTCGCGACCAGCTTCCAGCTATACGTGGAGGTGCCGACAAAATCATGCACTGGCCCGGCTGCTCCGCCGGGCAGCAGCGACGTCAGATCGATGACGATCGGCGCGGCGGTGCTCGCCTCGATCGCCAGCGTGCCATTGATGCTCAGCAAATCGGAGCCGATTCCCGCGCCGGCATCCGCGTCGTTCACCTCCCAGAAATACCGGACCCCTCCGCCCCACGCCGCCGGGCCGCTGGTGAAAGTGCCGACCGCGTCGCCCGGGGCGAGGCCGCTGCCCGCGAGCCAGGTGACCGGCCCGCCCACCGTGCCGCGGCCGCCGAGCGTGGCGCTCGGCCGGACCGAGATGGCGCCGGCCGCCGCCGCGCTGCTGCCATTCACCAGCAAGGCACCGCCGGCGATCGTCGTGGTGCCGACGTAGCTGTTTGCGCCGGCGAGCCGGAGCGTGCCGGAGCCGATTTTGGTCAAACCTCCAGCGCCGCCGATGTTCCCGGCGAAGCTGGTGGAAACTTGATCGCCGCCCGCCGTGAGACTGCCCGCGACGAGGTTGATGACCGAGCCAGCCACGCCGCTCAACGAACCGACTGGCTGGCTCGCGCCCGTGGCGATTTCCAGCCGCGCGCCCGGACCGGCGAGCTGGAGCGCCGTCATCGCGGGCAGCACCGGCAACGCCGGGATCGCGGAAGTGCCGGCGCTCAAGGCGACGGCCTCGGGGTCGCTGTCCGCGCCCGCCGCGTGCAAGGACTGCAAATCCGCGGACGACATGGCGCGGTGCCAGACGCGCACTTCATTGTAGGTCGCGGCGGCGGTTTCATCGCCCGGCCACGCGGAACGGCCCAGCCAGCAGTTGAGATCGTTCAGCGCGGCGAGCGTGTTGGTCGTTTCAAAACTGCCGCGCGCCGTGCCGAGCAGCGCCCCGGCCGAGGGCGCGGAATACCACGTCACGCGCGTCCGCCCGCCGGTCCCGACGCCCGGCTCGATGACCATGACGATGTGAAACTCGACGCCGGGTTGATACGGCTGGTTCGAGTTATCGACCGTCTTCACCTCGGCCGTGTCGCGCCATTCCACGCGGTCGGTCGCCGGCGCCGTCCCGACGGTCCAGCCCATGAACAGGTTTTCCTCGAAGCTGCTGCCGAAGTCGAAGATGCGGGCGAAATTCTTCGCGGCATTTTGCGTGGCCCAGAGCTCGACGGTGATCGGATGCGCCGCGCCGGGCAGCAGATTGGTGCCCAGATCCACATAGTCGGCGTCGTCCCGCGCGCCGCCGGTGAGGGTCACCGCCACGGGCGAGAGCACCGCGTTCTGCGCCCCCTCATCCACGAGCGTTGCAGTGCGCCCGCCGGCGGAATCTTCGAGATTGCCGTTGAAGCTCCAGCGATGGGCGAGGGCCGAGAGACGCACGGTCCCATCCTGAATCACCGTCGCGCCCGTGTAGGTGTGATGGCCGGAAAGCGTCAGCATTCCGGTGCCGGATTTCACCAGGCTGCCCGCGCCGCCGATGCCGCCATTACCGCCGATGCGGTAATCCTGCGCCGCCGCGACCGTGAGCAGGCTCGGCGCGACCGTGCCGACGATGCTGATCGCGCGGGCGTTCTCGCCGGTGTCGTCGAAAGTCACTTCGTCGCCGTTGCTGAACCGGAACGCAGCGCCGCCGCCGTCGCGCCAGTTGCTTTGCTGAAAGTCGGTCCAGCGATTGTCGGCGGCGCCATCCCAGACCAGCGCCCGCATCGCTTCCGGCCGCGCGCTCGCGACGGTGGAGGCGATGCTCTCCCCGTTCTGGTTCACGGCTGTCACGACATAAAAGTAAGTCGTCCCATTCTGCGCCGTGGCATCTGTGAGCTGGGTCGCCGTCGGCGAACCGATGAGCGTGAACGGTCCGCCGCTGCCCGTGGCGCGTTTGACGCGATAGCTCGCCGCGCCCGCCGAAGCCTGCCACGCGAGGCTCACCAGGCCGTGCCCGGCGTGCGCGGTCAGCCCCGTGGGCGCCGCGGGCGGCGGCGGCACCAGCGTCGTGACGGTGGCGACATTCGAGTAGGTGGAATCGCCGACGTAATTCCGCGCCGCCACGCGGTAGTGATAAGTCGTGGCGCCCGCAACCGCCGTGTCCCGGAAGCTCGTCAGGCCGGCGCCGACAAAGCCGATGCGCTGATAGCTCACGCCATCGAGCGAGCGCTCGATGAGGAATGCGCCCTCGGTGTCGGAGTTGTCCTGCCACGTCAGCACCGTCTCACCGACCGCAGGGGCGCTCGCGGCGGCCCCCGAAGGCGTCGCCGGCAGCGGCTGGGGATCGGCCAAAAGCGCGGCGGCCCACGTGTCGCCCATCAATTGGTAGCCCGACTCATTCGGATGAATGGTGTCGCCGTAGAGCCCCGAGTTGATGATGTCGCCAGTGGGCGACTCGGACACGCGGAAGTTGGCGTATTGATCGACGAAGCGGATGTCGCGGCCCTGGTCGAGGAACTGCGGAATGGTCTTCGAGACCATGAGTTGATTGTAGGCTTTGGCCGTCGCGGTCTTGGCGGCATCGGCGGGATACGGCGGGATGCTGGCGAGGAAGACCTTCGTCGCGGGCCGGAGCGTGAAAATTTTCGTGAGCATGGCGCTGAGGCGCGTCTCGATCACGGGCGCGGTCGCGCCGCCCTCGATGTCATTCGTCCCCACGAGGAGGAGGATGAATTCCGGCTGGAGGGCAATGCGCCCGCCGGTGCCGGTGAGCCAAAAACCGCCATTGTTGCCGCGCGCTTTTCCGGTCGGCGCGTTGGCGTCGAGGTTATTGGAAATCTCGGTGAGGGTGTATTGCGGATAACCATCGTGCCGCGTCTGGTTGTTCTGGGTGAGCAACGGACCGGGGTTGGTGGTATTCGCGCCGACGAAGTTGAAGTTGGTGAAGTTGTTGAGCGCCAGGTTCCGGTAGAGCGGCTCGCGGTAGCCGCCGGGGCTGTCCGCCGCGCTGGCCGTGGTGTAGCCCCAGGTGATCGAGTCGCCGAGGGGATGGATTTGCCGCGGGCTGCCGGCGGGCGGCGGCGGCGGTCCAGCCGGGCCCGCCAGCGCGGCGACCTCTGCGGCGGAGAGGACTTTCCCATGGAAGGCGAGCTGATCCATCTGGCCGACGAAAAAGACCGGGACGTTCGTGCGGGAGGCGCCGACGCGCAGTTCGTTCGGCGCGGTGCGCGGGCCGGGCGGTGTGTTGGCGACTTTATCGAGCACGCCGTCGAGGTAGAGGCGCACTTCGCCGGTCGTGGAATTGCGCGTCGCCGCGAGATGCCGCCAGCGGCCGTCGTTCACGCTGCCGTTCGAGCGGATGGTCGTGTCGGGCGCGCCGACGCCGAATGCAAATTTCGCATCGAGCACGGAGCAGCCCCAATCGGCCGCAGCGCCGACCTGCTCGCCATCGACGAGACCCATGCCCTGATACCACTGGCCGCCGGCGCCCGTGCTGCTCGTCTTGATCCACATCGAGACGGTGAAGTCATTCGTCACCACGCGCGGAATCTCCATGAAGCCCTGGCCCCCAAACGCCGCCGCGTAGGTCCCGACCTTGCCGGGCACGTAAGTCACCGCGCCGACCGCGGCGCCGTGCTGGTTGTTGCCGCTGGTATCGAGCGTGTTCAGCTCAAACTCATACAGCGCGGCGGGCGGCGCGGAGTCCGTCGAGGCGCTGGCGGTATTCGAGTAAGGCGACACGCCGCCGCCATTGAAGGCGCGCACGCGGTAGCTGTAGCTACTCCCGGAGGTCAGGCCGCTATTGGAGAATTGGCCGACATTGGCGGCGACGCGCGCGATCTCCGTAAAGACGGTTCCCCCATTGCTGGAGCGCTCGATGGCGAAGCCGGCTTCGTTCGAAGACTGATCGCTCCAGGCGAGGTCCACGCTCGTCGTGCCGGTGGTGGTCGCCGTCAACGCGGCCGGCGCGGCCGGCGGCGGCGGCGGGTTGGCCACGATCAGGAGGATGCTGCCGGGCGTCGCGGTGGAGAGCGTGTATTCGTAGCCCGCGGGTGCGCTGGAAATGATGAACGACTCCGCCGTGAGCGCGCCGCCGTAAGTGAGGAGGGTGTAAGTGCCGGGGCCGAATCCCGCGGCCGCGATCACTTCCAACCCGCCGCTCAACCGCAAATCGCCGCCGACCGCCACGCGATCACTGGTCGAGCCGAGCTGCATTTTCAAAACCGCGCCGGTGAGGTGCAGACCGCTCTCGATGGTCAGCGTGCCGACGCCATCGCCTGGGGCGAGCACGCCTCCGGCCGGGATGGTCACTGCGCCCGCGATGCGCCCTTGGCCGCCGAGCGAGCTGGCCGGAGCGATGGAGACCGCGCCGGTCCCGGTGCCGCTGCCGGTGCTGTTATTTACCAGCAGCGTGCCGCCGCTGACCACGGTGTTGCCGGTGAAGGTGTGGCCGCCCGCAATGGTCAGCGTCCCGCTCCCTTGCTTGAGCAGCCCGCCGCTGCCGCCGATGCTGCCGGGGCCGGCGAGCTGATAGTTTTGCGCACCGGAGACCGTCATCGAAGCCGGCAGCGGCGTGCCTTGCACTGAGATGGCCGGCGCTGCCGAGCCCGTGTCGTCGAGCACCACGGGATCGTCATTCGCAAAGGCGACCGCGCCGACACCATCGAACCAATGCGGGCTCGTGCCGACATCCCACACATTGCTCGCGCCATTGCCGCGCCAGATGCGATGCGGGTGGCGCTTCGTCGTTGCGTCGATGGCGTAGTTATCGAAATAGGCGATGCCGGTTTCGCTCGGCGAGCCGACGGCGATGGTCGCGATCGGCGCGTCCGTGAAAGCGGTCGCGGTCGCGTTGACGAAACCTTCCGTGTGGATGAGCACGTCGTTCGCGTAGAGCGCGCAGGTCTTTTCGAGATAGTCGATCCGCAGCCGGTAGTGATGGTGGACATTGCGCCGCAGGAAGGTGCCCGTGCCGCGGTAGGCCGCGGTGCCGGCTTGCTGGTAGAAAAGCTCTCCGGTGACAGCGTCCTGAAAGAGGCTGCCGATCAGCTTCGGCCCGCCGACGGAGGCATCGTAAGCCTCGACGCCGAAGAGCGGCCCGTAGTCGCCCGCGCGATAGGTAACGCGCATGTCGAAACGCACTTCCACCAGCTCGAGCACGCCCGGGGCGACCGCCTTGGTCACGCCCCAGCGCGTGTTGGCGGTAGCCGTGGCCGCGCGCGTCACCTTGACCGACTGCGCGCCCTCGACCGGGTTGGTGCCCGCGACCACCGCGGTGCTGGTGCCGTTGTCTTGCGTCCATGGGCCCTGGCCGGCGGGCGGCGCGTCCTGCCCATCGAGCGGCTGATTGAGCGGAAAGCGCGGCCCTTCAAAACCGGCGCTGTCATAAACGGCGGTCGTCTGGGCAATGGCGGAGGCTGCGCCGAGCAGCAGCGCGGCGCACATCCGGAGCGTTTGGTAGCGGGGGGAAGAACGCATGGGGAGGATCGGCGTTAGTAATTGGTGCGGGCCGTGAAGAGCGTCGCCGGTCGGGCGGGCGCGAGGACGTGCGGCACAAGCGTCTCGAGCCCCTTCGTCCGCGGGACGAGCCGCGAGAGCAGCCGCGCATATTTGTCCGCGCCATAGGGCGAGAGGTGGATGTAATCGAAGGCGCCGGTGGACGGATTGGTCGCATACCAGCGATTGCCCTCGGGCGGACCGACGGCGGTGAGGTGGTCGATGCTCTCGCGGTTCAGGTCGAGCACGGCCACGCCGATCTCCCGGCCGAGCTCGCGCATGGCCTGCGGATAGCCCTGCACGCTGTTCGTGTATTGGCCCTGCGCGTTGTAGGTGCACTTGATCTGCGCGGCGACGAAGACCGGGATCGCCCCTTTCTCCCGGGCCTTGGCGGCATAGACACGGAGGTAGGCCTTGTAGGTGGACGCGGGGTTGGTCTTGCGGTTGCTGGTGTCATCCGCCGAGTCGTTCACGGCGAACATGACGAACAGATAATCGCCCGCCTTGATGCGGCTGAGGATGACATCGAGCCGCTTCTCCTCGATGAAGCTTTTCGAGCTCCGGCCCGAGCGCGCGTGGTTCTCCACGCGAACGAAGTTGCTGTTAAAATACTGGCTCAGATATTGCCCCCAGCCGTGCAGGTAGGAGTTCGCGGCGAAGGTCTGCACCGTCGAGTCGCTGGCGAGATAGATGACAATCTTGTTCGAGGGGGTGTGCGGTGGGATGCCATCCGGCGGCCCATAGCTCGATGCGGGCGAAAGCGAATAGGTATCCGGATCGCCCCGATGCACGCCCGGCTGGAGCGCGGTGTATTCATCGGTGGTGCCGGAGAGCGCGCCGGCCTGCGACTCGGGATAAATGACGGTCGGATTCTCCGACACGCCCGGCCCGCTCGCATGCGGATCCTCGTCGTAGGAGATTTGCGGATTCGTCGGATCGACGAGGTAGATGGTGGCGAGCGATTCCGCGTTGTCCTCATGGGCAAGCGCGGCGAACGCGAGCAGCGCGGCGGAGGCCAGGACAAGCAGACGCGGGGAGATGGGGAGTTTCATAGGGGGAAGGGAGACGCCTCGGTGAGAGCTGGTTTACGGATGCGGGGGAGCACTCGCTACCCCAGGGGTGGGATCATGGCTTTGGATCGATGTGAAGATTTCCATCGGATGCTCGCGCCGGAGCGTGCTGGCCAGCTCGCAGCCGGCGAGCGCGCGCAACCCCTCCGCGGCGCAGACGGCGCTGCACTCGGCGCCGCGCGGACTGGTGTGCGTCTCGTCGCCATCGGTGAAAAAGAGACGCACCCGCTCCGGCCCGAGCTCTTCGTAACGGCGGGCGACGAGCTCGTTCAAATCCAGGAAATGCGCCCCGCCCTGCGCCGCGGCTTCGCGCGCCCAGCGGGCATAGTCCGCCGTGGCGCGGACGATACGCCCGTCGCGCCAGCGATGGCGCGGGACCGGCGAGCAGACGATCGGCGTGGCGCCGCGGGCGCGGGTCTCGGCGATGCAGCGGCGCAGATACCAGCCGTAGGAATACACCGTTTCGCTCGCGCCGGTCTGCGGGTGCGTCACGGCCTGGGTGTCGTCGCCGTTGCCGGGGAGCGAGCCGCGCGCCTTGCCGGCATCGAGCGGGCCGCCGTCGTTGTGGCCGAATTGGATCAGCACGAAATCGCCGGGCGCAAGCTGGGCGCGGACCCGCTCCCAGAGCCCGTCGCTCTGGTAAGTGCGGCTGCTGCGCCCGCTGAGCGCGCGATTCTCCACCTGGATCCGCACCGGATCGAAGAGCGCGCCGAAAGGCCTCCCCCAGCCAAGTTGCCCGGGCACGGCATTCTTCACCGTCGAGTCGCCGATGAGGAAAAGTGTGGGCCGTGCCGGCGCCTCGGCACGAGCGCCCGCCGCGAGGGCGAGGAGCACTAGGATGAAGCGCAGGCAGGGGAACATGGCACCCATCATTTACCCCCGCGGCCCGCGCCGCCAATTACCCCAATCGGGTTATCCCCCGCGCGCGTCGCGATAGCGCATAGCTGCCTCGGTGCGCGAGTGGACGTGCAGCTTGTCATACACGCGCTTCAAGTGGACGCGCACCGTCTCGATGCTCAGCCCGAGGCGGTCGGCGATTTCCTTGTTCGCGAGCCCCTGCGTGAGCAGCTCGAGGATTTCCGTCTCGCGCTTGGAGAGCTTCACTTCCTCCGCCGGCGCGGCGGCCGCGGGAGCCGCGGCGCCTCGGCGCGGCGGATGAAAGGCCTCGACAACGCGCCGCGCGATCTCCGCGCTCATCGGCGCCCCGCCCTTGCGCACGTCGAGGATCGCCTGCCGTACCTCCGCCGGCGCTGAGCGTTTCAGCAGATACCCGCACGCGCCCGCCTTCAGCGCGTCGAAGATTTTGTCATGGTCGCGATAGACGGTGACCATGATGACGAGCAACTCGGGCTGCGCCGCCTTCAGCCGCGCCGTCGTCTCAATGCCCGAGATGCCGGGCAGGTGAATATCCATCAACACCACGTCGGGCCGGAACGCGGGCACCTTTGTCATCGCTTCCTCGCCGCTGCGCCACACGCCCACGCACTGGCAATCCGGCGTCCCTTCCACCACGCGCCGCAAGCCCGCGCCGAGTCCCGCGTTGTCTTCGACGATGGCGACGGTGGTCATGGGTGCATTATGTCGCAGAAAGCGGCAGGGAAAAGCAGACGCTCGTGCCCCGCGCATCGCTCTCGATGCGGCAGGTGCCGCCGATGCCGGCGAGACGCGTGCGGAGGTTGCGCAGGCCTTCGCTCGAGGCGGCGACTTCGTCCGGGAGGCCGCGACCATTGTCCTCCACCGCCACCGTGAGTTCCCCGGCCTCCAGGCGCAGGCGGAGCCGGACCTCGTTGGCGCCGGAGTGCTTCGCGGCGTTGTTCAGGGCCTCGCGCACGGCGAGGAAAAGGCCGTGGCGCTGCTCGGCAACGAGCGGCTGCGCGGGCAGCTCGGGCGGCAGATCGAGCCGC
Organism: Chthoniobacteraceae bacterium; assembly: GCA_031411395.1. Taxonomy (GTDB): domain Bacteria; phylum Verrucomicrobiota; class Verrucomicrobiia; order Chthoniobacterales; family Chthoniobacteraceae; genus Chthoniobacter. The sequence continues at coordinate 42,392 of JANOAZ010000170.1, forward strand.
AGCGCGATGCCAGCGGCGTCGAGAAATTCGGCGGCAAAGGCGGCGAGGTAATCGGCCAGTGAGGCGAGCGTGTCGTGGCGCGGATTGATGGCCCAGACGATCTCGTCGAGCGCGCCGACGAGATCGTGGGCCTTGGTGGCAATCTCCGGCAGCGGATCGCGACCGCGGCCTTTGTCTTCCGTAGCGAGGTGCGCGAGCAGGGAGATTTCCGTGAGGCTGGCGCCGAGATCATCGTGCAGATCCTGCGCGATGCGCGCCCGTTCCGTTTCGCGCGAAGTCTGCAACTCCAGCCGCAGCAGCCGGCCGCGCAGCCGCGCTCGCGAAATGAGCGCGCCGCTGCCGACCGCGACGAGCGCGGCCACGACGGTCGCCACGATCTTGAACCAAGCCGTCTCCCAAAAATGCGGCCGGACATGGACGGCCAGCGCCGCGCCTGTTTCATTCCAGACGCCGTCGCCATTTGCGGCGGCGACGTGGAAGCGGTAACGGCCCGGTGGCACCGCTTCGTAGGCGGCGGAGCGCTGCGTGCCCACCTCGCGCCAGGCGGTTTCGAGCCCCTCGAGCCGCGTGCGGAAGCGCACCTTTTCCGGCGCGGTAAAGGAGAGCGCGGTGTAGCGAAACTCCAGCCGCGCGCGGCCCGGCCCCGCGTGCAGCGCAGTGGGGCCGCGCGCGAGGCCGCGGGCGCGCGCCTCCTCGATCACGACCGGCGGCGGCACGCGGTTCAGCTCGAGCGCCGCGGGGCGGATCGTGGCGATGCCCTGCACGGTCGGGAACCGCACCGTGCCGTCGCGGCTGCGCCAGCCCGCGGGCTGAAAGGCGCCCGTGCATTCCCGCGAGAGCAGGCCATCGGAACGGTCCAAGGTCAGCCACTCCGCCGCGCCGCGCTGGTGCCCGGCAATCGCGGCGAGCTCGCTTTTCGCCACGCGGAAAATGCCCGCCAGCGAGCCGAGCCAGAGGTGCCCAGTGCCGTCGTCGAGCACGCAGGTGAGGCGGGCATCGGGCAGGCCCTGTGGCTCGGCGAAGCGGGTGAGCGCCCCGTCGCGCCAGCGGAAGAGCCCGGCCCCGAGCGTGGTGATCCAGACCGCGCCCTCCGCGTCCGGCCAGATGGAGGAAACCGCGCGTCCGCTCAGCTCGCCCACTTTCCCAAAAGCCCCGCTGCGCCCGCGATAAAGCACGCCATCGCCGCTCCCCGCCCACAGCTCGCCCGTGTCGTCGAAGGCCAGCGCAGTGATCTCCGGCGACACGATCCCCTGCTCCGCGCCGTGGCGCGTGAGCACGCCATCGGCCCACGAGGCCAGCCCTTGCTCGCCACCGAGCCACAGCCGGCCCTCCGCGTCCCCGGCTATCGCGACGACTTGCGTCACGGGCATCGCCGTGCCCGTGGCGATGCGAAAGCCGCCGTCGCGCCAGCGGAAGACGCTGCCGTTGCGCGTCGCTGCCCAGAGCGTGCCGTCGCGGTCTTCGCACAGCGCGGAGATCGGGCGTTTCGCGCCACCGTCGCCCACGCCGTAATGCGTGACCTTCCCCTCGGCGAGCCGGTCGATCCCGCCGGATTTGTTCGCCGCCCAGAGCGCGCCCGCGCGGTCCTCGAGCAGCGCGAAGACGGTGCGATCGCTCAAGCCGTCCGCGATTCCCACCACCTCCACCCGGCTCGGCCGGACCTGGAATAAACCGTTCCCGCCGGTGGCGATCCACAGACTCCCCTCGCGGTCCTCGAGCAGCGCGGTGATACGGCTGCCGGGGCCGAAGCCGGGCAGCGCGACCGGTTCGGCCGGCGCGCCGCGTTCGGACACGGAGAGCCCGGCGCGCGGCACGGAAGTCCAAAGCCGTTCGCGGCGGTCGCGCAGCTCCAGAGCCGTGCCGGCCGCGGCCAGGGCGGATTCCCGCCGCGCCTGCGCTTCGATCGAGGCGCGCAGCTTCGCGGTCAGCTCGGCGGTTTTCTCCACCGGCCGCAGCGCGCCGTCGCGGCCCGCGTGGAAAAGCTCCTCGCCCCGCTCGAGGTAGGCGCCCGCGGCACCATCGCTCACCACCTGCCAGCCGTGGACGATCCGCGCGGCCGGCACCGTGGCGTCAGCTTCCTCCCATGCTTCGTGCAGCCGGCATCCGTCCCAGCGGAGCAACCCGGCGCGCGCGGTGGGAATCCAGACATCGCCATTCGGCAGCGCGAAGAGCCCGCGGGTCGGCCGTTGCGCGAGCAGGCCATCCGGCTCCTCGGCGAAACGGGAAAAGCGCACGCCATCGAAGCGCACCACGCCCTCGGCCGTCGCGACCCACAAATACCCATCGGCCGCCTGCGCCACCGCGCGGATGCTATTGCTCGGCAGCCCGTGTTCGGACTGCCACGCGCGCACCACGAATCGCTCCCCACCCGCCGCGCCGGCGCAGAGGGCGAAAAAGACGGCGAACCAGCGCAGGTGAGCCGAGGGATCGAACACGGGGGGTAACCCGAAACGACGCTTAAGTGTGGAGGCTCAAGAGGTTGTTCAGGTTGTTGCCCGGAAACTCGTTTCTTTGCACGAAAAAGAAATACGGCGATTTCATCCTCCGGCGCGACCTTGAACTCAAACTCGAGCGTGGATGGCGAAGCTGGCGGCGCAGGCCGCGGCGAAAAGGGAGCGAACGGAGAGGGTGGATTTCATGGGAGGACGGAAATCCTCGACGGTGCCAGCCCGCGATTCCAGCGCAATTGCCGCCTTCTCTCTCCGCGCACCGGTGAAAGGCAGGAGACGAAGAACCATTGGGGGAAAAGGAAAGGATGTTTACCGGAAAAGCACGCGCTCAGGAGTGACGGGACTGGGCGGTGGCGGTATGACCCTCGGCCCCTCCCATCGGCCGGTGACCCGGATCGGCGTGCCGATCCTGACCCACTCGTAGAATTGCTGAGCGGGATTGAAATCCCCTTCCCGCAGGGGCAGCCGGATGCATCCATGGGAAGCGGGGTAGTCGGGCACCACGTAGTATCCGTGCAGGTAATAGTTGCCGCGGAAGCGCACGCTAAAGGGCATCGGAGAGTTTTGGTAAAGGCTCGAGTAGTGGATGATTTCCTTGCTCAGGGCGCGGAAGTGGCCGGTGGGGGTGTACTTCGGTTGCTGGCCGGTGCTCACGCGAGTCTCAAAGACGCACTGGCCACCATCGAAGGCGTGCAGCCTCTGCTCGGAGAGGTTGACCACCACACGTTTCGGCCCCCCGTAGGTGGGAATTGGCGGCGCGGTTGCGGGTTTCCTGGGCGTCTGCCGCACCGTGGCACAGCCTGGCAGGACGAGGATGGCGAGGAGCAGGAACCGGCGTGCGAGCGCATCGATGAGTTTCATGAACGCGCTTGTTCTATCCTACAAAGGGTCGGTCTGGGAATCTCTGTTACCGTGGCCGCAGCAACCCATTTTCCCCTCGTTCCCAAAGTGGGGCTTTGGGAACGCACATTTCATGCGGCAATTCCCTTGCGCGGCAGGTGGTTGGGTTGACCCGGTGCTCCCTGCGCACCCCTCACCACGAAGCAAAGCTTCCCCGCGATGCTCGCGTTCCCAAAGCCCCACTTTGGGAACGAGCGGAAAAGGCCGGCCCGGCGCTGCTGCTGTCTGACTGCTTACGAGAGGTTTTGGCTGCCTTTTTGCACACACAGGAATACAGAGGGCTGAGCCTGTAGCGCACGTCATCCTCAATATTTCGGCGGTTGTGACCGCGAGAAACCGGAGAAATCGAGGCCGTGAAAGCTGGATGCGAAACCTCGTTTGTAAGTGTTCTTAAGCAACGCCAGGACATCGAACGCAAACGTCGAGAAGTTCACATCCGACCATTGCGCCATGGCTCCGAAATTTCGGCCCTCTACCTCCGATGTTCCGGTCATCGCGATATGACTAAGCAGCCCAGCGTCTAGGAACATTGGGTCCATCGGTTGGTCCGAAATCATTGGTTCTATCTTCGCGGCGTCGTCGGCCCCAAGGCCCTCGCCACGCAAGATGACGGCGCCGTAAAACCCCCTCCCAAACGACAGATTCCTGAATGCCTCGAGTGCCTCAATCTCTTTCGCATCCTCTTTGCGAAGTTCAAAAAACACGAAGCCGAGCACTGCGTTGATTGGAAGGAATTTTGGATAGCGTTCGCCGGGCGCATCTACCCCAGCGACCAAAGGCGCGAGTTGTTGCAGTTTTCCAATCGCATCGGTAACACTACGTCGGTTGAAAGCTGCCTTAACTTCAAGGACAGCACCCACATATTCGGCTGGGATGATGCGCGCCTTCCCGCCTTCGGCTTTGTCGCGGTTTTCCTCGATCCACAGCGTGGGTGCTTCCAGTTGGTCATAGATGATCACATCGTAGTGCGAACTCTGATACGGTGTCGCTCCCTGCGAGCGAATGTAGCCGGACGTGACGCCGAACCGTTTAGGCAGAAACGTCGCGAGCCAATCTCGTACAGCCGCCTCGCCTACGTTCCCGTGATGGATCGCCACTGGCTGAGTGGTTGCGTGCGCTCTCGCACGATCGTACTCAGATAGCATTGACCGTTTTGCCAGCAGAAACTGCTGCCAAGCTGCTGAACCCGACGATTTCATAATACGCCTATCTCATTATTTGCTACATCAGCCCAACTCTTCATGCGGAGCCAGCGTTATCGGCCACGTCCCACCCCGCGTGTTCGGCATACCACTGTTATTGCAGCTCCGCGTCGGCGATGAAGTCGTCCGACTTGCGGACGTTCATGCCGCCGGGCCGTCGAACCGGGCGCGGACCCGGTGGCGGATGGCATCGAAGTCGTCCGGGACCAACGGTGTGGCAGGGCTGTCCGCGGCCTCAAGCAGCCATGCCTCGAGTTCGGGGGTCGTCGCAAGGGGCCGCTGCTGATGCTCACTGAGCGAGCGCAATACGTCATTGACCAGGGTGCTGGCATCGGGACAGACCCCCGCGCGCACCTGTTCCTCGACAAAAGCTTCGACATCCTTGGTCAGTGCGATGGTCATGAGTGGAGCCTTGCAGAGGTGCCATGGCGCGTCAATCCAGTGGGGAAGCGAGAGTTCTAGCTCGCGCGGATTTTCACTTCGTGCCGTGGGCGATCACGAAGTCCACCAGTTCCTGGCATTCGAAAAATGACGGCGAGACCTTGTGGCCGTCGCCGGGGATGAGTTTCACGGTGATCTGCCCGCCGCCGGCTTCGTAGCGTTCCTTCAGCACGCGGGTGGCCGCGCAGGCGCCATCTGGAACTCCTGCGCGGTGGCCGTGCTGCCGCCTGCGGAGAGGAGCGCGGCGATGCTGGCGAGGGTGGCGAAGGAAAACCCCGAGGAGACGCCTACTTCAATTCCTTGATCCGCAGATTGCGCCAGCGCACTTCTTCGCCGGCTTTCTCGGTCTTGTTGCCGATGCCGTGGACTTGAAGGGCGATGATGCCCTCCTTTGTCATTCCGTCTTTTAGCTCTGCCGCAGGCACCCCGTTGATCCACGTCTTGATGTTCTCGCCCCGGCATTCGATCCGCGCGCTGTTCCACTCGTTTTGCTTGAAGGCCTTGCGGGCGGCCTCGTTGTTTTTCAAGTCGAAGAGCCAGCCGCGGCGGGCCTCGTCATAGACGCCGCCGGTGTAGGCGCGCGGGCTCGGATCGATCTCGAATTGGTAGCCGAAGACACGGTCGGCGGGGAATTTCTTCGGCTTGCCGTCGATCTCCACGGTCGTCTCCTCGGGATAAAACTGGCTGCGGAACTGGACGCCCGAGTTCATGTCCGACGCGACCTTGAACTCAAACTCGAGGACGAAATCCCCGTATTTTTTCTTTGTGCAAAGGAACGAGTTGCCGGTGCCCAGCACCGTCTTGCCGACGATCACACCATCCTCCACCCGGTACTCCGCCTTGCCGCTGTGCTGCTCCCAGCCATCGAGCGTTTTGCCATCGAAGAGGCTGACGAAACCCTCGTCGGCCGCGTGTGTGTGAAAGGCGAAGCTGGCGGCGCTGGCGGCGGCGAGGAGGGAGCGGAGAAGGAGGGAGGATTTCATGGGAGGCGGGAAAGTTCCACGGTGACGGTCCTCGATTCCAGCCCAATCGTTGCGCGGCAGCGGCCCATGCAATTCCTGCTCTTGTTCGCCCTGTCTGCGTGTGCGTACCGTGCGAACATGTGGAGGATTCTCCTTTTACTGCTCTGCCTGACTCTCGCCGCCTGCTCCAAACGAGCGCGGCTCGAGAAGCAGGCCAAGGGCGGAAATGCCAAGGCGCAGGCGGCGCTCGCCTATATGTATGCCACCGGCGACGGCGCGCAGAAGGATGAGGCCAAGGCCGTCGAATGGTATCGGAAGTCCGCGGAACTCGGCTATTTGCGAGCCCAGACCAATCTCGGAGACATGTACGCCCGCGGCATCGGCGTGGCCAAAGACGAAGCGAGCGCCGCCCTCTGGACGCAGAAAGCCGCTGAGCAAGGCGACGTCACCGCCCAATGCAATCTGGGAATCATGTATGCGAACGGTCGCGGGGTGCCGAAGGACGAAGCCAAAGCGTTCCAGTGGTATATGAAGGCGGCAGATCAAGATGATCCCAAGGCGCAATTCAACCTCGGCGTCATCTATGCCACCGGCACCGGCGTGCCCCGCGACGAAACCCAGGCCGTGCGGTGGTACCAGAAGGCGGCCGACCAAGGAAATGCCAAGGCTCAGGCCAACCTCGGGGTGATGTATTCCAATGGCTTGGGAGTGAAACAGGATGACGCCAAGGCGCTCGAATGGAATCTCCGCGCCGCGGGCCACGGGGACCCCGATGGGCAATTCAACCTCGGCGTGATCTACGCCACGGGGCGCGGCGTGCCGAAGGACGAGGCGAAGGCAGCCGAGTGGTATGAAAAGGCCGCGCTCCAAGGCGACGCTCAGGCGCAGTTCAATCTCGGCTTTCTCCATACCACCGGCGCGGGTGTGGCGAAGGACGAGGCGAAAGCCTTCGAGTGGTATCGAAAAGCCGCAGAACAGGGATACGCCAAAGCCCAATCAAATCTGGGGGCGATGTATGCCCAGGGCACCGGGGTCGCCCGGGATGACACCAAGGCATTCGAGTGGAATCTGCGCGCCGCCGAGCAGGGCGACCCCACCGCGCAGTTCAACGTTGGATTCATGTATGCGAATGGACGGGGTGTCCCGCGGGATGACGTGCGCGCGCATGCATGGCTGAGCCTCGCCGCCACGAACAACATCGGCGCGGCCACGCCGGCGCGAGCCCTGGTGGACGAACGCCTCACCCCCGAACAAAAAGCCGAGTCACAGAAACTCTCCGCCGAACTGCTCGCGAAGCTCGCAAAACCACGGCCGTAACAACGCACCCTGCCTCCTTCCGCGCAGCGCCCCTTCGTCATGCGCCTGCACGCGCGATGCGGCGAAAATAGCGCAGCCAGTTCGAGCGCATCTTTTGTCCGGAGACACGGTTAGAGCGCTATTCACCTTCCTGGAATGCGCCACTCGACCCACACTCTTCGCGTCCTCACCTTGTCTCTGCTGGCAGCAGGATCGATCCCCGCCAAATTGGCGGCCGCGATTGACTCGAAAATCACCGGAGAACCGAACGCGGACCAGATTGCTTTTTTTGAAAAGAGCATCCGGCCCGTGCTGGCGAGCAAGTGCTACAAGTGCCACTCCGCCGAGGCGGAGAAGGTGAAGGGCGGCCTGCTGCTCGACACGCGCGAGGGCATCCGCGCGGGAGGCGATTCCGGACATGCGGTGGTGCCGGGCAGCTTGAGCGAAAGCCTGCTCATCCAGGCGTTGCGTTCCGCGGATAAGGACACGGCGATGCCGCCGGAAAATAGCGGCGGCAAGCTGCCGGACGACGTGATCAAGGACTTTGAAAAGTGGGTGATGATGGGCGCGCCCGATCCGCGCGACGGCACTTCGAAAGTGGTGAGCAAAAAGGAGATCGACTGGACGAAGGCGCGCGAGTTTTGGGCGTTCAAAGCGCCGCAAGCCGGGCCCGTCCCGCAGCCGGCGGCCAAGGCGTGGCCACGCACGGACATCGATCGCTTCGTCCTCACCGCCCTCGAAGCAAAGGGCCTCAAACCCGTCGCCGACAGCGATCCGCGCGCACTGATTCGCCGCATCAATTTCGATCTCATCGGCCTGCCCCCGACGCCGGAGGAGGTTGACGCGTTCGTCGCCGATTCAATCCGCAATCCGCAATCCGCAATCCACAATCTGACCGATCGCCTGCTTGCCTCGCCGCAATTCGGCGAGCGCTGGGGCCGGCATTGGCTGGATGTGGCGCGCTTCGCGGAATCGACGGGCAAGGAGCGCAACTTCACCTTCCCCGAAGCATGGCGGTATCGCGACTGGGTGATCGCATCGGTGAACGCGGACAAGCCCTACGACCAGTTCATCGTCGAGCAGATCGCCGGCGATCTCCTGCCGGCGAAGAACGACGCGGAGCGCGATGCCCACGTGATCGCCACGGGTTTCCTCGCTCTCGGACCGAAGGGGTTGAACGAAAGGAATCGCGAGCAGTTCCGCATGGATCTCGTGGACGACCAGATCGACGCGACCTCACGCGCGGTGCTCGGCCTCACTGTGGCTTGCGCGCGCTGCCACGATCACAAATTCGATCCCATCCCGCAAAAGGACTACTACGCGATGGCGGGCATCTTCCGCAGCACCGCGACCTTCTACGGCACGGGCGAAGGTGCGGGCGCGGCGAAGAACCGCAACGGCACCCCGCTGATCGCGCTGACACCGCCTCCCGCCGCCGATGGATCACCCCTACCCGCGGCGCCGGCACCAGTCGCCGCGATCAGCGTGAGCGAGCCGCAGCTTCCCGCCGCCATCGCCCGGGATCCGAAGCGGACGGAAATGTTCGCCAGTCTTTCACCCGCGAAGAGAGCCGCGTTGCTGGAACGCTTCGGCAAGTCTGCGAAGGCGTCCCCAATTCCCCCGCCGGCGGCAAAAGCTCCCGCCGCCGCCGAACCACCGCTGCCCGCGTACCTTGCCAACGATCCTGAAAAAGCGAAACGCTTCGCCAACCTGTCACCGGAACGGAAGGCGGAAGTCCTCCAGCGTCTCGGCAAAGGCGCGAAGGCGGGCAAGGCCTTTGGCCGCAAAGGAAAGACGGCCTCCGAACCCGATTCCGCGAATGCGGTTCCGCCGGGGAATCCACGGGCGATGGGCGTGCGCGAGGGCACGGCTGCGGATGCCGCCATTCTCATCCGTGGCGAAGTGGATCATCGCGGCGACACCGTGCCGCGCGGTGTCGTCACCGTGCTCACCACCGGCACACCGCCCGCGATGCCCGCCAACGCAAGCGGCCGGCTCGAACTCGCGCAGTGGATCACCGCGCCGGAAAATCCGCTCACCGCGCGCGTCATGGTCAACCGCGTGTGGCAACACCTCTTCGGCCAGGGCCTGGTCAGCACGCCGGACAATTTCGGCGCGACCGGCACCGCCCCGAGCAACCCCGCGCTGCTCGATCACGTCGCGCTCCAATTCGTGCGCGACGGCTGCTCGGTGAAAAAACTCGTCCGTTCGATCGTCCTCAGCCGCACCTACCAGCTCAGCACCGCACACGACTCGGCGAATATCGCGGCCGACCCGGACAACGTTCTGCTCTGGCGCGCCAGCCCGCGCCGGCTCGACGCCGAGGCCATCCGCGACGCCATGCTCGCCGCGAGCGGGCAGCTCGATCTCACTCCCCTCGCCGGCTCCGTCGTCGCCCGCGTCGGCGACGGCTACATCGGCCGCGGCATCCAGCCATCCGCCTTCAAGCGCGACTCGAACAAACGCAGCGTCTATCTCCCGATCGTCCGCGACTTCGTCCCCGAGGCGCTCGAAGTCTTCGACTTCGCCGAGCCGAGCCTCGTCGTCGCCGCCCGCGACGTGACCAATGTGCCGTCGCAAGCGCTTTTCCTCATGAACGACGCGTTCGTCATGAACCAGTCGAAAGCCATGGCCCAGCGCATCCTCGCCACGCCGCTCGACTATCCGCAGCGCATCGCGCTCGCCTACCAGCTCACGCTTTCCCGCCTGCCCACCGCCGCCGAGCGCACCCGCGCCGACCAGTATCTCCGCAGCGAAGCGAGCCAGCTCATCCCGATCAAAAACGGCCAGGTGGCCGACGCCTCCGAAGCCTCGTGGGCCACGTTCTGCCAGGCCCTCTTCGCGTGCGCGGAGTTCCGCTACCTCCGATGAGCACGTCGCTTCTTCGCAATGGACTACGGATCGGGAATCTCCAGATCGCGGCAGATCTTGCGCGTGGTAAAATCGTTCACTTCACGATGCCGCGGAACGCTGCTCGAACGACGAACGCGACGGTTGACCCAAATGGAGTGACTGCCTCCCTCCCTCAAGAAGTCGCATCCATGCGCCCGCAAGTGCCGCTCCAGATCAACCCGCTTCACCCGGCCGTCACGAGCGGCTCGCGAACGCAGTCAGGGCTCTCTTGCTCACGCGCCAGTTCGCGATTCGCCTCGATCACCATTTGGAACGCCTCCGTTAAATTCTGCCGGGCTTCGTCGAGCGTCTCGCCCTGGGTGTTCACGCCCGGAAATTCCTCGATAAACGCCGCCCACCAGTCTCCGTGTTTTTCGAATACTGCGGTAAACATGAAACAACTGTGTCGGGGGGTGCCGCCTCCGTCAACGCATCAACGCGCGCACTGAATACTCCCATGAACACGAATCTTCCCTACGAATGCCGCGGCGTCACGCCGGCCATGCTGACCCGTCGTGATCTGCTCAAAACTGTTTCCGCCGGCTTCGGCTGGCTCGCGTTTTCCGGCCTCGCGGCCGAAGCCGCCGCCACGGGTCGGGGCCCGCTCGCCCCGAGAGCGCCGCATTTTCCGCCACGGGCGAAACGCGTCATCTTCCTCTGCATGCAGGGCGGGCCGTCGCACATGGACACCTTCGACTACAAGCCGAAGCTGACCGAGGACAACGGCAAGCCCGGCGTCTCCAAGGGCGGCGGCTCCAGTCTCTACGGCTCGCCCTTTCAGTTCGCGCAGCACGGCCAGAGCGGGCTGTGGATCTCCGAGCTTTTCCCGAAAGTCGCCGAGCACGCCGACGAGCTCTGCCTGCTCCGCGGGATGAACACGGACATTCCCAATCATCCGCAAGCCTTCGTGCAGCTTCACACCGGCAGCGCGCAATTCGTGCGGCCGTCCATGGGCTCGTGGGCGCTCTACGGCCTCGGCAGCGAAAACGAAAACCTGCCCGGCTTCATCACCATCAGCCCGCCGATCCAGTTCGGTGCGCAGAATTACGGCAGCGCGTTTCTTCCCGCCGTGTATCAGGGCACGCGGCTCGGCGCCCAGCGCGGCGATGTGGGCGAGGCTAAGATGGAAAACATCCACAACTCGCAGCTCAATCCCCAGCTCCAGCGCCAGCAGATCGATCTCGTGCAGTCGATGAACCGCGACCTGCTCAGCGGTGCGGGCGCGAATCCCGAAGTCGAAGGCGTGATCGAATCCTACGAACTCGCGTTTCGCATGCAGACCGAAGTGCCCAAGGTCATGGACCTTTCCGGCGAATCCGCCGAGACGCTCAAGCTCTACGGCAGCGGCGACTTTGCGAAGCAGTGCCTCATGGCCCGGCGCTTCGCGGAGGCCGGCGTGCGTTACATCGAAGTCTGCTACGGCGGCTGGGATCAGCATCAGCAACTCGTCTCGAAGCTGAAGCAAAACTGCGGCGCGACCGACCAGCCGATCGCCGCCTTGCTCACCGATTTGAAAGCGCGCGGGTTGTTAAAGGACACGCTCGTCATCTGGGGCGGCGAATTTGGCCGCACCCCCGATGGCCGCCGTCCCGATGGCCGCGATCACAACGCCAAGGGTTACACCATGTGGATGGCCGGCGGCGGCGTCCGCGGCGGACTCAGCTATGGCTCGACCGATGACTACGGCTACAAGGCCGTGGAAGACACCGTCCACGTCCACGACCTGCACGCCACCGCGCTGCACCTCCTCGGCCTCGATCACGAAAAGCTCACCTACCGCTACGCCGGCCGCGACTTCCGCCTCACCGACGTGGATGGGCGCGTGGTGAAGGAAATCTTCGCGTAGCGCGGGACGGATTTCTCCAAATCCGCCGAGGCCCGATTCAGCGGCCTGTCGGAAAAACGCCGCGTCGTGGATGGCGTCGCTCCACGCGCCATGCGTCGCGAACGCCGCAGGGTGCCGGCATGGCGCGCGGCGCTGATCGACATGACACGCTGCGCGATGGAATCGCGGCCGCGTCAGCCGATACTTGATCCACTCTATGAAAACCCTCGTTGCCAAACGCGAATCGCTCGCCGTCTGATACAGTGAACGCGGTGCGGATCCTATGACTCCCGAAGCTCACGACTACCTTGGCCGCCGGTGCAAGGTCATGCGCCGCCTCATCCGCGCGCACGGCCCCTGCACGCTGGCGCCGGAGCCGGGACGCTCGCCCTTTGAGTCACTGGTGCGCGCGGTCGCGCATCAGCAGCTCAATGGCAACGCCGCGGAGACGATCCTCGGGCGCTTCCGCGCGCTATTCCCAGGCCGTCGATTTCCTTCCGCAATGCAACTCGCCGAGGTGAGCGACGAGGCACTGCGAGCGTGCGGGTTTTCCCGCGCGAAGAGCGCCGCGATCCGCGATATCGCCGCGAAGACACTCGACGGCACGATCCCCACCAACCACGCAATCGCCGCGATGCCCGACGCCGAGATCATCGAGCGACTCGTGCAGGTGCGCGGCGTCGGCCGCTGGACCGTGGAGATGCTGCTCATCTTCAAGCTCGGTCGGCCGGATGTTTTTCCCGCCGACGACTTTGGCGTGCGCAATGGCTTCCGCATCGCGCACGGCCTCGCCGAAATGCCGAAACCCAAGGACCTCCTCGCCCACGCCGAACGCTGGCGCCCGTATGCGACGACTGCCGCGTGGTTTCTGTGGCGCGCGGCCGATGCCGCAAAGGAAGTGCGCCCGATCGCGGGGGTGAACGCGTAAATTCCCGGAACTCAAAACATCACCACCATGAGCACCATCAAAGCACTCGCTGCCACCGCCCCCAAAGCACCGCTGACGCCGTTCGAATACGAACCCGGCCCGCTCGGCGACGAACAAGTCGAGATCGCCGTCTCGCATTGCGGCATCTGCCATTCCGACCTTTCGATGATCGACAACGAATGGGGCATGTCCGCCTACCCGCTCGTCGCCGGCCACGAAGTCGTCGGCAAAATCACCGCCGTCGGCAGTCACGCGAAGAACCTCAAAGTCGGCCAGGTCGTCGGCCTCGGCTGGAATTCCGGAAGCTGCATGTCGTGCCCGCAATGCCTCAGCGGCGACCAGAATCTTTGCACCACGGCGGAAGGCACGATCGTCCACCGCCACGGCGGCTTCGCCACGAGCGTGCGCTCGCATTGGGCCTGGGCCTTGCCACTGCCAGAAGCCCTCGATCCGGCGAAAGCGGGACCACTCTTTTGCGGCGGCATCACGGTCTTCAACCCGATCATCCAACTCGGCATCAAACCCACCGACCGCGTCGGCGTCATCGGCATCGGAGGCCTGGGCCACATGGCGCTAAAGTTTCTCCGCGCCTGGGGATGCGAAGTCGTCGCCTTCACCTCGAGCGACTCGAAGCGCGAGGAAGCCCTGAGCCTCGGCGCACATCGCGTGGTGAATTCGCACAATGCGGGCGACCTGAAAAACCTCACCGGCTCGCTCAACTTCATAATTTCCACGGTGAATGTGAAACTCGACTGGCAGGCGTTGGTCGGAGCTCTCGCGCCACGCGGAAAACTTCACACCGTCGGCGCCGTCCTCGAACCGATCAGCCTCGCCGCGTTCCCGCTCATCATGGGCCAGAAATCACTCTCCGGCTCGCCGCTCGGCAGCCCATCGATCACAGCCCAAATGCTTGAATTCGCCGCGCGTCATCAGATCGCGCCGACCACCGAGTTTTTCCCGATGTCGAAGGTGAACGACGCTCTCGATCACCTGAAGAGCGGCAAAGCCCGCTACCGCATCGTGCTCGAAAACGACCTCAATTAGCCGCCGCGCGAGCGGCTCGCTTATGGATCTGCAACTTACCAAGAAGGCCGCCCTCGTCTCGGGTTCCACCGGCCGCTGACCGCGCTCGCTTTCGCGGCCATCCCATTCAAATAATCGTCGCCATGAGCACATCTTCAAAAATCGCCTTTATCACCGGGGCCAATCGAGGCCTGGGTTTCGAGATCGGTCGCCAGCTTGGGAAGCTGGGCGCGGCAGTCATCCTCGGATCACGTGACAAAAAACGCGGCCTCGCGGCCGCCGAAAAATTGAAGGCGGAAGGCATCGACGCGCATTCGTTGATCATCGACGTCGTTCACGAACCGTCGGTGGATCGCGCGGGGGACTTCATCGGCCAGGAGTATGGCCGGCTCGACATCCTCGTGAACAACGCGGGCATCATGGAGGAGAAAAGCTTCACCCCGAGCAGCCTCCCTCACGACATCCTGCACGATGTATTCGACACCAATTTCTTCGGGGTGGTCTCGGTGACGCAGGCGATGTTGCCCCTGCTGAAGAAAAGCGATGCCGGGCGGATCGTGAACATCTCGAGTTCGCTCGGTTCGCTCACGTTGCAGTCCGATCCCGCGGGACCGTTCGCGGATTTCAAATTCCTGGCCTACGACTCGTCGAAGGCCGCGTTGAATGCGCTGACCATTCACTTCGCGCACGAGCTGCGCGGCACGCCGGTCAAGGTGAACTCCGCCTGCCCCGGCTGGGTGAAGACGGACATGGGCGGTCCCGACGCGCCGGGCACCGTCGAGAGCGGCGCCGACACGCCGGTGTGGCTCGCCACCTTGCCCGCAGATGGCCCGACCGGCGGATTCTTCAATTCGCGAAAGGCCGTGCCCTGGTAGCTCGCGACACCACCATGACCAGCCACCACATCTCCACCGACGCATTGCTCGCGCAATTGAACTGGCGCTACGCCACCAAAGCCTTCGATCCCGCGAAGAAGATTTCCGCCAGCGATTGGGCCGCGCTCGAGCAGGCGCTGATCCTCACGCCGACGAGCTATGGCTTTCAGCCGTATCGCTTCGTCGTCATCACCGATCCGGCGACGCGCGAGAAGCTCGTGCCGCTCTCATGGGGGCAGCGCCAGCCGGCCGACTCGTCGCATTTCGTCGTCATTGCGGCGAAGGAGACGGTGACTGAGGCGGACGTGGATCATTATCTCGCCCGCGTCGCGGAAGTGCGCGGTGTCAGCGTGGCATCCCTCGCCGGGTTCAAAGGCGCTCTCGTCAGCGACATCGTGAAAGGCCCGCGCAGCGAGTGGCAGCATGAATGGGCGACGCGGCAGGCTTACATCGCGCTGGGCAATTTCATGACCTCCGCGGCACTGCTCGGCATCGACACCTGCCCGATGGAGGGCATCGACCCTGTGAAATACGACGAAGTGCTCGGGCTCAAGCACGGCTACAAAACCGTCGTCGCAATCGCTGCCGGCTACCGCGCCGCGGGTGACAAATATGCCGCCGCACCCAAGGTCCGCTACCCGGCCGCGGAGCTCTTGATCCACGTCTAATCGAACAGCAACCATGTACATCCCAATCACCGACTTGACCCGACCCCCACCGCGCAGCACCCGCACCCGCCTCGGCGGCTACGTGCTGGTTCCACGCATGCTCGACAAAGGGCGTGCCGAACTTGCCGGCAAGGGCGGCGAGTATCGCTTCAACTGCCCGCTCGATCAGCGCGTCCTCGAGTTCCTCGGCATCGATGCCGAACCGCTCCGAGCGGAGATCGCGACGGGAAAAGGCGACGGTGAAATCCTCGAATGGATCAAGGCAAACCAGCGCAACAAACACACGCCCGCCGAGATCGAGGCTTGGTCGGACGATCAATCCAGGCGCGGTCCCGACGCTGAATCACAGGAGTTTTTCGATGAGCTGCGCATGGCAGCAGGTCCGAACCGCACCGACATCAAGACTTGGGCCGACCTGCTCGACCTCGACGATTACGTGTCCTTTGGCGGCAAGGCCTGACCCGGTCAGTGCAACTCGGCAATGGAACGGTAAACGTGGAGTTTCGGAATCATCGCGAAATGCTTGTCGAATGTCAGCACCGCCGCCCCGATCCGTTTCGCGCAGGTCGCGATCAGGATGTCCTGCGCGGGCAGCGTGATTCCCTCACGACCGAGTTCCCACGCGAGTTCGGTCGCGTCGTCCCACACGCGGTTGTCGGTCGGCACGTTTTGCAGCACGGCAAAAAACTCCGCCAGCCGCGTTTTGACCTTGGGAATCTTTAGCCCGCGAAGAACTTCCATGCGCACCATTCCGCACGTTCCGAGATCGTCGAGGCTGGCGCGCTCGAGCAACTCCGTCGCAGGATCGCGGCCCTCGCGCAGCAGCGTGATGAAGACGCAGCTATCGACGAGGACGACGCTTTCCATGCTTCACAGGCTCCTCAGCCGCCCGCAATGCGAGCACATCGTAATCGGGATCAACCGCGTTGCGGAGCTCCTCTGGGGTGAAGCCGAGACCCTCCCGCGCAAACACCTTCAACTTGGCCTTCCGGTCGAGTTCGTTGAGCGCAAAGTCGATCGCCGCGGTCTTGCTCTCGCAACCGTATGCAGCCATGACCCGGTCGAGCAGGCCTTCATCAATGTGCATGGTCATCTTCATGCCATACCTGATATGGCACTCCCGATCTCCTCGCAAGCATTTTCTCTAATCCCCTGTCATTTTTCCCAATGAAAACCTGGCAAATCACCGAACACGGCTCCACGGAACACCTCCGCCTCGCGGACGTCCCGACACCCGAACCGGCCGCGAACGAAGTGCTGGTGAGGATTCGCGCGGTGTCGCTGAACTATCGCGACCTCACCACGCTCGACGCGCAACGGCCCGGCAACCTGCCTCCGCCATTGATTCCCTGCTCCGACGGCGCGGGTGAAGTGGTGGGCATCGGGGCGGGCGTCACGCGCTTTCGCATCGGTGATCGGGTGGCGGGAATCTTCTTCCGCGACTGGATCGATGGCCGGTTTGAACTGCGCCACCACAAGGCCGCGCTTGGCGGCTCGGTTCATGGGGTGTTGCGTGAATTCGTGGCGCTGCCGGAACACGCGCTCGTCAGCCTGCCCGCGCATTTCTCTTTCGAGGAAGGCGCAACGCTGCCGTGCGCAGCCGTCACGGCGTGGCAGGCGCTCTTCACCCGCGGAGGACTGCGTGCGGGCAACACGGTGCTTGTGCTCGGCACCGGAGGCGTCTCAGTTTTCGCACTGCAACTCGCGACCGCCGCCGGCGCGAGAGTGATTGTCACTTCCAGCAGCGACGAGAAGCTGGAGCGCGCGCGCAGCCTCGGCGCGTGGGCGACGGTGAACTACAAGACCACGCCCGACTGGGACGCCGAAGTCTGGCGTATCACGGACAAGCGCGGTGTCGATCACGTCGTCGAAGTCGGTGGCCCCGGCACGCTCGGCAAGTCGATGAACAGCGTCAGCGCCGGCGGCCAGATCGCGCTCATCGGGGTGCTCACCGGCTTCGGTGCGCCTGACGCGAGCCTTTTTCCGATCGTCGCCCGCAATGTCCGGCTCGACGGAATCTACGTCGGCTCGCGCGCCGACTTTGAAGCGCTGAAAGCGTTCCTCACCGGGCACCAAATCCGCCCCGTCATCGACCGCGTCTTTCCCTTTGCCGAAGCCCGCGAAGCCTTCGCGCACATGCGCAGCGCCGCGCATTTCGGCAAGATCGTGATCTCGGTTTCATGACGAATCAATCCACCTTCCTGCTCGGCGGCGACCTGTCCGTGAATCGGCTCGGCTACGGCGCGATGCGGCTCTGCGGGCAACCGGGCAACTTCGGCCCGTATCCAGATTGGAGCGCCGGTGAGGGTCTTCTTCGTCGCGCCGTCGAACTCGGCGTCAATTTCATCGATACCGCCGAAGCATATGGCCCCGGCTGGAATGAAGAACTCATCGCGTCTGCCATGCACCCATACCCCAAGGGTCTGGTCATCGCGACCAAGGGTGGCGTAACCAAGGAATCGCCAGACAAGATCTTTCCCGACGGACGCCCGGAAAACCTGCGCCGTGGATGCGAGGCCAGCCTTCAGCGGCTGAAACTCGAACGCATCGACCTGTATCAATGGCATCGTCCCGACCCCGCGGTTCCGCTGGCGGATTCCGTCGGCGAACTCGCGCGACTTCGCAGCGAAGGCAAGATTCGTCACGTCGGCCTTTCGAACGTCACGATCGAACAGATCGAAGCCGCCCGCGCGATCGTGCCGATCGTCTCCGTACAAAACCGGATGAACGTTGCGGAGCGCGAAGGTGCCGCCGTGCTCGACTACTGCGCCGCGCACGGCATCGCGTTCGTTCCTTTCGCCCCGCTCGGCGCGCATCCGATGAAGCGCGGCGCTCCTCTCGCGGCCAGCGAGACACTGCACGCCATCGCCCAACGCCACGGCGCGACGTCCGCGCAGGTCGCACTCGCATGGATACTCCGCCGCGCGCCGAACGTCATTGTCATCCCCGGCACCACCACCCTGGCGCACCTGGAGGAAAACATTGCCGCGACCGGCATCACCTTGAGCGACGAAGATTCCAGCTCCATTTCCATTCCATCATGACACCCGCATCGCCGCTCCGGCACCGCCTCTACAATTTGTTCCGACTCGCCGTCCTCGCCCTCGGCGTGATCGTCGCCGGCTGCAAGAAACAGCCGGCAGCCCAGCAGCAAGGCCCGCTGCCGGTCAACGTCCAGACGGCGGTCGAGAAGGAAGTCACCGAGTGGGATGAGTTCACCGGGCGAATCGAGGCCGTTGAATCCGTGGAGATCCGCCCGCGCGTCTCGGGTTATATAACCGAGATTCATTTCAAGGCCGGTGCGCTGGTGGAAAAAGGCGATCTGCTTTTCGTCATCGACCCGCGCCCCTACCAGGCCGACCTCGACCGTGCGGCCGCGAATGTCGAGCAGACCCAGGCGCAGTTGAAACTCGCGGAGATCGACTTCAAGCGGACGCAGGCTTTGCGGCAGAAGAATGTGGTCTCGCCCGAGGAGTTCGATCAAAAGGCCGCGTCGCTCCAGCAGGCACAGGCGAGCGTGCGTTCGGCACAGGCCGCGAAGGATGCAGCGGCGCTCAATCTCGATTTCACCCGCATCACTTCACCCATCTCGGGACGCGTCAGCAATGAAAGCGTGACCGTCGGCAACCTCGTCATGGCCGGCGCGACCGACACGGTGCTCACCACCGTCGTGTCGGTCGATCCCTTCTACGTCTATATTGATGCGGACGAAAACAGCGTGCTCAAATACTTGAAGCTCCGCGAGGAAGGGACCCGCAAGTCCGCGGTCGATGGGCAGATTCCCGCCTTCATCGAGATGGCCAATGAGACGGGCTTCCCGCACGAGGGCTACATCGACTTCGTGGACAACCGCCTCGACCCCAATACCGGGACGCAGCGCGCACGTGGTGTCTTTAAGACGTGGAATCCGCGACTTGCACCAGGCTTCTTCGTGCGCATGCGCATTCCAGGGGCTGGCCGCTACCGCGCGGTGTTGATCGACGACAAAGTGATCAGCTCTCAACAAGGCGTGAAGTATGTCTTCGTCGTGAAGCCGGATAACACCGTCGAGCATCGCAACATCGAGACCGGGCCGATCTTCGAGGGGAAGCGGATCGTGAAGAAGGGGTTGAAGGACGGTGAGAAGCTCGTCTCCACGCGGCTCCAGATCGTGCAGCCCGGCATGCCGGTCTCCCCCGTTCCTGAAGAAGCGCCGTCAGCCAAGCCCGAGGGCGAAGCGCCGAAGTCGGCGGCCAAGTAAGCGCGCGCCATGAACTTCGCGCACTTCTTCATCGACCGGCCGATCTTTGCCGGCGTCATTTCGATCCTCATCACGCTCGTCGGTGCTCTCGCGCTGATGACGCTTCCGATCGCCCAATATCCAGACATCGCGCCGCCGACCATTCAGGTCACGACGAGCTATCCCGGCGCCAATGCCAAGACCGTCGCCGAGACGGTGGCGACGCCGATCGAACAACAGATCAACGGGGTGGAGAACATGCTCTACATGTCTTCGGCGAGCACGAGCGACGGTGTGATGACCCTGAACGTCACTTTCAAACTCGGTACGAAGATCGACCAGGCGCAGGTGCTCGTGCAGAACCGCGTCGCGACCGCCATCCCGACGTTGCCACAGGATGTGCAGCGCATCGGCGTTACGACGAAGAAGCAATCGCCCGACATCACGATGGTGGTCCACCTCGTTTCACCCGACGGCTCGCTCGATTCCGTCTTCACGAACAACTACGCGCTGCTGCAAATCCGCGACGAACTCGCACGCCTCCCCGGCGTCGGCGATGTGAACGTCTTCGGTGCGCGCGAATACTCGATGCGCATCTGGCTCGACCCCGAGAAAGTCGCCGCGCGCGGACTCACGGCGCAGGACGTGGTGGAGGCGATCCGGGAGCAGAATGTGCAGGTCGCCGCGGGCACCGTCGGCGCGCAACCCGTGCCGGTGGGATCGACTGCATTCCAATACACCGTGAACACGCAAGGCCGCCTCGCGGATGAGGGCGCCTTCGGGGAAATCGTGATCAAAACCGGGACGAAGGGCAGCATCACCCGCGTGCGCGACGTCGCGCGCGTGGAACTGGCCGCGAAGGATTACACCGTCAACAGCCAGCTCGGCGGCAAGCCGGCGACGGCGATCGGGATCTTCCAACTCCCCGGCTCGAACGCGCTCGAAACCTCCGACCGCGTGCGGGATAAGATGAAGGAACTCAGCGCGCGCTTCCCCACCGGCCTCGGCTACGAGATCCAATACGACCCGACGGTTTCCGTGCGCGAGTCGATCCACGAGGTCGAGAAGACGCTCTTCGAAGCGGTGGCGCTCGTGGTCCTCGTGGTGCTCGTCTTTCTGCAAAACTGGCGGGCCTCGCTCATCCCGCTCATCGCCGTGCCCGTGTCGCTCATCGGCACCTTTGCCGCGATGGCCCTCTTCGGATTCTCGATCAATAACATCTCGCTCTTCGGCATGGTGCTGGCCATCGGCATCGTGGTCGATGACGCGATCGTCGTGATCGAGGCCATCGAGCATCACATCGCCAATGGCATGAGTCCGCGCGATGCGGCGCGGCGGGCGATGAATGAAGTGAGCGGCGCGGTCATCGCCGTGGCCCTGGTACTCGGCGCAGTGTTCATCCCCACCGCATTCATGAGCGGCATCACCGGCCAGTTTTTCCGCCAGTTCGCGCTCACCATCGCGATCTCGACTGCGATCTCGGCGTTGAATTCGCTCACGCTTTCCCCGGCCCTCGGCGCCATCCTGCTCCAGCCACGCGGGGCGAAGAAAGACTGGCTGCAACGCGTGATCGACGGCCTGCTCGGCTGGTTTTTCACGGGGTTCAACAAGGCCTTCGGCTGGGCCTCGAACGCCTACGGCAGCAGCGTCGCGCGCCTCACCCGCATCGCCGTCCTCGTGCTGCTCTTCTACGTCGGACTGCTCGTGCTCACCGGCCTTGGCTTCAAGGCCGTGCCCACTGGATTCATTCCCACGCAGGATCGCGGCTACGCTGCATCTTTCTGCCAGCTCCCCGATGCCTCGTCGCTCGATAGGACGCAGGCCGTCGTGGATAAGATGGCGAAGATCGCGCGCGAAACGCCCGGCGTCCTCGACACCATGGAGATCGCCGGCATGAACCTCTTCGGCGGCAACCAGCCGAACACCGGCGCGGTCTTCATTCCCTTCAAGCCATTTGCCGAACGCAAAGGCGCCGATGAGCAGATGCCCGCCATTCTCGAGAAGATCAACGCGCGCTTCCGCGCGGAAATTCCCGAGGCCTTCAGCGGCATCTTTCCACCACCGCCCGTGGCTGGCGTCGGCAATGCCGGCGGCTACCGACTCTACATCCAGGACCGCGGCAGCGCCGGGCTCGACGCGCTGCAAGGCCAGGCCTTCGGCATGATGATGGCCGCCAATTCCAACCCGACGCTCGCCGGCAACATCACCACCTTCCGCGCCAACGTGCCGCAGCTCTGGCTCGACATCGACCGGGTGAAAGCGAAGTCGATGAACGTTCCGCTGAGCAACATTTTCGGCACGCTCCAGACCTATCTCGGCTCGAGCTACGTCAACGATCTCACGCTCTTCGGCCGCACCTACCGGGTCACCGCGCAGGCCGATGCGAAGTTCCGCCTCACCCCCGAAGCGATCCGTCTGCTCAAGACCCGCAACGCCCACGGCGGCATGGTCCCGCTCGGCGCCGTCGGCACGGTGCAGGAGACGAGCGGTGCGGATAAGGTCACCCGCTACAACATGTGGCCCGCAGCCGATCTCAATGGCGGCCCCGCCCCGGGCTTCAGCACCGGCGAAGCCATGGCCGCCGTGGAAAAGCTCGCGAAGGAAACGCTGCCGACGAGCTTCACCACCGAATGGACCGAGATGGCGCTCCAGCAAAAGCTCGCGGGCAACAGCGCGTTCTACATTTTCCCGCTCTGCGTCGTGATCGTCTTCCTCGTGCTCGCCGCGCTCTATGAAAGCTGGTCGCTGCCGCTCGCCATCATCCTCATCGTGCCGATGTGCCTGCTCAGCGCGATCGGCGGCGTCTGGCTGCGCAACATGGACAACAACGTCTTCACCCAGATCGGCTTCGTCGTGCTCGTCGGCCTCGCCTGCAAGAACGCCATCCTCATCGTCGAGTTTGCGAAACAGATCCAGGACCGCGACGGCGTGGACCGCTTCAAAGCCGCCGTGGACGCGGCGAAGCTCCGCCTGCGCCCGATCCTCATGACCTCGTTCGCCTTCATCCTCGGCGTCCTGCCGCTCGTCCTCAGCAGCGGCGCCGGCTACGAAATGCGTCAGGCCCTCGGCACCGCCGTCTTCTTCGGCATGCTCGGCGTCACCGCGTTCGGCCTCTTCCTCACACCGGTCTTCTACGTAGTCATCATGTGGTTCAAAGAGCGCGGCAAGGACATGCATACGAGTCCGCCGAAGACGGACGCGGACGCCGCGCCTGCGACCGCAGCGGCGCACTAGCCACCGCCGCATGAAATTCGAGATCGTCATCGTCGGCGGAGGATTCGCCGGCGCGTATTGCGCGCGGACACTTGCTCGCGAACTCGGGCACGGCGGGGAGACGCGGGTGGCGATCGTTTCGGAAGACAACGTATTCACATTTCAACCAATGCTGGCGGAAGTCGCCGGCTCCTCGCTCTCGCCATTCGATGTGGTGAACCCGCTCCGCGATTTCTGTCGTGGAGTGAATGTTCTGCGCGGAACGGTCCGCGCGATCGACTGGAAGACGAAGACAGTGCGGCTCGACGCGGGTCGTTTCACACCGGATCACGCAATCGAGTTCGAGCACCTCGTCCTCGCGATGGGCAGCGTCGTGGACTTCAGCCAGGTGCCCGGCATGGCCCAGCATGGCTTGCCGATGAAGACCGTGGCGCACGCGCTGCGGCTGCGTTCGGCGGTCATCAATCGGCTCGAAGAAGCGAACCTCACCGACGACCCGTCGGCGCGTCGCAAGCTGCTTACTTTTGTCGTCGTCGGCGGCGGCTACACCGGCGTCGAGACCGCCGGTCAGCTCCTCGACTTCCTCCAAAGTGTGCAGCCGCTCTACAGCAACTTGCGCGGCGAAAGGATCCGCGTTGTCCTCGTCCATAGCCGCGGGCATTTGCTCGCCGAGATCGGCGAAGAGCTCGGCGATTACGCGCAGCGTGTGCTCGAAAGGCGTGGCACGGAAGTGATCGTCAACGCGCGCGTGGTCGAGGTGGACGTGGATGAAGCCGTGCTCAACAACGGAACCACCATCGAGACGCACACGATTATATCCACGGTCGGCAATACGACACATCCCGTGCTCGTCGATCTCTGCCGGCAGCTCAGCGTGGACTTGGTGAAAGGGCGCATCCCGACCGAGCCGACGATGCACGTCGCTGGTCAGACGCAGGTATGGGCGGCTGGCGATTGCGCCGCAGTGCCGTGGTGCGGTGACGTTTCTCCGCCCACGGCACAATTCGCCTTGCGACAGGGAGTGCAGCTCGCGCGCAACATCGCCCGCACTCTCCGCGGCGAGGGCACGCTCGACTTCACTCACCGGAATCTCGGCCAGCTCGCGACCGTTGGGCAGCACGCTGCGGTTGCGGAAATGTTCGGCTTTCGTTTCAGCGGATTCCTTGCGTGGTTCATGTGGCGCACCATTTACCTCGCGAAGCTTCCCGGCATTTCCCGAAAGCTCCGCGTGATGGTCGATTGGACTTTCGAACTCTTTTTTCCCCGCGACGTGAGCCTGCTGCTCCCGCCGCCCGAGGAACCGCTGCGCCCCGTGCATTACCGAAAAGACGAACCGCTCTTCACCCCGCGCACCGTGGCGCGGAGCTTCATCGCGGTGCAGCGAGGTTGCGTGACGGTGAAGCGGGACGGACACGCGGCTCGCGAATTTGGCCCCGGGCAGATGCTCGATGGCAGCCTCCAGGATATCGACGGGTGCTGGAACTGCGAAGCCGTCGCGACGCAGCCCACCGATGTGCTGATCGTACGCGGAGCCGCGCTTGCTCTTTTCCAAAACCCGCGGCCTCCTGACGCGGAAACCCCGCTGAAATAATGCGCCTCGCCATCGCCTCCGATCACGCCGGTTTCGAATACAAATGCCGCATCATCGAGATGCTGGCCGACTCGGGCCATGAAGTGCGCGACTTCGGCACGCACTCGACGGACCCGGTCGATTACCCGCGCTTCATCGCTCCCGCCGCGGAAGCGGTCGCCCGCGGCGAATGCGAGCGCGGCATCGTGCTCGGCGGCTCGGGCAACGGCGAGCAGATGGCCGCGAACAAGATCCGCGGCATCCGCTGCGCGCTCTGTTGGAGCACCGAGACGGCCCGCCTCGCGCGCCAGCACAACGACGCCAACGTGATCGCCATCGGCCAGCGCACCGTGCCGCTCGAACTGGCGCTCGACATCGTGCGAACGTGGCTGGCCACGGAGTTCGAAGGTGGACGCCACCTCGCGCGCATCAACGGCCTCGCCGCCCTCGAAAGCACCGCGGCAAACGGCGAGCCCGGCGCTTTTCCGACCCACGAGAAAACGCTGCTCATCCGGCCCGAATTCCTCAATCAGCGAGGAAGTGTCTTCGGCGGCTACATGATGCAGTGGGCCGACGACATGGCCTTCAATGCCGCCTCGCTCACCTTCCCGAAAGCCGCATTTGTCACCCGACGATTCGACGCTTTCGACTTCACCACCCCGGTCGGAAATGGCGACATCCTCAAGGTTTACAGCCGCGTGCAGCGCATCGGCACCACCTCGTGCGTCGTGTCCGTCTGGTGCGTGAATGCGCGCACTCGCGAGAATGTCTTCAGCACCATCGCAGTCATGGTCCACATCGGGCCGGACGGGGCCAAGGCGGCGATCCCGCTGTAGCGGAAAGCGCTCGGCACCGGGCGCAGCCATTGCTAGCCAACTCTCGATGTCCTCGCTCCCAACCCTCAGCGTCATCCTCGCCACCTGGCGCCGCGAAGACTCGCTGCGGCTCGTGCTCGGCGATCTCGCGCGGCAGGAGGGGGTCATCGCGGAAGTCGTCGTCATCGATCAGAATCAACCGGCCACGCCGGAACAGGCCTTCGCTGATTTCCGGCGCTCGCCCCACCGGCTCTCGATCCTGCCCCATGCGCAGGGCGTCGTCGCCTCGCGCAACGACGGAGCGAAGATCGCCGCCGGCGAAGTGCTGGTCTTCATCGACGACGATGTGCGCATCGACAGCCCGCGCTATCTTGAGACGATCGCGCGCGACTTCACTGATCCGAGCCTCGACGCCATCTGCGGCCAGGAGCTTTCGCCGCCGGACTATCTGCCCTCCGCCGATCGACAGGGCGCGTTCGCGGACCCCTTTGAAGAAGCCTGTTTCTTTTACCGCGCCACGACTGAGCGTCGCGCGGTCTTCCACCTCGCCACCTGCAACTGCGCCATCCGCCGTAGCGCGTGGGAAAAGGTCGGCGGTCTCGACCCGATCTTCGCGGGCAATTCCTACGGCGATGATTACGACCTCGCCCTGCGCATGCGCGCGGCGGGAATGAAGATCGTCTTCGATCCCGAAGCCTCCGTCCGCCACACGCGTGCGGCGATGGGCGGGCTGCGGCTCGATGATCCATGCAACCCTTGGTCGGAAGCCGACCGTTACGTTTCGCTATGGGTGTTCTTTCTCCGGCACGTCCCCCCGAAATGGCGTCGCTGGTATCTGCGCGACGCCATCCTCGGCAAGAGCCTGCTCCTTCGCCGGAACTTCATTCGCCCCTGGCGCTGGCCCGCAGTGATCGCCGGCTTGCTCATCGGCTATCGCCGCGCCCGCCGCGCGGACCTTATTCCGCCCTGACCACGACGATGTCGCTCGGGTGCAGGCTGCACCAGACCTTCTCGCCCTTGTGAAAGCATTCCTGGGTCGCGCTTTCATTCGCCACGACCACCGTCAGTTCGAGGCCGCCTTCCGTCCTCAGTTCGAGTTGATCGGTCGCGCCTTTGAATAGCTCCTCCTCAACTACTGCTTCGAAAACATTCGTGCCGGACGGTCGCGTCTTTTGAAGGTGGACCTTCTCAGGCCGGATCGAGACGAGCAGGTCGGTCATGGTGTCGAGCCGGCTCTCGCTGGGCACGAGCACTTCCACGTCGCCCACCAAACGCAGCCGCGTGAAGTTTCCTTCATCAGCGATCAGTTTCCCTTCGAGAATGTTCGCCTGGCCGATGAAGTTCGCGACGAAAGTGGTCTGGGGTGAGTGGTAGATTTCGGTGGATTCGCCGAGTTGCTCGATGCGGCCCTTGTTTACCACGGCGATGCGGTCGGACATTGTGAGCGCTTCCTCCTGATCGTGGGTGACGAAGACAAACGTGATGCCGAGCTTCTTTTGGAGGCGCTTGAGTTCCACCTGCATGAGATGCCGAAGCTTGGCGTCCAAGGCGGAGAGCGGCTCATCGAGGAGCAACACTTTCGGCTCGCAGACGAGCGCACGCGCGAGCGCCACGCGCTGGCGCTGGCCGCCGGAAAGCTGGCTGGGTTTGCGCTGCTCAAATCCCCCGAGTGAAACGAGCGCGATCGCTGCCTTCACGCGTTCGGCGAGCTCGGCTTTCGGCCGCTTCTGCATTTTAAGTCCGAAGCCGATGTTGTCCGCCACGGTGAGGTGGGGGAAGAGCGCATAGCTTTGGAAGACTTGATTCACGTTGCGCCGATAGGGCGGGAGGTGGGTCACGTCCTGGCCGTTCAGCCAGACCGTCCCTTCGGTCGGAATTTCAAAGCCCGAGATCATCCTCAGGACGGTGGTCTTGCCGCAACCCGACGGCCCGAGGAGGGTTAGAAATTCGCCGGCTTCGATCGAGAGATTGACATCGGTGACGGCGGTGAAGCCGCCAAAGCGTTTCGTGACGTTTCTGAGTTCGACCATTTGGTCCATGCGGCAATTAGCCGCCACTGAACCAATTCAACCTTTGCGGAACAAGGTTGATGTTGACCTGTTTGGTTTCGAGATACGCATCGAGGCCAAAGGTGCCGAGTTCGCGGCCGATGCCGCTCTGCTTATATCCGCCCCACGGAGCTTCGTTGAAGGTCGGATGGTAAGTGTTCAGCCACGTGATACCCGCACGCAGCTTGCGCAGCACGCGCAAGCCCTTGCCTTGATCGCCGGTGAACACGCCGCCTGCCAGGCCGTAGATCGTATCGTTCGCGAGGCGGATCGCATCCTCCTCGGTGTCGAAAAGCTGCACCACGAGCACCGGCCCAAAGATCTCCTCGCGCACGATCTTCATCTCCGGCCGCGTGTTCACAAAGACCGTCGGCGCTACAAAATTTCCGCTCGCCAGTTCCCCTCCCAAGCGGTGACCGCCGCACAACAACTCGGCGCCTTCCGACTTCCCAGCCTCGATGTAGTCGAGCACCCGCGCGGTGTGTTGAGGAGTAATAAGCGGGCCCATCTCAGTCTTTGGATCGAACCCGTCGCCGACGACGATCCGATTGCTGGCCTCGGCGAGGCGCGGGAGGAAGCGATGAGCGAGACTGCGTTCGAGCACCAATCGTGACCCGGCGCTGCACACCTCACCTTGCCCGGCGAAGATGCCGAACATCGCGAACTCGATCGCCACTTCGAAATCGGCGTCCGCGAAAATCACGTTCGGACTCTTCCCGCCGAGTTCGAGTGTGACCTTTTTCACATTCCCCGTTGCCGCCGTCATGATCTTGCGGCCCGTGGCCGTGCCCCCGGTAAAGGCGATCTTATCCACGAGCATGCTCGCCGCCAGCGTCTGACCTACGGTTGGTCCAGGCCCGAGGAGAAGCTGTGCGGACCCCGGCGGGAAACCGGCCTCGGCAATGAGTTCGAATAGCTTCACCGCACTCACCGGCGTCGCCTCCGCTGCCTTGAGGATGCAACAGTTCCCCGCCGCCAACCCCGGCGCGAGCTTCCACGCGGCCATGAGCAGCGGATAGTTCCAGGGAATGATCTGCCCGCAGACCCCGATCGGTTCGCGCACCACCATCGATTGAATATTCGGATCACTTACCTCGAAGGTCTGTCCGAGCGGCTTGGTGATCAGCCCGGCGTAATAACGAAAGCACGCCGCCGCATCCGCGACATCATACTTCGCCTCACGCAATGGCTTGCCGTTGTTGCGAGTCTCCAGCGTCGCAAGCTCGTCGGCGTGTTTCTCGATCAGGTCGGCTAGCTTGAAAAGGTAGCCGGCCCGCTCCGCCGCCCGCATCTGCGGCCACGGGCCCTCGTCGAACGCCTTTCGCGCGTATTGGATGGCCTGTTCCGCGTCGCGCTCATTGCCATCCGCGGCACGAGCGATGACTTCGTTGCACGCCGGATTGACGATTTCGCGCGTGCCGCCATCGACCGCCTCGATCCACGCGCCGTTGAGGAACATCGGGAGTGTTTTCATGGTGAAACCTTGTGTGTGCAGCAATTTCGGCTCACTCCCGAAGAAGGCAAATTGTCGCCGCTACATTCGCTCGACCTCGCGCTTTTCGACGAAGATTTGCAGACCCTCGCGAGAGAACTGCTCCATCAGGAGTTCCGGGTCCAGAGCCTCCGGCATCATCACGCCTCGCTCCTTGATTTTGTCCGTTACGAGGAGGCGGGCGGTAAGCGCGGGCGGGATGCCGGTCTGAATCACAGTGAGCGAGTAACCCCACTTTTCGTAAGCGTCGCGATGACTATCCATCGTATAGATGAAATACTCGACCCGCTTGCGATCCTTGGTGCCGCGCACCTCGGTGCCGACGCAGGAGTATCCATCGACCGTCGCGCCGAGTTGCGCGGGCTTGGGCAGATTTGCCGTGGCGACCCGGATTGGAGATACCTCGACCCCGTCCACCTTCACCTTCTTCCAAGTATCAAGATTGAGCAGATCGATGGACTTCGCGACATGGTACATCTGGTCGGAGATGCTGTACTTGAAGACCGAATACTTGACGCCCTTGTCCACGAACGACGGATACAGGCCGAGACTGACTCCTTCCTCGTGCGCGACTGCATAAGTCTTTTGAAGGCCGATGGGATCGGGGAAGCGGTGCCAGTCCACTTCTGTCTCGAGCGGCTTTCCCGGCGTCACCTTTCCATCCTTCACGTAGTAGGGGATTGCGTTGAGTTCCTCGAAGAGCGTCTCCGGCGAAAAGAGCACGGCAAAGCGATAACCCTTCACCTCAGCATTGTCGGCATCGAGCACGCGAATACTCGTTGCGGTGTCCAGGCGATCCATGGCCCAACGCGCGAAGACATTGACCGCGCCTGGGTCACACCCCATGCAAAGGATGCCGGCGAGTCCCTTCTCAAGATACGCCTGGTTGTATTTCTCGATCTCCGCCTCGTAGCTATTCTTGCCCGGACGCTTTACGCCGGGCGGCGAGTAAATGTCGGCAGCCATATCGATGTAATGCGAGCCAGCCTGGAGGCACGCATCCAGAATCGAATGGTTGGTGTAACAGTTGCAGGAATTGAGTGTAACCGCGATCTTATGTTCAGCCATCGCTGACGCCACCTTGCCGGTATCCATGGCGTTCAACGTGAGGACCTGGAAGCGGCTGCGCTTCGTTTCCGCCTGCAGCTTTTGAGCGAACGTCGGATCGATATCGGCCAGGATGATCCGGTCGAAACAATCGTAATCGTGAATCTTGCGGCCGATGACGGAGCCGACTCCGCCGAGGCCGATGACCATTGCGTTTGGCATAAAAAGAATGCAGCCGAGTGCGGCGGCCAATCGCCTGAAGCTAACTTTGCCGCTACGGGATTGCAAACCACCGTTTCCCGAACGGCGTAGAACGCTCTCGAAATGAGAGTTAAAGTGGCGCTTCCGTTTGTTTGCGGGAGGTGAACCAGAAGGCGAGCGCGAAGAGAGTCACCAGCGTCATCCCGAGAGCGGCGCCGAAGGGCCAGTCGCGGGCGGACAGGAATTGATTCTGAATCACTTCCCCGATTGTGGGATCCGTGCCCCCCCCCATCAGTTGGGTTATCGCGAACATGCCGATCGCGGGGATAAAGACGAGCAGGACGCCAGCAATGACTCCCGGCTTTGTCAGGGGCAGAATCACCTTTTGGAAGGCACGCACCGGGCCGGCACCCAAATCGAAGGCCGCTTCGACGAGAGAGTTATCCAACTTCTCGACACTGCCATAGACCGGCAGGATCAGGAAAGGCAGGTAGGAATAGACCAGACCGAGGACCACCGCTCCCGGCGTGTAGAGCATCTCAAAGGGTTCTGAGATGATCCTG
This sequence comes from Chthoniobacteraceae bacterium, assembly GCA_031411395.1. Lineage (GTDB taxonomy): Bacteria > Verrucomicrobiota > Verrucomicrobiia > Chthoniobacterales > Chthoniobacteraceae > Chthoniobacter. The sequence continues at coordinate 73,022 of JANOAZ010000170.1, forward strand.
GTGTATTGCAGGAAGCCGTTGAGCAGGCCATTCGTGCTCAGAATCGTGATCCACGCATAGGTGCGGATGAGGAAACTGGTCCAGAACGGAATCATCACCAAAGTCAGCAAGAGATTTCTCCGATGCTCGGGCGCACGACCGATGAACCATGCGACTGGATAGCCGACGACGAGACAGATGATCGTCGTCAGCGCGGCGTAAACGACCGAGCGGACGAACACCGTGAAGTAAGTGGTGCCGAACTCGCCGGTATCAGAGTCGAAGAAGATGCGCCGATAATTCTCCCATGAGAATTCATAGACGATCTGTCCGAGTTCATCCCGCTGGCAGAAGCTATAGACCGCGAGGATCAGAGTCGGCGCGACGACAAAGGCGAAGAGCCATAGAACCATCGGCGCCATGAGCAGCCAGCCCATCAGACCGGGCCGCTGCTTGCTGCCGCTCAAGTCAGGAGCGCCAATCGCGGCTTGCATAGTGCCGAGGCCGGTCCGGCCCTACCTCGCTCGCTTGCCTTTCAGATCGGTGACCAGTTTGTCGATGTCCTTGGCGACCTTGCCGATGTCCTTGAAGGTTTCGAGCTTTGGGTTGCCGGGCGGATAACTCGCCGGATTCTCCTGCTGATCTTTCGGAAGCAGCTTCACTGCTTCGGCATTTGGATTGGTGTAAGGAAAGGCATCGGAGATTTTCACGCTCACCTTGGGGATCAGGATATAATTGATGAACTTCTCGGCGTTCTCCTTATTCGGTGCGCCCTTCGGAACGGCCAGGCTGTCGATGAACTGGTGCGCGCCCTCCTCGGGGAGCACGTATTGGAACTTCTTGTTTTTCTTGAAGAGGATGGCCGCCTCGCCGCTCCAGACCACGCCGAGATCGACGTCCCCATTGAGCAACGCCGTTTTCGGTGAGTCGGAATCATAGACCTTCACCTGCGGAAGCCACTCGGCGAGGATCGGCTTCACCTTTTCGAGCGCGTCCGGAGTGATCTCATTGATCGGCAGCCCGAGCGAAGCGAGCGCCCAGGTGACGATCTCGCGCGCATCATTCAGCACCACGATCCTCTTCTTGTACTTTCCGGAGAAGACATCCTTCATCGTCTTCACGGGCTCTTTGACCTTCGCGGTATTGACGACGATCCCGACAGAGCCTGCCATCCACGGGACGCTATATTTGCCCTCCGGATCGTGCGGCATTTTGGTGAACTTCGGATCGAGGTTCTTGATGTTCGGGATGTTATCGAGATTCAGCGTGTCGAGCTTGTCCGCCTTGATCAGCGCCTCGATGGTGTATTCCGATGGCTGGATCAGGTCATACTTGCTTCCGCCAGCGAGTAACTTGGAAAGCATTTCCTCGTTGGACGCATAGTTTTCGACGTTGACCTTGATCCCGGTTTCCTTGGTGAAGCCGTCGATGACATCCTGTGGGACATATTCGGACCAGCAGAAGAGGTTGATGACGCTTTTCTTTTTCGCCTGACCGTAACTCGGCAGGGCGGCGGCGCACAGGAGGATAAGGGTGAGGATGAGGCGGGTGGTTTTCATGTTTGGGTCTGGGTTGACTAACTAGATTCAGCGATTGAGCTTCCGCGTCGTTTCACCAAGCACAACGAACACGGCGGTCGCAAGGACAAACACCGCGGAGATGGCATTGAGCGAAGGATCGAGTCCCTTCTTCGCCATGCCGAAGACCTTGATCGGCAGCGTTTGCGATTCGGGACCGGTGACAAAGAAGGTGACGATGACTTCATCCATGGAAAGGGTGAAGGACATGAGCGCGCCGGAAACGATGGCAGGCAATAGGTAGGGAACCATGACGAGCCAGAAGGCCTTGAGCGGCGGAGCACCGAGATCCATGGCGGCTTCTTCGAGATTCGGGTCCACTCCCGCGAGCCGCGCCTGCACGGCCACCAGCACGAAGGGGAAACAGAAGGTCGTGTGCGCGACGATGATCGTCAGGTAGCCGAGGCCGAACTCGCTCTCGCTGAAGCTTGCCAGCCAGGCGTTGAGCGGCCCTGCGACCACAGTGAAGAAGATCAGCAGACTCACGCCCATGATGACCTCGGGAATGACCATCGGGATGAAGATGAGCGTGCTGAGCACGCTCAAGCCGGGGTATTTGTAGCGGTAGAGCAGCCATGCGCCGATCGTGCCGAGCACGACGGAGACGACCGTGGTGGCGGCGGCGATGATGAGGCTGTTTTTCATCGCGTCGATCAGCGTCGTGTTCTCCCACAGCTTGCCGTACCACTCGAAGCTGAAGCCGCCCCAAATGAAGCTCAGTTCCGAGGCGTTGAAGGAATAGACGATCAGCAGGATGATCGGGATGTAGAGGAAGAGAAAGACGAGCAACGTCCAGCCGCCGCAGAGCAAATTCACCAACTGCATGCCGGACGGAATGCGAAACCTGGGTGGCGCTGGTGTGACCGTTGTCATCCAGTGCGAATCCTGTAGTGGGTGATCGGTCGGTTTGAAGTCTAATCGTCACGAAGACGCCGGGAAATCGCGCCACTGCACGGCTTGCTCGATCGTGGTGACGCGGATGAATCCTCGGCCGCCGGGCCGGCCGTTGCCGGAATGTTTCCAACCGCCGAATGGCAATGTCGAAGGGGAAAAGGTGGTCGGAAGATTGGCGTAGAGGTTGCCCACTTCGATCCGCTCGCCGAGCTGGCGGAAGAGCGCCTCAGAGCGGGTGAAGATGGACGCGGTCAGACCGAAGGGTGTCGCGCTCTGAATGCGCACGGCGTCGTCGAGATTTTCGGCGATGTGAAGCTCCACGATGGGGACGAAGCATTCGCTGTCCGCGCGTTCGGTTGCATTGAGCAACACGGCGGGACGCACGTAGTGTCCGCGCTTGCCGGCGACCACGGGCTCAGCCTTCCCCGGCAGCAGCCATTCGCCAGGGAGTTCGCCGAGGAGCCGCTCGTATCGGGCGACCGCCGCGGCATTGATGAGTGGGCCGAGCCGAGTCTCCGGCAACAACGGATCGCCGGGCTGAAACGCTGCGAGCGCGTCGAGAAAGCGACGCTGAAACTCCGCCGCCACCGGGCGCTCGACGATCACGCGGCTCGTCGCGTTGCATCGCTGCCCGGCGGTCAGGCACACGCCGTCGGCGGCGGCGAGAGCGGCCATATCGAGGTCGGCATCGGCGCACACGATGAGCGCGTTGCTGCCACCGAGTTCGAGGGCGAGTTCCTTGGAAAAGTCCTCGGCAAGTGCCTTCGCCAGTGCGCGGCCAACCGGAAGCGAACCGGTGAAGCACACCGCGCGCACTCGCGGATCGAGGCACAGCGCCTCGCCCGCCGCACCACCGCCCTGGACCAGCGCGAAGACGCCGGGAGGAAACGCGGCGGCCATGATCTCGCCGTATGCAGCGCAGACATTCGCGGCGAGCGGCGATGGCTTGAAGATGACCGGATTTCCCGCGAGCAGGTGCGCGACGTTCGCACCGTGGCCGAGGTGCAGGGGAAAGTTGAACGGCCCGATCACCGCCGCCGGCCCGCGAGCGCGCCTCCGGACTAGCGCCGGATGCGGGCCGCCGAGACTTGTCTGTTCGGCGAGATGCACTTCCGCGTCGGCGATCGTGAGGTCGATCTTCGCGATTACCGCGCCGACTTCGCCGGTCGCTTCGGTGATCGGCTTTCCAGTTTCCAGCGCGATGCCTTGCGCGAGCCGCTCCTTGGCTGCCGCGATCGCCTGCTGCGCGTTCCTCAAATGCTCGATCCGCCCAGCGAGGGGCACGCGCGCCCAGCCCGGAGCAGCCGCCACCGCCGCCTCCACGGCGGCCCCCACGTCGCCGGACTCGACCTCGGGCAATCGAATCGAAAGGTCGCCCGGACTAAGGTTCTGCCAGCGTTCACGCGCCATAGACCTCCCTCCACGCGGCGAAGGTGTTGAGATGAACGCGGACGACCTTGCTCACATCCTCGGTGTAGCCGCCCGCGAGCACCCAGGCGATCGGGATCTGGTGTTGCTTCGCAAAGGAAAACACCTTCCGGTCGCGCGCCTGGAGGTCGTCGTGATCGAGCGTGAGCGGTGAATACGGATCTTCAAAATACGGATCGGCGCCCGCCTGGTAGAGCAGCACGTCGGGCCGGCGCGCAGCGATCAGCGGCAGGGATTCGTCCATGGTCCGAAGTAGCGTCGCGCGATCGCAGCCGGCGGGGAGCGCGAAGGACCCATGATTTTCCCCATCCTGATGATGGCGCACGGTCACGTCGCGATACGGGGTGTTGTTCCAATAGTCATTTCCGTAAAGCGAGAGCGCGAAGAGCCACGGGCGGTGCGCGGCGAGTTGCGCGGTGCCGTTGCCGTAATGCAGGTCCATGTCGAGCACGGCGGCGGTGCGGATCTCACCCGCGGCGCGCATCGCTTCGAGGGAAACTACGAGCCCATTGAAGGTGCAAAAGCCTTCGCCGTGGTCCGCGCACGCGTGATGAAAACCGCTGACCAGCGCCGCGGACACTCCGCTGCGCAAAGCTTCTCGGGCCGCGGCGAGGCAGCCCCCGCTCGTCAGGCAGACGCTCGGGAAGAGCTTGCGCGTCCATGGAAACTTCTGCCCTTGCGCCAGCACGCGCGGCTTGCCGGTCTGGATCGCCGCGATGTATCGGGCCGTATGGGCGCGGCGAAGATCGGCCTCGGTCACTGGCTCCGGTTCCGCGAGGCGCACGTCCACCGCGCCGCTCAAGCCCTCCGCGACCAAGCCGAACTTCTGTATCGGCATAACGTGATCGCCAATGGGCGCGGCGTATCCGGGATGAAAAAACGCGGTGATCATGCGGTTGGCGGGAGCAAGGCGATGCGCGTGTCGGGCGCGGGGTAATTTCCGAGCTGCGCCCAGAGTTGTGTCATGTCCGCGGGGCGACACTCCTGTCTGTACATCGCGTAGAAGCGCTCCACGATAGCGCGGACCTCCGCGCCAGAGATCGTTTCCTCCCCCTCGCGGCCGACTCGACGGACGATGAGTTGAAAGCGCAGCGGCAACGGCCCCCCGCTCGCGTCGATCGCCTCCACCGGGCGGAAATCCGGCTGATGGTAATCAATAACCGACGGATCGATCTTCCGGAATCCCGCCCGTTCGTAGGCGCGCAACCGAATCATTCGGGCTTCGTCGGCGGTGTTGGGATATTCCATCTCCGCAGCGAGCGTGATCGGCACGTCGGGTGAAAGTCCCGCGCGATCGAGACACCCGCGCGCCGTCTGGATCGGCAGCGTTCGCAACCATCCGGCGAGTCCGGTCCGCCGCCACGCGGGAGCGACGAGCGCATGCGAGAGATGCACGACCACACTGGATGCATCCGCGATCGCGGTGTGATCGCGCGCCGCGACGAATCCACCGGCGGCATCGCGGACGAGAAACAAATCGTAACGCATCGCAAAGCCGTCGCGTGGCTGCGCCGCGTCCCATGCGAGCCGCCGGCCGAGGACCGTGCGGGTTTCGATCTCATGCGCCGCGCCGAACTCGTCCCAGAGCCGTTCATAGCTCACTTCGAAAAACGGATCGTCGCGCGAACGCACCCGCACCACCTCCACGCCGGCCGGGTCAAATGCGGCGGACTTCGCGTCGCCCGGAGCGAGATCGGTGGGAATGAACGAGGTTTGCGCCATATCGATTGCCTGTCGCCGCAAGTTCATGGTTCAGTGGATTCATGGCAAGCCTCCCCACGTCGCTTCAGGATCTCGACGCTCGATTCCACCTCCATCCCTTCACGAATCACGACGAGATGCATGCTCAGGGAACGCACATCATCGTCTCCGGCGAAGGCGTCCATGTGCAGGACTCGATGGGCCGCAAGCTCCTCGACGGGCTCGCCGGGCTGTGGTGCGTGAATGTGGGTTACGGCCGCGCGGAACTCATCGACGCGATCACCGCGCAGCTTCGCCAGCTCTGCTTTTATCCCTCCTTTTTCAACTCCACCACCGAGCCTGCGATCCGTCTCGCCGAGCGCCTAGCCACACTCGCACCCGCGCGGCTGAACCATTCCATTTTTTGCAACTCCGGCTCCGAGGCGAATGAAACCGCGCTCAAGATCATCCGCGGTTATTGGAAGCTGAAGGGGAAACCGCAGCGCACAAAAATCCTCTCGCGCACGTTTGCCTACCACGGCGTCACCCTCGCCACCACGAGCATGACCGGGCTGCCCGGCTGCTATCAGCCGTTCGAACTGCCGCTCCCCGGATTCATCCACGCGCCCGGGCCGCACGCCTACGCGGCGAGCCAGGAGCACGATCCGGTGGCTTACGGGAAATGGTGCGTCGAGGAAACCGCGCGCATCATCGAGCGCGAAGGCGCGGAGACGATCGGCGCGATGTTCGTGGAGCCGGTGCAGGGCGCGGGCGGCGTCATTCCGCCACCGGAGGGCTACCTCGCCGCGCTGCGCGAGTTGCTGCGCGAACGCGGAATCCTCTTCGTCGCCGATGAAGTCATCACCGGCTTTGGACGGCTGGGCGAGTGGTTTGCGAGTGGAATGTGGGATCTCGATCCCGACCTGATGACCCTCGCGAAAGGCCTGACCAGCGGATACGTCCCGCTCGGAGCCACGATGGTGAGCGACGAGATCGCCGATGCGGTCATCCACAGCGGATACTTCGCCCACGGCTTCACGTACAGCGGCCACCCCACCGCCTGCGCGGCCGGTCTCGCGAATCTCGACGTGCTTGCAAACGATGGCCTCGTCACTCGCGTGCGCGCCGATGTCGGTCCTTATTTTCAAGAAAAACTCCGCGCCTTCCGAAGCCATCCGGCGGTGGGGGAAGTCCGCGGCCTCGGTCTCATCGGCGCGCTCGAATTAGTTCCCCGGGAGGGCCGGGCGGCGCTCACACCCACGTCTCTGCTCGGAGTGAAAGCCGCCGCGCTGGCTCGGGAGGAAGGCATCATCGTCCGCGGCATCCGCGATATTCTCGCGGTCTCTCCCCCGCTCACGATCACGCGCGGCGAGATCGACGAGCTGTTCGCGGGCGTCGGAAAGGCGCTCGACCGGCTGTGGGGCTGAGCGCGCGTTAGCTACGCAAACACTTCTGGATAAGATCGTGGGCAACACCGGCGCGGAGCATTCGAAAAAAAACGCCGTCATTCCGACCGGAGCGTAGCGAAGTGGAGGAATCTCTCGCATCCGCAGGCAGAGGCGGTGCGGAACCGAGCGACTGAAGCTCCGCGCCGCCTCCGCCCCTGATGCGAGAGCTTCCTCCA
>JANOAZ010000171.1:0-10644 GCA_031411395.1 Chthoniobacteraceae bacterium
CTCGCATCCGGGGGCGGAGGTGGTGCGGAGCTGGTAACGGATGCTCCGCGCCGCCGCTGCCCGCGGATGCGAGAGATTCCTCCACTTCGCTCCGCTCCGGTCGGAATGACAGAGCTCGTGTTTGACTGCTCTGCGCCTGACCCATGTTCCGCCTCCACTCGCTCTTCGCTTTCCAGCCGGAACGCCGCGCCGCGCAACGCTACGCCGAGGCGCTCCGGCACGCGCGGCAATCCGCCGCGGAGAGTCGCGGCGAGTCCGATCAACGCCTCCGCGAGCGAACGGCGGCCTTGCGCGAAGAGGCGCGGTCCGGCGTCGCCCGGCCACTGCTTTCCGCGGCCGCGGTGGGCTTGATCAGTGAATCCGTGCGGCGCTGCCATGGCCTCGTGGCCTACGATTGCCAGCTCCTCGCCGGGCTCGCGCTGGCCGATGGCCGGCTCGCGGAGATGGCCACGGGGGAGGGCAAGACCTTCGTCGCGCTGCTGCCGGCGTTTTGTTTCGCGTTGCAGGGACTCGGCGCGCATGTGGCGACGGTGAACTCCTATCTTACCCAACGCGACTTCGAGTTTGCGCGACCGGCTTTCGAGCGTCTCGGGCTGACCATCGGCCTGCTCCCGGAAAAGGCCGCGACGGCGAAGAAACGCGCCGCTTATGCCTGCGATGTCACCTATGGAGTCGGCACGGAATTCGGCTTCGACTATCTGCGCGACCAGCTCACCCTGCGCGCCGCGGGCGGCGCCGAGCCGCGCTTTCACGAAGTGCTCCTCGGCCAGGCAAGGCCGAAGCCGCAGCTCGTCCAACGCGGCCACGCCTTCGCCGTGATCGATGAAGCGGACAGCGTGCTGATCGACGAGGCTCGCAGTCCGCTGATCATTTCCGTGGGAGGAAAAAAACCGAGCCCCACCCCGCAAGTTTACCAGCTCGCCGACAAGGTGGCGGCCCAGCTCCGCACGGGCGAAGACTTTCTCCGCGACCCGCAGACGCAGCGCCACGGTCTCACGCCGATCGGCGAACGCCGCGCTCTCGACCTGCTCACGGACGACGTGCTCGGGGCCCTGCAGCGACTCTGGCCGGACTACGTGGAGGCGGCGCTCCAGGCGCGGCTGCAACTGCGGTGTGATGTTCATTACGTGGTGCAAAAGGGCGAGGTGGTGATCGTCGATGAATTCACCGGCCGGCTCTGCCCGGATCGGAGCTGGCGCGGCGGGCTGCATCAGGCCGTGGAAGCTTGCGCCGAAGTCGTGATCACCGACGAAAACACCAGCGAGGCGACGATCACGCGGCCCGGTTACTTTCGCCTCTATCGCCGCATCTGCGGCATGACGGGCACCGCGCAGGAAGCCGCCGCAGAGTTGAGCGCCAGCTACGAATTGCAGACCGAAGTGGTGCCCCTGAATCGGCCGAGTTGCCGGCAGGTTGCGCCCGATCGCGTCTTCGCCACCCGCGCCGCGAAGCTCGCCGCCGTGACCGCCGAGATCACCGCCCGCCATCGCCGCGGCCAGCCCGTGCTGGTGGGAACGCGGACGATCGAAAACAGCGAAGCGCTCTGCGCCGCCCTCGCCCCGCTCGGGCTGCCCGTCCGGCTGCTCAACGCCAAGCAGGACGCCGAGGAGGCGCGCATCGTCGAGCAAGCCGGCGATCCCGGCACGATCACCATCGCCACGAACATGGCCGGCCGCGGCGCGCACATCCCGGTGGCTGCGGAATCGCTGCGCCTCGGCGGGCTGCACGTGATCGGCCTCGAGCGGCACGAATCGGCGCGCATCGACCGGCAGCTCATCGGCCGCGCGGCGCGGCAGGGGCAGCCGGGGAGCGCGCAGTTCTTTGTCTCGATTGAAGATGACCTGCTGGTCCGACACGCGCCTTCGATCGCGGCGCGGCTCTCCGCACTTTCACCCGGCCCGCACGGTGAACTGCCGGCCAAAACCGCCGCCCATTTCCGCCGCGTGCAATGCGCCGTGGAAAGCGCCGACCGCGAGCAGCGCCGCCAGCTCGCGCGCTACGATGAATGGCTCGATGAACTCAAACAGGCTCTGTGAGGATATTCGAAATCCGAAATTCGAAATCCGAAACAAACGAAGAAAAAATGATGGAAAGCTCGAAAACCAATCATCCACGCCGCGGCCGCGCAGCCTCGTTTTCTCTCTTTCACTTCTTTCGAATTTGTTTCGGATTTCGAGTTTCGAGTTTCGAGCTTTCCGCCGCCGCCGCTCTTCTGCTCGTCACTGTGGGTCGTGGCGACGACTCCGCGGTGCTGGGCTACACCGAACCCACGCGCATCATCACCGTCTCGGCCGGCGACATCGGGGTGATCGCGGAGATGCTGGTGAAGGAAGGCGACGCCGTGAAAAAGGGCCAGGTGCTCGCGCGGCTCGACATCACCGTGCTCAGCGCGGAGCTCGAAATCGCGAAGGCCGAGGCGCGGCTCGCGGCGACGCGAAATCAACGGGTCGTGGACCTCCAGCAATCCACCCGCGTGACGCCGGAGGAACTCGAGAAGGCGAAGACCGAGCTCGCGATCAAGAACGCGCAGGTCCGGCGGATCGAGGCCATGGTCGAGGTGCGCACCATGCACAGTCCGGTAGATGGCGTGGTGACCGAGATCAAACGCGACCCGAGCGAAAGCGTCTCGGCGGCAAATCCGCACGTGCTCACGGTGGTGCAGATCGATCGGCTGAGCGTGAATCTTTTCCTCCCGCCGGCGCGCGTGGAGCAGTTGAAAGTGGGCGCGCAGGCGGAACTGCTGCTGCTCGATCCGGAGCGGCGGGTGCCGGCGCTGGTCGAGTTCGTCAGCCCGATCACCGACGCGGCGAGCGGAACGGTGCGGGTGAAATTTACGATCGAGAATCCGTCGGGCGCGATCCGCAGTGGAGGGCGTTGCACGCTGGAGCCGGACTCCGCCCGTTCACTCGCGCGCGGTGTAGCGGCGCAGCCAGCGGGCGAAAGCGGCTTGCGCTGATTCCCAGAGGGTCACTCCCCGGAGACTGCGGAGTTTTACCCGCGCAAGCTGGCCGGATTCCATGGCCTCAGCCGTGACCAGACGCGCGAGGGCGACGAAGTGCGGCTCCGCCAGCTCGAAGCTGGGCGTATTCTCGCGGACAGACTCCGGCGTCGGATCTTCGGAGCGCCGCACGGCGAGCGGTCCCGCGGCGGTGGCGGTGAGCGCGGGATGAATCAGATCGCGGGTCGCGCGCGCTTCGACGCTGGTGAGCGTGGCGTCGAAGGTCTGCCCCCGGCCTTCGATGCGGACGCGCACGGGAGCACCGACGGCGGGACGAAAGTGCGAGGCTGCTTCCTGGCTGAGCGCGATCTTCACGTCGCAGCCGTCGGCGCGACCAAGCTGCGCGAGTTCATCGCCGGTGCGCAGGAAAGTTCCGAGGAGCTGATCGAACCTGCGTCCGGTGAGGCGGCCCGCGAAGGGAGCGCGAAGCTGCAAGGTCGCGAGGTATTTTTCATGGTCGGCCACGGCGGCGCGCAGTGACTTCACCTTCGCTTGCTCGGCTTGGGAAGCGGCGAGGTCGCCCCGGGTGTAAGCCGCGCGCGCCCGCAGTTCCTGCTGCTCGAGCTCGAGCCGGCTGCGTTCGAGTTCCGCGGTGGCTTCGTCATTCTCCAACTCGACGAGAAGCTGTCCGCTCGCGACGAGGTCGCCGTCGTGCGCCCGGACCGCGCGCACAAATCCCGGGCACTCTGCGCGGAGGACGACGGTATCGGCGAGCTCGACCACGGCGGGACTGGAGATCGAGCGGCGGAGCGGGATGAGGAGGAGGCCGCCGACGACCGCGGCGAGCAGCGCCAGCCGCCAGCCCAGCGTGAGCCAGCGAACGAGCGCGGACCCGCGAGCCTGGGCGGCTGATTTCCCCATCTGCCAAAGCGGGATGCCGAGCCACAGGGCCCCCGCGAGCACGGCGAAGAACAGGCCGCCACCCCGCAGCGTCACGCTCGCGGCGACGAGCATTCCGGCGAAGACCACCACCTGCCAGCAGGACGCGGCGAGACCGTAGCTGGCGATGATCCAGTCCTCGGAATTGCGCCGCGGCGCGGGCTTCGGCGCGCGCGCGCCGAGGAGCAGCCGGGCGAGGACTTCGCGCATCCAGCCGCGGCCGCGGGTGGCGAGGTTCGGGATGCCGAGCAGATCGCCGAGGATGTAGTAGCCGTCGAAGCGCATCAGCGGGTTCGCGTTGATCAGCAGCGTCACGACGGTGCCGGTGAAGATCACGTTGTGCGCGATGGTCGCGGCGGTGCCGTCCCGTGTGCGCGCCCAGAAAATCGCGGCGAGCGCGGCGATGAAAAATTCCGCGTAGATGCCCGCGGCGGAGACCATGATGCGGCGCCACTTCGAGGCGAGGCCGAGGCTGGCGGTGGCATCGACGTAACCCATGGGAATGAAGAGCACGAAGATCACGCCGATCTCGCGCACGGCGGCGCCGAAGTGTTTGCAGAACAGGCCGTGCGACAGTTCGTGCACGATCTTCAACCCCGCCCACGCGAGGAGCAGCCAGAGCCAGTTGTCGCGCGCGAGGATGCCCTCGAAGCCGCGCAGGAATCGCGGCCAGTCCAGTGCAAGAGATGCGCCGCCGGTGAGGACGGCTGCGGACCAGACGACAAAGCCGAATCGCCCGAGTGCCCAGCGCAATGCCGCTTCCAGCGCGGTGAAGAATCGGTCGGGCCGCGCGAGCGGGAGCTTCGCGATGAGGGGATTCAGCCAGGTGACCGCGGCGAGCAGGGTGCGCTCGTCGCGCGCGGTCTCGCCGCCGGTACGGGTGCTTTCGACGGCGAGAAGATGGTTGTCTTTCAGCCACCGAAGCATCTGCAACGCTTCGCCTTCGGTGAAGGCTTCGCCGGCGTAATCGCGCGCGAATTGCGCGAGGATCGAGGCGACGGTGCGGCGGCCATCGAGCGCCTGGAGGAAGCGAAACTCCGCGAGGCCGACGCGGTGGAAGCGCCACGCCTGCCGGTCTTCGATCACGCAGACGCGATCGCCGCCCTGCTCCTGGATGCTGAAGTGAAGCCCATCGCGGAGCCGCGGGCGGAGCGCCTCGGCCTCGACGACGGAGCGATTGTGGTCTGGCGCATTCACGACGGGGAGCCCACACATTCCCGCCTGTCATCCTGAGCGGAGCGTAGCGGAGTCGAAGGATCTCTAACTTTTTCCGGGGTTCGCGACTCCACGGCAGAAATAGCTCGAGATCGTTGCCTCCCCACCTCCGCCCACTCGGCTGTCTCGCAAAGCCTCGGCTCGACTCCGCTTTGGTCGCTTAGGCTCCCTACGCTCCACTCAGGATGACCGTGTTTTTTCAAATTCACCAAAAGAGCGTGGTGACGATGAACTCCCAGAGCCGATGGCCGATGATCCAGATGAACGGACGGCGCTCCCCCTCGATCACGGCGCGCCCCCGCATGCCGGGCCGGAGTTCGACCTTCTGGTCCACGTTGCGCACCGGCGCTTCGGCGATGAAAACGTTGCGACCGTCGCGTTGTTCGCTTTGCGGGTGGAGCTTGGCGAGCTGGCCGGACCAGGGTTCGCCGACGAAGGCTTCGAGGCGAAAACGCACGGGTTGTCCCGTGACGACACGACTGATCTCGCGATCCGGCACGTCGATTTCCAGGATCATTTCGTCGAGGGGCGCGACCTCGAAAAGCACCTGCCCCTGCTGCACCGGCTGGCCTTCGGAACGCCGCAGATCGCCGGAGACGACGACCCCGGCGAGCGGGGCCTGGATGGCGAGCGAGGCGAGACGGCGTTGCACGAGGTCGAGGTCGCGGCCGACGATCTGCGCTTCAAAAGTGGCGAGCTGCGCGGCGCCAATGTCTGCGCCTTCGCCCGCGTTGTTCATCGCCTTGTCGCGCTGCTTGAGGGCGCGTTCGCGGGCGGCGATCAGCTCGGCTTCCTTGAGCTTCAGCTCGCGATTGTCCATCTCGGCGAGTGGCTGGCCCTCGGTCACGTGATCGCCGGGACGCACGAGGCTTTTTTTCAGCGTGCCCTGAAATGGAGCGGCGATGACTCGCTTGACGGTGGGCGCGAGCCGGCAATCGGCTCGGATCGAATAGTGAAACGGCCAGCCGAGCAGTAGAACGATCGCGGCGGCGCCGAGGATCGCGGCGCGTTTGCGATTGGCGGAGAATTGCGTCCAGACGCGGCGGGTGGCGAAGAGGAGGGGATTCGGTCGCGCCCGTTCGAGCACGTCGAAGAGCGCGGGGAGAAGCGGCGCGCCGGCCTCGATCAGGGCGGCCAGTTCGGGACCGGGCGGATTGTTGCCCGGCCATTCGAGGAGGATCGCGCCGCGGCGGCGGGGAAACGGGATGGTGGTGAGCTGCGCTGCGCCGATCTGCTGCTGGAGGAGTTCGTGCGCGAGCGTCGCTGCGGTCCGCGGCGTGTCGCTGCGAAAATCAATTCGATCGCCCGCGAGCAACGCCTCGTGCATGGCGGCTTCGAATGGCTGATGGGCCGGACTTTTCGCATCGACCTGCGCCACCCCGGAAATGGCGCGGAGGTGAAAGCCGTCGCGGCGCCGCGCCCCGAGGAAGATGCGCGCGCAGCCGAAATATTCCCGCAGCCCATCGACCGCAATGCGTCCTGCCTTGTCCGCATCGACCTCGGCGGCGGCGCGGCGAAAGAGGTCGAGCAAACTCGATGTGCGCTCGAGTGCCCAATGGACCTCCCCGGTGATCCGGCGCTGTTCGCGATAAAGGAAAAAGCCGGCAAGCGCCTGAAGCAGGACGACGTAGGCGGAAAGCTCGCGCGGATTCGGGATCGCCAGTTGCGCGAGGAACCAGCAAAGCGCCGTCCCGTCGCGCGAGATGGGCACCGCGATGCTGTAACCATCGGCGCCCAGTTCCGGCGCGGGCAGGGCTGCGACTTCACGCGGATCGAGCCGCGCGACCAACGATTCAAGGCTGCTCGCCAGGATGCCGCGGGTGGTGATCACGCACGCGGCGACGGCAGAATTCTCCCCGACCGGAAAAATCCCGACAGCCCGCGCGTTGAGCATCGCGCGGAGGTATTCCAGCAGGGGCCGGACTTCGCCGCTGGACAGGCCATCGGCACCCCGTTCAATCAAAGACGCGAGCTGCTTCTGGAGCCGCTTCGCATCGGGCAGCCCCGACTCGCCCGCCTTCTCCGCTGAGGGCGCCGCGCCGGGCTGAGTCGTGGGACTGCTCATGTTGCGCGGAAAATTCCGCGTGATCTAACTAGTCTGCCTTCGCTGCGACCGGCGCGTCGGGAGCGGCGCCCGCTTCCACCTGAGTCGGCGGCTCCTGCGGCGGCGGCTGGACCTGCACGACCTGAAAGCGCTGGACGGTCTGCGCGAGCAATTGGGTGAGGCGCACGACGCCCGATGGGGTCATGGCGATCCGGGTATGGATCGGCATCACGGAAACACCTGGGCGATCCGCGACGATTCCGGAGGTGAAGTCGAGATAGACTTCCTCATTTCCCACGCTCACGAGAGCATGATTGGAGTAGCGCGCCGTGAGGTCGTCGTAGCGGACTTGGAGATTGATTTGTTGTTGGTTGGCTTGGGGTTCGTTGAACATGCGGGAGTGCTTAGCAGCCGTCAGCGACATTGCAATCGATCAATCGCCGAAATTCCGTGGATTTAGCATTGGGGCGACCGGAGGGGAGCGCGGGCCCTTTTTTTCAGGCAAATTTTGAGTGGTTCGAGCGATTCAGCCGTCAAGTGCACCGACGCGCCCGCCAACAAAGAGTTGGCAAAGCGCGCTGAAACCTGAAACCTCAGAATCCACCTACCCAAAACCAACTATGAAAATCAAATCCCTGCTAACCCTGCTGGCTGCTGCCGCGCTGAGCCTGAACGTCGCTTTCGCCGCTGAAGAAGACACGCCGCTCGCGAAGGAAATGAAGGTCGTGAACAAGAATCTCCGCACCCTCAAGCGCCAGGTGGGCGATGCGGCGAAAAAGGACGAGAACCTCCAGCTCCTCGCCGGAATCAAGAAAAGCCTCGAAGCCTCCGCGAAGCTCGAACCCGCGAAGACCAAGGACCAGCCGGCGGCGCAGAAGGCGGCTTACCTCGACAACTACAAAAAGCAGATGACCGACCTCGCGAAGAGCTTCGACGATGTGGAAGCCGCGGTGAAGGCCGGCAAGCCGGATGACGCGAAGAAGGCTTTCGAGAAGCTCTCGGAGCAGAAGGAAAAAGGACACAAGGACTTCGGCGCGGACTGCGAGTAACCGGCCCATCCAACAATCTGAACTCACGCAGCCCCGGAGCCCAGCTCCGGGGCTGCTTCGTTTCCGCGGTTGCAGGCCACCGGCAAGGTGCGCAACTTGATTCCATGACCCGTCAGCAAATCCTCGATCTCTACTTCATGGACGCGCGTTCGAAGCTGATCGACCTCGCAGCGTTTCTCGATCGCGTGGATCGCGCGGAAGGCGAGGCCGATTTCCGCCTCGCCGCGTTTCGCCGGGCGCTCGGTGAGCTCAATGGCGGGAAGCCGGAGCGCGCACGCAGCGTCTTGATGTCGCTCAGCGATCCGACGACGGAGCCGATCGCCGCTGCGCCGGGAAAGGGCGCGGTGGGTGCGTGGCCGGGCAGTAAAACTTTCTGACATGCGCTACATCGAACCCCACGGACACATGGTCAGCCGCGTGACGGACGACTACGAGGCGATGGTGCTCGCGGGCTGCCGCGCGGTTTGCGAGCCCGCGTTTTGGGCGGGTTACGACCGGGGTGGGGTGGAGGGATTTCACGACTACTTTTGCCAGCTCACGGACTACGAACCGAAGCGCGCGGCGAAGTTCGGGCTGCCGCATTTCACCTGGCTCTGCATCAACCCGAAGGAGTCGGAAGATATGACGCTCGCCGGGGAGGTGCTCGCGATCATTCCGAAGTTTCTCGATCGGCCGAACGTGCTCGGGATCGGGGAGATCGGGCTGAATAAAAACACGCGGAACGAACTCAAAATCCTCGAACAGCACATCGATCTCGCCGCGCGGCATGAGCAGATGATCCTCGTCCACACGCCGCATCTGGAGGATAAATTCAAGGGCACGCGGCTGATCGTGGATGCGCTCAAGGCCGACTCGCGGATCGATCGCGGGCGGGTGATCATCGACCATGTGGAAGAGCACACGATCCAGATGGTCCTCGATGAGGGTTTCTGGGCCGGGATCACGCTCTACCCGGAATCGAAGACGACGCCGGCGCGCGCCATCGACATGTTCGAGGTCTATGGCGGGCAGCGCGTGTGGCTGAACAGCGCTTGCGACTGGGGCCGCAGCGATCCGCTCGCCGTGCCCAAGACCGCGGTGGAGATGCGCCGGCGCGGACATTCCGAGGAGACGATCGACGCGCTCGTCTATCAAAACCCCATCCGCTTTCTCTCCCAAAACGCGCGCTTCACCGCGCGCTGATCGCCGCCGCGGAAAATCGGAGGCTCGCACCGCGCGCGGGATCGGCGTTTCATCGGCTCACCCCATGAACCCGCTCCTTCGCCTCGCCGTCGTTTCCCTCTTCCTCATTGCCTCCGTCTCCGCCGCGGATCGCCCGCCGAACATCGTCATCAACTTCACCGACGACCAGGGCTACGCCGATGTCGGCGTCTTCGGCGCGAAGGGCTTCACCACACCGAACCTCGATCGCATGGCGAAGGAAGGCCGGCGCTTCACGGACTGGCACGTTGCGCAGCCGGTGTGCTCCGCCTCGCGCACCGCGCTGCTCACCGGCTGCTATCCGAATCGCATCGGCATCCACGGCGCGCTCGGGCCGGGGTCGAAAACCGGCATCGGCGACGGCGAGATGACCATCGCCGAGCTCGTGAAGCCGCTCGGCTACGCCACGGCCATCTTTGGGAAATGGCACCTCGGCGACCGCCCGCAGTTTCTCCCGACGCGGCACGGCTTCGACGAATACTTCGGCATTCCCTACTCGAACGACATGTGGCCGCAGCACCCCGAGGCCAAGCCCGGCGTGTATCCGCCCCTGCCGATCTACGCGGGCGATAAGCCGCAGAAAGTCGGCCTCACCGGCGAGGACCAGGAGCAACTCACGACCTGGTACGCCGAGCACGCCGTCTCCTTCATCGAGCGGAATAAAGCACGCCCCTTCCTCCTCTACGTGGCGCCGAACATGCCCCACGTGCCGCTCTACGTGAGTTCGAAGTTCAAGGGCAAATCCGCGCAGGGCCTCTACGGCGACGTGATCATGGAGATCGACTGGGCCGTGGGCGAAATCCTCGGCGCGATCAGGAAAGCGGGCATCGATGAAAAGACGCTCGTCATCTTCACTTCTGACAACGGCCCGTGGCTGCGCTTTGGAAATCACGCCGGCTCCGCGGGGCCGCTGCGCGAGGGAAAAGGCACGACCTTCGACGGAGGGCATCGCGAGCCGTTCATCGCGCGCTGGCCCGGCAAAATCCCCGCCAACAGCGTGTGCCCCGAGCCCGCGATGACCATCGACCTTTTCCCCACGATCGCCAAGCTCACCGGCGCAAAACTTCCCGAGCACAAGATCGATGGCCTCGACATCTGGCCGCTCTTCGCCGGCGACTCCAGCGCGAAGAACCCGCACGACGCCTATTTTTTCTATTACGCCCAAAACCAATTGCAGGCCGTGCGCAGCGCCGAGTGGAAGCTCCTGTTCCCGCACAGTTCGCGTTCGATGAACGGCCAGGCGCCGGGCAGGGACGGCA
>JANOAZ010000172.1:0-34121 GCA_031411395.1 Chthoniobacteraceae bacterium
TCGGCGACCCGCCGGAAACATCTCGAGGCGCGTCGGCAGGCGAAGGGTGCCCGCCGACCTTCGCGGACGTTCACTCCGCCTCCGAGAGTCCACACGGTGCTTTCGGCGGGTCGCCGAAAGCGGCACTCGGGTCGAGTGCTCCACCTAGAATTCCAAGTCGCGCGCCTACTTCGCCGCGAGCGCGGCTTCGACCGCTTTGGTCACTTCCTCGGAATCGGGCTGCACCTTGGGTTCAAAGCGGGCGAGAATCTTCCCGTCACGGCCGACGAGGATTTTGCCGAAGTTCCACTTCACATCGCCCGGGGTCGGCGAGGCGCTGCCGGTGAGAGCGTCGTAGAGCGGGTGCTTCTCTGCGCCCTTGACGTGCAGTTTGTCGAAAAGCGGGAAGCTCACGTTATATTTCGAGGAGCAGAAACTCTTGATCTCTTCAGTCGTGCCCGGCTCCTGCCCGCCGAAGTCGTTGCACGGAAAGCCGAGCACCACGAGCCCCTTGTCCTGATACTTTTTCCAGAGCGCTTCAAGACCGGCGTACTGCTTGGTGTTGCCGCAGCGTGAAGCCACGTTCACCACCAGCATGGCCTTGCCGGCGTACGGTTTGAGCGAAGTATCTTTGCCGTCGATGTCCTTGAGCGGAATCGAATAGAGCGGCGCATCGGCGGCGAAAAGTGAAGTAGACATAAGGGCGAGGCCGAGGATCAGCGAGGGGAGGAATTTCATGCGCGCACGGAAGCACACGAGCGAAGGAAGCGCCAGCCCAAGGAAATTTTCGCTACTTCAGCGTCTGGAGGAACGCTTCGATGTCGGCGATTTCCTGCGGCTTGAGGATCAGCGCCAGTGGCGGCATCGGCGAGACGCCGAGCTGCTGGAAGCCTTCCGCGAGCGTCTTGTTTGGTTCCAGCAGCGATTGCTTCAGGTAAGCCGCATCCTTGCGTCCTGCGATGCCGTCGAGCGCCGGGCCGACCGTGCTTCCCTGCCCCTTCAATGCGTGGCAGAGCACGCACGCCGCGGTGGGATGCTTGAGGAAGATCTGCTCGCCGCGCTTCGCGTCGCCAGCCAGCGCGGCGTCGTCGCCCGCGGAGATCAGTTCCACCAGCTTCACGTCGTCGAAGTAGCTGTCGCCCTTCGCTACGTGGAGCAGATTCACGCTGGCCGTGGTCCGCTGGCCGCTGTTGAAGGTCGTCTCGATCTCCACCCAGTCGCTGTTGCGCGTGACCTTGTCGGTCTCCACGCCGGCGGTGTGAATGTTGAGGCTCAGCTTGCCGCGCATGCCGTGTGCCTTCACCCAGCCGCTCAGCTTGTATTCCGTGTTCGGCTTGATCGGCACGTCGGCGTGGAAGCTCGTGTCCGCGTCGTCGCGCGTGATCACCCGGAAGCCCTTGCCGCCGCTATGAAACTGCCCGTCGCCCGCCACGCTCTTCCACTCCGCTTTTTCGTTGCCGGGCTTCCTGCCGTAGTCGCGGCGCTTCCATCCCTCGGGTGTGCCGTCGGTGGCGAGGGTCTCGAAGCCGGGATTGGGGAGAAGGTTCGGCCCTTCCTTGAATGCCTCGACCTTGTGCCGGCGGGCGATCGCCTTCGCGGCTTCGGCGAGCCATTCGTCGGCTTTCACCGCCGGATCGCCGACCAGGCCCTTGCTCACGGTTTGAATTTCCGGCGTTGTCGGAAAGCTCGCGAGCATCACCAGCGCGGCGAGCCGCGTCGCTGGATCGGGATCGCTGATCACCCCCGCGCCGAAGAACCACGCGCTCGCCTTCGCGTCGTTGCCGAGCGCGCGGATCGCATTGCGGCGGAGCACGGCGTCCTTCGCGAGCAGCGCCGCGCGGTGCGTGGTTTCGTCGAGCGCGCCGAGACCTTGCAGTGTCCAGAGCGCGTGGACCGCGGCGATGTTGCCGTCGTTGGCGGTCACGAGTTTCGTCAGCACTGGCGCCGCGTCCG
The DNA here is from genome assembly GCA_031411395.1 of Chthoniobacteraceae bacterium. GTDB lineage: Bacteria > Verrucomicrobiota > Verrucomicrobiia > Chthoniobacterales > Chthoniobacteraceae > Chthoniobacter. Next base: position 1,933 of record JANOAZ010000172.1, read on the forward strand.
CCTTCCTGGCATCCACGAGCAGACGCTGCGCGGTGAGTCGCTGGTACTGCGTGTCGCCGCCGAGCGCCCTCACGAGATCCGCAGTCGCGGCCCCGGCGAGCGAGGTCTTCACCGGCTTTGCCTTTTCCCATACGACGCGGTAGATGCGCCCGCGCGAGTGGTCGCGCAGATCGTTCTTGTGCGCGCCGCCGGGGCCGGTCTCCGCCTTGTAGCCGCCGCGCTCGGGGCTCGGCGTGGGGTTGTGTTGGATGATGAAATTCTGCCAGTCCGCAAACCACACCGCGCCGTCCGGCCCGACTTCCGCGAAGACCGGCGACATCCACTCGTCGCTGCTCGCCACCAGATTGAAGCCGTCCTTCGCCACGTAGCCCGCGCCCTGCGGCTGCACGTCCATGAGCGCGATCACCTTCATCGTCGGCTCGCAGACCATGGCCTTGCCTTGCAGTCGCGCCGGCAGATTCGCCGACTCGATGAACGCGCTGCCCGCCGCGGACGTGTAGCCGCCGAAGACATCCACCTGCCGGAAGTTCGGCGTGATCGTGTGCGTCTTCTCCTCGGTGTTGATCTTCTTCGCGCTCATCCCGCGCAGGCCTGCGGGGAAGACGGAAGCCGGAATGCCGCCGTAAAAAATCGGGGCGCCGTTCGCCGTTCCGCCGAACTGATCGCCCGCGCGGTTGGAGCTGTGCGCCCATGCGTTGTTCGTGAACTGGTGCAGGAACTCGACCGCCGACCCGTCCGCCGTGAAGCGGAATGTGCCCATCGAAAAACTCTGCTTCTTCCCCTCGACCATCCGCTCAAAGCCGGAGTAGCCGACGCAGCCGTAGAGCCAGTTGTCGTAGCCGTAGTGCAGGTTGCTGGTCTGCGCGTGGGTATCGCGCACGCCCCAGCTTTCCATGATCACCTCGCGCACGTCGGCTTTGTCATCGCCATTCGTGTCCTTCATGAAAATGAATCGCGGCGCCTGGGCCACGATGATCCCGCCGCGGGCGAAGACGAGCGAGGTCGGCAGGTTCAGCTTGTCCGCGAAGATCGTGAACTTGTCCGCGCGCCCATCGCCGTCGGTGTCGTCGCAGATCTTGATGCTGTCATTGCCCTCACCGGTCGGCGTGACGCCGTGCGGGTAGTCGCGCGTCTCGCACACCCAGAGCCGCCCGCGCTCGTCCCAGGCGAAGGCGATCGGCTTCACGATGTCCGGCTCGCTCGCGAAAAGCTGGAGCCTCAAATCCGGCGCGACCTGCGTGCGCTCGATGCTGCCCTTCACGTTGAACGGGTGCTGGAAGGTCACCGGTTCCGGCCGCTTCTCGTAGTTCGCCACGTTGGGATTCGGCTCGCGCTTTTCCGGTTCCCGCTGCGCGAGAAATTTCTCCCACTCCGCACGCCGCGCATCATCCACCGCGCCGAGGATCGCCTTCTTCACTCCGGCGAGAAATTTCGCATCGCTCCACGTCTGCTCGTCGCCGGGGAACTGCACCTTCACCAGTCGCTTCACGGCAGCCGCGTTCACCCCCGCGCCGTCATCGATCACCGCGTCGAAGCGACCGGCCCATTCCGGCGTAACCGCCTTCGCATCGCTGGCGTATTCAAACCAGATCGCCTCGCGCCCCAGTTCGCGCATGAGGACGTGGGCATGGAGGCGTGAGGTGGCATCGTCGCCGCCGACGAAGAGCACTTCGAGCGGCCCGGTCGCGGCAAATGCGGACCCGGCAAAGGCGGCGAGCAATATAAGGACGAGGAACTTTTTCATGGGATGGGACGACGGAGGGCATGAACGTAAACCCGATTGGCGGAGGAAAAGAAACCGCGGATTACGCGGATTAACCGGATTACGCGGATGTCCTGAAAACCAAATCCGCGTCATCCGTTTAATCCGCGTCATCCGCGGTCCATTTCGATCAGTGCGCGCACCGGCGGCTTGGCGCGGGAGCACGGCTGCGGCAGTAATGGCGGGATGTCCCGCTTTCGCTTCCTTGTTTCGCTCACACTGCTCCTGATCCTCGCCCCCGCGGCATTGGCGCATGCACGGCTGGTGCGCTCGATTCCCGAGAAGGGAGCGGCGCTGTCGAAGCCACCGGCGCAGATCGAACTTTGGTTCAATGAACTGCTCGATGCGGGCTTCAACTCGATTGAGGTTTTCGCCAGTTCGGAAATCGGCGCGCCCAAGCGCACGAATCTCGCGAAGGAGAAGCCGTCGGTGGCGGCGCGGGATCGCACGCACCTCACGTTGAAACTGGAGCCACACGCGCCGGGCGAATACGCGGTCGAGTGGCGCGTGCTCTCCCGCGACGGACACAGCGCTCCGGGACGTTTCACCTTCCGCATCCTCCCCGCGAAGTGATGGGCGAAACACGGCGGAAAGACTCTCGCGAAGGCGCAAAGGCGCAAAGGGGGATTGGGTTTCTGCCTTTCCTTTGCGTCTTGGCGCCTTGGCGAGAGCACTAAGACCGGCGCGCTGCTCACTCGATGGAACACGCCGCTCTCCACGCCCTTCTCCTCGTCGGCCTGATGCTCAGCCTGGGCGGGCCGCTGGCGGCGGTGCTCCTGCATCTGGCGGGTGCGCCAGCCGGTATCATCCCGCGGGTTGCGAGGCTCACCACGCGGGGCGCGCTGCTCGCGGCGGCGGCGACGGTGATCGATCTGGGGGTGCAGGTGGCGGAGGTGCAGGGGCAGACGGTGTTTGCCGGGGTGAGTTTCGAGTTGCTGCGGCACTTCGTCGCGGAAACCACGGTCGGGCACCTCGCGCTCGCTCGCGCCGGCTGTCTCCTGCTGGCCGCGCTGCTCGCCCGGCGCAGCCTCACCTTCGCAGGGATCGCGGCGCTCGGTGCCGTGATCGCCACCAGTCTGGTAAGCCACGCCGCGGCACAACCCGAGGATCGTGCCTCCGCGCTGGCTGCGCAGTTCCTGCACATCGGCGCGGCGGGGGTGTGGATGGGTGTGCTGCTGCATCTTTATGCGTTGCGCGATCGAATCATCGGAGACTCGCAGCTGATCCGGGAGATCGTGCGCCGCTTTACCCCCGTCGCGCTCGCGGCGACGACCACGCTTTTTCTCACGGGAGTATTTGCCACCCTGCGCGCGCTCCGCGAGCCGCTCGCTTTTTTCGGCTCCGCATACGGATGGACGCTGCTGGTGAAACTCGCGCTGATCGTCCCCGCCGTTTTCGCGGGATGGATGAACTTTCGATTTGCCCGGACGCAGCCGGCGCGCTTCGTCCGGATGCTGGAGCTCGAGGTGCTCGCGGGCGTGCTGGTCATCACCGTCGCCGGCGTGCTCGGCTCGGTATCACCGCCCGGAGAAGACGGCTCGCAGCGTCTCACGTCACAGCAATTTCACGCGCTGCTTTCACCCGATCTGCCGACGAGTCACGTCGATGACTGGGCCGCGCCGGAAGACCCGCGCGGGCCGACGCCGGACGATCTGCGCTACTCCGAGCTGACGCACAACTGGTCGGGCATCATGGTCTGCCTGCTCGGGCTGTGCTGGCTCGCGCAGGCGCGCGGCGGACGGGTCGGCTGGTGGGCGGAGCGGCTGGCGCCGGGGTTGTTGCTGCCGTTCGGGATTTTCATCGCGGCGGCGAGCAATCCCGAGCTGTGGCTGCTGCGCCGGGTCTCCGCGTGGGAAGCGATCCGCAATCCGCAACTCCTCGAACACCAACTCGGCGCAGTGCTGGTCTTCGCGCTCGCCTGGCTGGCATGGCGCGACCGGCAGCGGCCCGAGGCGTTGCGACCGCTCGGCTACGCGCTGCCGGTGATCATGATCGCGGGCAGCTTGCTCCTTCTCGGCCACGCGCACTCGACGCTGAGCGTGCCGGATGAATTGACCAATCTGATCAACGTGCAGCACGCGATCATGGGCGCCTGCGGGCTCTTCGCCGGCACGCTGCGGCTGATGCAACTCCGCGGCTTGCTGCCAGCTCGCGCGGCCGGCTGCGCGTGGCCCGCGTGGGTGATCGCGCTCGGCGTGTTCATGGCCTTCTTCTACCGCGAGCTCTGGTGAGGAAGGTTTTCATTTCGCCCGCCACGCCGGCGATCTATAACGACGGCGCTTTGAATCCGAACATCGTTTCTTCGAATCCGCTGCGCGAAGGGCTGTCGAGCCGGGCCATGCCGCAGCCGTGCAACGTGGTGATCTTCGGCGCCTCGGGCGACCTGACGTTCCGCAAGCTGATCCCCGCGCTCTACAATCTCGTCGCGGATGGAGACCTGCCGGCGGCGACGAACATCGTAGGGTTTGCCCGGCGCGAGAAGACCGATGAGATGTGGCGCGCGGAGTTGAAGGCGACCACGGCGAAGTGCTCGCGGACCGGGCTGAACGCGGAGATTTGGGAGAACTTCGCGCCGCGGATTTCCTACCATCAGAGCGAGTTTGGAAACGCGGAGGGTTATCAAACGCTGGCGAAGAAGCTCGACGCGCTCGACGCGCAGAGCGCCACGCGTGGCAACCGGCTCTTTTACCTTTCGGTCTCGCCCACGGAATACGAAGGCATCCTCACGCAACTCGCCGCGGCGGGGTTGAACCACACGGCGCCCGGCGGCTGGACGCGGGTGATTGTCGAGAAGCCCTTCGGCACCGATCTCGCGTCGGCGCACGAGCTGAACGAAGTGGTCGCGCGCTGCTTTCGCGAAAAGGACACCTACCGGATCGATCACTACCTCGGAAAGGAGACGGCGCAGAACATCATGGTGCTGCGTTTTGCGAACGGGATCTTCGAGCCGCTCTGGAACAACCGCTACATCGATCATGTGCAGATCACGGCCTCCGAGCCGCTCGGCGTGGAACAGCGCGGGCCGTACTACGAATCGAGCGGCGCGCTGCGCGACATGGTGCAGAATCATCTTCTCCAACTCCTCTGCCTCACGGCGATGGAACCGCCGACGGATCTCACCGCGGACAGCATTCGTGATGAGAAGGTGAAGATCGTGCGTTCGCTCCGCCAGATGACGCCCGCGGATGTGGCGGAGAATGTGGTGCGCGGCCAGTACGGCGCAGGAGCGATCGCCGGCAAGGAAGTGAAAGCGTATCGCGACGAGGAGCGAGTGAGCCCGACTTCGCGCACGGAAACCTACGTGGCGCTGAAGGTGAACGTGGACAACTGGCGGTGGGCGAACGTGCCGTTTTACATCCGAGTGGGAAAGCGGCTACCGAAGGGCGGAACGGAGATCGCAATCCAGTTCAAGCACGCGCCGAGTGTGCTCTTCAACAAACCCGACGAACCGCTCGGGCCGAACGTACTCGTGATTCGCATTCAACCCGACGAGGGCATCTCGCTGCGAATGCAGTGCAAGATCCCGGGCAATGCGATCCGCATCGAGCCGGTGAAGATGGATTTCCATTACGGAACGAGCTTTGGCAAAGCGTCACCGGAGGCTTACGAGCGGCTGCTCCTCGATGCGATGAGCGGCGATGCCACGCTGTTCGCGCGGCGAGACGAGGTGGAGGGGGCGTGGCGCTTCGTCGATGCGATCGAAGATGCATGGCACAAGAGCGAGACACCCCCGCCGCTTTGTACTTACCCGAGCGGCTCGTGGGGACCGAAGGAATCCGACGATCTGCTCGAGCGCGACGGCCGCGACTGGCGGAGGATGTAGCCATGCCCTTCGACCCTTCGGAACTCGGCGTGCCGGTCGAGATCGGGCAGATCGGCAAGGAACTCAAGAAGCTGTGGGAGGCCGACGGCGCGACGACCACGCGCGCGTCGCTGATCAACTTCGCGGTCTATTGCGAAGGCATGGAAGCGGGAGCGCGGAATAACGAATTCATCAGTGAATTCACGCGCGACCATGCGTGCCGTGCGCTCCTCATCATCGCCGAGCCAAATGCGCCGGAGACAAAGGTGCAGGCGTGGATCAACGCTCGCTGCCACCTCAGCCGCGCGGGTGCGAAGCAGGTGTGCTGCGAGCAGGTGTCGTTTCTGTTCGAAGGCAAGGCGCGGAAACTCATTCCAAACATCGTCTTCTCCAATCTCGATTCCGACCTGCCGTTGGTGCTGTGGTGGCAGGCAAAGTTTCCGAACCCGATCGACAGCCACCTCCTGGCCTGGGTGGATCGGCTCGTCTTCGACAGCCAGAAATGGGCGCAGCCGGTGAAGCAGTTCACCCTGCTGCTCAACTGGCTCACCGCCAGCCAGTCGCGCCTCGCGATGTGCGACCTGAACTGGACGCGCAGCCTGCATTTGCGCCAGGCCCTCGCGCAGATGTTCGATCATCCGGAGAATCGGCGCATCCTCGATGGGATGAACACGGTCGAGATTTCCCACGGCACCGAGTTTCGCTCTACGGCGCTGCTGCTCGTGGGTTGGTTCGCCGCGCAGCTCAAGCTCGACTTTGCCTCCGATGAAGAGAACCGGGTGGTGCTCGCGACTGCCGACGGGAGGGAGATCACCTTCGACCTCAAGTGCGAAGGAGTGCGCTCGATCGGCTGTTGCAAGATCACCTCGCCGCACGGCTGCGTGGAGGTCGCCCGCGACGCAACCGGAGACTTTTTCAAAGTGGCAGTGCATCTCGCCGACGGGCGCAGCTATCACCATTTGCTCCCCGCCGGAAATAACCGGAGCACGTCCCTGCTCACCGAGGAACTCGCGCTCGGCGGCCGGCACCGCGTCTATATCAAAGCGCTCGCGGTCGCGAAGGAGTTGCTGTAGCGCCCCCTCGGAAAAACAGTCATTCCGAGCGAAGCCGAGGAATCTCTCGCATCCGCGGGCAGCGGCGGGGCGGAGCGAATAAGCGACTGCCTCCGACCGCCTCCGCCCTCGGATGCGAGAGATTCCTCCACTCCGCTACGCTCCGGTCGGAATGACGGGCTTTTTTTTGGACGATCCGAATCCCGCCTACGTGTGCTTCTTGTTGAAGCGGGCGACTTCGCGATCGACCTCCCGCTTGGACGCGCGGTCTTTCAAGTCCTGCCGTTTATCGGCGGACTCCTTCCCTTTTGCGATGCCGAGTTCCACCTTCACCCGCGCTCCTTTCCAATACATGCGCAACGCAACCAGCGTGTGTCCCTTGATCTGCGTCAGTCCCTGGATGCGGTCGATTTCCTTTTTGTGGAGCAGCAGGCGGCGGAAACGTTTGGGCTCATGCTGCTCGAAACTCGCCCGCTCGTAGGGCTGGACATCCGCCGAGTAGAGAAAGACCTGGCCGTTTTCGACCTTCCCGAAAGCGTTGCTCAGATTGGCCAGACCTGCACGGATCGACTTGACCTCGGTGCCCTTGAGTTCGATGCCGGCCTCGAATCGTTCGAGAATGTGGTAATCCCGCAGCGCCTTGCGATTGGCGGAGATTTCCCCCCAAGCCCCGGCTGCACCGCGCTCGCGCGCCATGCGACCTACTTGCCGTTGTCCAAAGCGACCACCGGAGCCGCTTCGTACTTGAGTTTGCCCTGGATGATTTCCGTCAGCGCGATGTCGGAAAAGCCCATCCGCGGCCCGGTCTCCACCATGGGGCGATGCCCGGCCGTGAGTTGCCGCACGCGCTTGGAGACGACGTTGACGAGCAATTGCTGGCTGGGAATCACTTTGAATGCTTCTTCGAGGAGAGTGCTGGACATAAAATAACGGATTCCCGATGGCCGGGGAAAAAGGGACGCAAGGTTCGTGGGCACGTTTGCTTTTGTCAAACGGAAGTTTGGGTGTCTTTTCCGTAGGCGCTCCGGCGAATGACCGGCGATCGCTCGGCGCCCGAAGTCACTCGACCAGTCTGCCGGTGGCGCTGGCGGCGATCGACGTCCTACGCCAGCGGGGGCGTCGGCAGAGTGCGCCGTTTCAGGGTGATCCGCTTGACCCGCGCGTCGTCGGGCGGACTCCAGCTCATGACCTCGGGATCGTCCTTGAACGCATTATGCACGATGCGCCGCTCGTAGGCATTCATCGGCTCGAGATGGTAGGGCCGGCCGGTCTGGCGCACGATCTCGGCGATCTGCCGGACGCGGTGCGCGAGGCTGTCGTCGCGCATCTCCCGCCAGTGCTCGATATCGACCTGCACCTTCGAGGCGTTTTTCTCACGCGCCTGGAGGAGACGATTGAGCAGGAGCTGGATGTCTTCGAGGAGCGCGCCATTGCGGCCGATGAGCTTCTCCTTTTCCCCGGTGTAAACCATCAGGGTGAGGCCGTGGTCCCGTTCGAACTCCTTGATCTCGCAGACGAAGCCAAGGTGCCCCAGCATCGTGTCGAGGGTTTCTCGTGGATTCAGGCTCATAAAATTCGCGCTATTTTCTCTTCGACGGCGCGGCGGGTTTTTTCTGGAGCTGAGGCGGAGCCTGGTTCCGCGTCGCGTAGAGTTGGACGACAGAAAACAGATTCTGCACCGTCCAGTAAAGCGCCAACGCGGAGGCGTAGTTATAGCAAAATAGAACGAAGATCACCGGCATGAACATGAACATGCGTTGCTGCATCGCGTCGCCGGACTTGGGCGAAATGGCCATCTGCCAAAACATGGTGCCGGCCATGAGCAGCGGCAGAATATTCACCGGAATCCCGGCAAGATGGAAGACGGTGTCCGGCTGGGAAAGGTCCTGCACCCAGAGGAAGCTGCTGTTCCGGAGTTCGACCGCTTTTCCGAGCATGTTGTAGAAGCCAAAGAAGATCGGGATTTGGATGAGCATGGGCAGGCAGCCGCTCAACGGATTAACCCCGTAGTCCTTGTAGAGCCGCATGGTCTCCGTGTTCATCCGCGTGGGGTCTTCCCCATACTTTGCTTTGATCTCCACCATCTTCGGCTGGAGCAGTTGCATCCGCTTCATCGAGTTCGTGGCCTTGTTCTGCAGCGGCCAGAGCAGGCTCTTGATGATCAGGGTGAGGACGACGATCGCGGCGGCGTAGGTGCCGAGCTTCGCATGCAGCCAGTTCAGCCCGTTGAGCAGCGTTTTGCTCACGATGCCAAACATTCCGAAATCCATGATCTCCTCCTCCGTGCTGCCGAGGCGCTTGAGGCGGGAGTACTCTCGCGGGCCAGTGTAGATGAGAAAGGACTGCGCATGCATTTGTCCGGGATCGAGGGCCAGGCCGGGCATCCCGACGGCGCCCTGCACGGCATGCCTCACACCCTTCGCACCGTCCGCGGAGCGCCCACTGGCCTTCCACGCCTCATCCGGAATATCGATGCGCCGCGCCCAGACCGATGACCCGCGCTGTTTTGCTCGAACCGCGGGGTCCGTCGCGGTGCTCTGCGGACTGATCAGCGTGGTGAAGTATTGGTTGGTCACTCCCAGCCACGCGAGGTCGGGCTGCGCCTCGGAATAGACCGGCCGCTCGGGATGTCCGAAGCCAGGGAATCCGCCCGCGGAAAACCAATCCACGTCGATGAATTTTCCGCCCGCCGCCTTGAACCCGGTGTACATCGGAAGGTCACTCTGATGCACGGGTGCCGCGGCGCCGGTATGAACGAAGTAACCGGCCAGAGCGATCGGCTGAGAGCTGCGATTGGCAAAGGTGATTTCCAGCTTCACCGAATACTCGTCCGATCCGTCTCCGGCTTGGGCGATGGTAAATCGCTTGGTGATTTCCAACTGCCGCGGGTCCGTCCGATGGAACGTAATGGCATTCCCAGCCGCGTCCCGAGTGGCGGTATAAGGTACGCGGGCCGCTTCGCCCGCGACTTCGCTCACGGCGCCAATCGGAATCGGGCCGAACTCATTGATCGCCATCGGCTTTCCGCGCTCCGCCTCGTGCTTGGGCAGGAGCGCTCGTGCAATGCCTCCGCCGAGGTTGGAAAAGGTGAATTCCGCGGCGGGTCCGACGAGCGTCTCCAGCGCTTCCGGGACGCCGGGATCGACGGGTGGAGCGACCACCGCGGCGGGCGCTGGCGCGGACGTTTCGAGAGCAGGCGGTTGCTCCGCCGCTTTCTTTTGTTGTTCCTCGGCGGCCGCGGCCTGCCGGAGCACGGCGAGTTTCTCCGTCTCACGCTGATTGTAGATGGTCCACGCGAAGAGCGTGATGACAGCGAGGGCGACGGCGATAATTCCTTTGCGATCCATGAGGTTAAAAGTGCGAAACTCGAAATTCGAAGTTCGAAACAAATTCGAAATTCGTGAAAGTGAAAAGGGAGGAAAGGGCGCGGCAGGGCGTCAGCATCGGTTCGAGTTTTCGAACTTCGAGCTTCTAGCTCCGATTTTCCGCGCGCCAACCAGCCGTGGCGGCACTGGGTCGATCCCGACTCCGCCCCACGGATGGCAGCGGCCGATGCGCTTCACCCCGAGCCACGCGCCGCGCAGGACCCCATGGGTTTCGCAGGCTTCGAGAAAATAGAGCGAGCAACTCGGCTCAAAGCGGCATCCGGACCCCGGCCCGCCCGTCATCCAGGTGAGAATCGGCGAGACGAGCAGCTTGTAGCCGCGGATGAAGATGCGGATCAGGAGCATGCGGCCACCATGACGGGACTGCGGTGGAGGAGAAAGATCACATCGTCCCGGATCATCGTGAATTCCGCCTTCGCCGCCGCCGCGCGGGCCACGAGGACGATGTGCCAGCCGCGCTCCAACTGCGGGCGCACACTGCGGATGATCTCGCGCAACCGGCGGCGCACGCGATTGCGCGCCACCGCTCCGCCGACGCGCCGCGAAGTGATCAAGCCGATCCGGGTTTCGCTCTCAGGCTCGGCTTTCAAGACGCTCAAGACGACCAGCTTCCCGTGAAACGAAGTTCCCGCCCGCTTGATGCGCGCAAACTCGCTCGCGCGAGAGAGCCGTGCCGACTTGGGGAAGCGGAGGCGAAGCGGAGGCATCTATGATTTGGGATTTGCCGGCCCGACCTCGCTCGGCTCGTTGCGGCTGATTTCTGGTTTCGCCGCCCCGGCGGACCAAATCCTAAATCTGAAATCCTGAATCCTAAATGAATCGGCCTCAGGCCTGCGTGTGCCGCTTGAAATGAAGCTCCACACCCTTGGGTAGGAGCCGCTTGCGGCCGCGTTGCCGGCGGCGGGCAAGGATCGCACGCCCATTCTTGGTCTTCATGCGGGCGCGAAATCCGAACTGCTGCTTGCGCGTGCGCTTGGATGGCTGATAGGTGCGTTTCATAGGACGAGGGTGGTAGAGGGGTCGGGAAAAAGGAGCGGCAGGATAGCGACTCGAATCAAGGTGTCAACGGCTGTCTCAGTCGCCAAAAATCGAGGATTTGGATCACGAGCGGGCGGTCGCGCTGCGCATGACACACTCCCTTCCGGGAAAAGCGTTGCATTCCCCTACTCCGCCCATAGATTTTCGCCCCTTTTTCCGAGCCATGATCGACATCCAGCCCAACTTCGCCGCCGTCAAACAAGGCCTCATTCCACTGACCCAGATGGAGAAGGCGAAGCTGGAGAAGGACGGCCTCGACGTGATTCACGACATCTATCGATACGCGAAATCGGGGTTCGCTTCGATCGAGGCGGATGATTTCGACCGGATGAAATGGTATGGCGTCTATCGCCAGAAGCCGAAGGACAGCGGCTTCCTTATGATGCGCACGAAAATCCCCGGCGGGCAGGTGAACGCCGTCCAGGCGCGCATGCTCGAGTCGATCGCCCAGCGCTTCGGCCACGGCTTCAGCGACATCACCACGCGGCAAACCATCCAGTACCACTGGCTGCGGATCGAAGACATCCCGACCATCTTCGCCGACCTCGCGAGCGTGGGCATGACGACGAGCGGCGCATGCGGCGACGACACGCGCAATGTTGTCGGCTGCCCGGTGGCCGGCATCGACCCAGAGGAGATCATCGATCCGAACGCGGCCCTCCACGAAGTCTCGGTGGGCATGACCGACAACCGTGAGTTCTCGAACCTGCCGCGCAAATACAAGATCAGCGTCTCCGGCTGCTGCATCCATTGCGCGCAGCCCGACATCAATTGCGTGGGTGTCTTCGGTCTGAAGCGCTCGGTCAACGGTGTCGAGGAACGCGGATTCGGGATCAAGGTCGGCGGCGGTCTCAGCGCGGCGCCCAAGCTCGCGCAGACGTTGCAATGTTTCCTCCGGCCCGAGCAGGTGTGGCCGGTCGTGAAGGCGGTGAGCACGATCTACCGCGACCACGGTTACCGCCATCAGCGGCAGAAGGCGCGGTTCAAGTTCCTCGTCGCCGACTGGGGCCACGAACGCATGCTCGAGGAAGTGGAGGCGTTGCTCGGATCCAAGCTGGAGCCGCACACGGACTTCCCGGTGATCAAGGACCAGGAGGCGGATCACCTCGGCATCCACAAGCAGAAGCAGGCCGATCTTTACTGGGTCGGGATCTGTTTTCCCGGCGGACGCATCCGCAACGGGATGCTCGGAAAGATCGCCGATCTCGCGGAGAAATATTGCGCGCCCGGCCAGGACGCGATCCGCACCACGAACAAGCAGAACCTGCTCATCGTGAACGTGCCGGAAAAGAACCTCGACGCGCTCAAGGCGGATCTCGACGCGCTCGGGCTCGACTACAATCCGTCCAATTTTCGCACCGGTTGCGTGAGTTGCACGGGCATCGAATTCTGCAATCTCGCGGTGACGGAGACGAAGAATCGCATGCTCCAACTCCTCGGTGAACTCGAAACGAATTCCGGCTGGTACAAGGACAAGATCCGCATTCACTTCAGCGGCTGCCCGAGCAGCTGCGGCCAGCACCAGATCGCCGACATCGGCTTCCGCGGTGCGAAGACGAAGGTCAACGGCGAGATGATGGACGCCTTCGATGCCTTCATCGGCGGACGCCTCGGACACAACCGCCGCTTCAACGATCTGCTCAAGGGCAAGATCCTCGCGAAGGATGTGCATCTCTTCATCGACAAGCTGTTGCGCGTCTATGACACCGGGAAGCATCCCGGCGAAACCTTCGCCGACTACACCGACCGCGTGCCCAAGGCCGAGATCCTCACGGCGCTCGACTGGAAGTAGCCGGCGCGCCGTTACGGCCGCAGCGCCTTGCTCACCCGCCGATGCGGGATGGTGTTCTCGATGAATGGCTCGCCTTCCACCGCGTAGCCGAGCCGCCGGTAAAACCCCAGCGCCGTCTCCCGGGCATGCGCGACGATCGTGTGGAAACCGAGATCCCGCGCGGATGCCTCCGCAAACTGAACGAGCCGCGCGCCCACCCCTGATCCTTGCAACGCCGGATCCACCGCGACCTGCCGCATTTTCACCGTCTCCGCACCGAGTGGCTTGAGGAGAAGCGTCGCGATCACCTCCGTCCCCGCCACGCCCACGAAATGCCGGCACTCCGGCTCGCCCGCCATTTCCTCCACGCTGAGCGCCAGCCCGAGCGGTCGGCGAAGCACCGCTTCACGCAGCCGGATTGCCGCATCGTATTCAGAGTTGCCGAGCGGCACCTCGCGGAAGATCACATCATTCGTGCGGAAGCCTGCGGGCGGCATGAGCGCATGGTAGTCGATCCTCCCTCGATGCGCCATCCGTGGGAATTGCTCTTGCCTCCCTTGCGGGCTTCGCGAGGCTGACGCCCACTCCATGCTCCCGACCGTGCCTCAGGTTTTCGGAAGGACTTCGGCCACGCGACGGCTGGCGTGGTTTTGCCTCTTCGTCCTGCTTCTTGGATCGACCGGGCTCGCGGTGGAAATCAGTTCTGCGCGGCAGCGATTGGTGAATGGCGCGTACGAGGAAGTCATCGCCACCGCCATGACCGGCCGGCGCGAGGCTCCCGGCGATGTGGAATGGCCGATCCTGCTCGGCGAGGCGCTCTGCCGCGTCGGTCGCTGCCCCGAGGCCACCGAAAACCTGCTCCAGGCGTGCAAGGATTTCCCGCTCGATCTCCGGCTGCGCTTCGCCACCTGGCACGCGGCGCGGGATGCGGGGAATGCGAAGGAAGCGGAGGCCCAGCTCAAGGAAATCGAGCGACTCGCAACGATCCGGCTGTGGGCCTACCGCACGCAGGCCGATCGCATCACGCTCGGGCGCATCGCGCTCATTTTCGGCGCCGATCCGAAGAAAGTGCTGGAGCAATTCTACGATCCCATCCGCAAGGCGCAGCCCGAACTCCGCGAGAGCTATCTGGCTACCGGGGAACTCGCGCTGGAGAAAAATGACTTCGCGATGGCGGCGAAGAATTTCAACACGGCCGTGAAGAAATTCCCCGAGGACCCGGATGCGTGGTTCGGCCTGGCGCGCGCCTACGAACCGAGCGACAGCGAGGCGATGCTCGCGGCGCTCGCGAAGGTCTTTGAGTTCAACGCGAACCATGTCGGCGCCTGGCTGCTGCTGGCGAACCTGCGCATCGATGCGGAGGAATACGGCGAGGCGGAAAAGGCGATCACCTCCGCGCTCCGCACGAACCCCAACGATCCCGAGGCGCATGCCTACGGCGCCGTGCTCGCGCATCTTCGCAATGACGCGAAGACCGAAACCGCAGAGCGGGCCGCGGCGCTGAAGCTGTGGCGCAACAATCCCTCCGTGCCGCATCTCATCGGTCGCAAGCTGTCGCAGAAATATCGCTTCGCGGAAGGCGCGGCGCTCCAGCGCGAGGCGCTCAAGTTTGACCCTGAATTCCTCGATGCAAAGGCTCAGCTCGCCAACGATCTCCTGCGGCTCGGCAAGGACGAGGAAGGCTGGAAGCTCGCCGAGGAAGTGCAGCAGGCCGACCCCTACGACGTGGTCGCTTACAACCTCACAACGCTGCGCGCGGTGATGGCAAACTTTCGCACCCTGGACAGCGAACATTTCACCATCCGAATGGACCCGCGCGAGGCGGATATCTACGGCCAGGATGCACTGACGCTCCTCGAGCGAGCGCACGACACGCTGACCAAAAAATACGGCATGGCGCTGCGCGAGAAAACGATCGTGGAGATCTTTCCCGACCAAAAAGACTTCGCCATCCGCACCTTCGGGCTGCCCGGCGGGGCCGGCTATCTCGGCGTGTGTTTCGGGCGCGTGATCACGGCGAACAGCCCCGCGTCGCGGCCGGGTTCGCCGTCGAACTGGGAAGCGATTCTCTGGCATGAGTTCTGTCACGTCGTGACGCTCACGATGACAAAAAACAAGATGCCGCGCTGGCTCAGCGAAGGCATCAGCGTCCACGAGGAACGGCAGGCGCGCGGATCCTGGGGCGAGCAAATGAAGCCGCGCTATCGCGCGATGATCCTCGGCGAAGATCTCACGCCGGTGAGCCAGCTCAGCGGCGCTTTTCTCAAGCCGAAGACGACGATGCACCTGGGCTTCGCCTATTACGAATCGTCGCTCGCGGTGCAGTGGCTGATCGAGCGTTGGGGAATGGAGAAGATGAAGCAGCTACTCGCCGACCTCGCCCGCGGCACGGCGATCAATGCAGCGCTCGCCACGCACTTCGCACCGATCGAGCAGCTCGACGCCGACTTCGCGAAACACGCGCAGACGCTCGCAAAGAACACCGGCCCGAAACTCGACTGGACGCCGCCGAAGCCCGCGGAACTGGCCAGCGACAAGGGCACCATCGATTTCATCGTCAAAAACCCCAACAACTACACCGCGCTCACGACGCAGGCGGAACGGCTGCTCGAAGGGAAACTATGGGAAGCGGCAAAGGCGCCGTTGAAAAAACTCATCGAGCGCTACCCCGATCAGCACGACGCCGACAGTGCGTACGCGATGCTGGCGAGAGTCCATCGCGAGCTCGGCGAGACCGACGCGGAGCTGGCCGTGCTCACCCAACTCGCCGACCTCGCCGCCGACGCGACCGACGCCTTCGAGCGCCTGATGAAACTCCACGCGGCACGCCAGGAATGGTCCAAGGTCCTCGACTACGCCGCACGTTATCAGGCCGTCGATCCACTCCGTCCCGACCCGCACCGCTACGAGGCCGAGGCCAGCGAAGCCTCCGGCAAAGCGCCCGCCGCCATCGCCGCCTATCGCACCCTCATCCAGCTCGGCCCCGCGGACCCGGCCGGCATTCACTTCCGCCTCGCACGCCTGCTCCACACGGCGGGCGATTCCGCCGCTAAGCGCGAAGTCCTGCTCGCTCTCGAAGAAGCGCCGCGGTTCCGCGCCGCGCATGAGTTGCTCCTCGAAATTGCGGGCAAACCTTCGAACCCCACCGGGGTTGGCAAGGGCAGCAAATGATGACCGCCTCCCAGCCCCCTCCCGTCATTCCGACCGTAGCGAAGCGGAGTGGAGGAGCCGAGCCTGCGAGACAGCCGCGGGCGAAGGCGGGGCAATCTCTCGCATCCGCGGGCAGCGGCGGTGCAGAGCAGATGCGCTCCCGGCTCCGCGCTTTGTGTGGGAAGGCTCCGCACCACCGCTGCCCACTTTATTGCCCCCGCCAGCAAATCTCGTTTTGTGAAAGCCTCATGATGACCGCGGTTTGGTGGTAGCTCCGCCACGCTGCTTCGCACACCCGATGATCCCCACGACGAAACCAGTTGCCTTCCTTCCCGCACTCGCGCTCCTCCTCGCGCTCGGCGGCTGGCTCTTCGCGCAGCGGACCGCCCGCGAAGTCGGCCAGCACACAGCCGACACGCCGGAGTGGAAGAACGAGCCCGGCTTCGAAAAGGACGTCTTCACCTTCGCCCGCATCCGCTACTCCTCGCACTACGGCAGCCGCCGCCGGCGCGGGGGCGGGTCGGGCCAGTGGGCCACGGACTATCCCGACGCGGACCTGAATTTCTCCTACCGCCTCCAGCAGATGACTTCGATGAAGGTCGATCCTGACTGCCGCGTGCTGGAGATCACCGACCCGGACCTCTTCCGCTATCCCTTCATCTACATCGTCGAGCCCGGCCGCCTCGCCTTCACCGACGAGGAGATCCCCATCCTCCGCCGCTACCTGCTCAATGGCGGCTTCCTCATGCTCGACGACTTCTGGGGCGAGGACGAATGGGACAATCTTGCGAGCGAAATCAAACGCGTCTTCCCCGAGCGCGACTTCACCGACATTCCGCGCACGCACCAGATCTTCCACTGCGTCTTCGATCTTCCCGACGATCTCAACCTGCAATGCCCCAACATCGGACTCGGCACCGATAGCCAGTACCACGGCGTCACGTGGGAAAGAACCGACGCGCACGACGTCCACATCCGCGGCATCTTCGACGACAAAGGCCGGCTGATGGTCATCGCCTGCCACAACACCGACAACGGCGACGGCTGGGAACGCGAGGGCGAGAACCAGTATTACTTCAAGGAGTTCTCCGAAAAGAAGGCCTACCCGCTCGGCATCAACATCATCTTCTACGCGATGACGCACTGAGCGGCGTCCCACGATTTCATGAGCAAAAACCCACCTCCCATCCCCGGCACCGATCACGAGACCTTCGACATGCTTCAGGCGGCGAAGCCGCGCATCCTCGCTGAGCTGGGCAAGGCAATCGTCGGACAGGAAGAGGTGATCGAGCAGATCCTCATCTCGCTCATGGCGGGCGGGCACTGCCTCATCACCGGCGCGCCCGGCCTCGCGAAAACGCTGCTGGTCAAAAGCATCGCGCAGATTTTCCACCTCGAATTCCGGCGCATCCAGTTCACGCCCGATCTCATGCCGACGGACATCACCGGCGTGGAAATCCTGCAGGATACCGATGAAGGACGCGCGCTCACCTTTGTCCCCGGCCCGATCTTCGGCAACATGGTGCTCGCCGACGAAATCAACCGCACCCCACCGAAGACGCAGGCCGCGCTGCTCGAGGCGATGCAGGAGCATCAGGTCACCGCCAGCGGACGCCGCTATGCGCTGCCCGAGCCGTTCTTCGTCCTCGCCACGCAGAATCCCATCGAGATGGAAGGCACCTATCCCCTGCCCGAGGCGCAGCTCGACCGGTTCATGTTTAATGTGGTGATCGACTACCTGCCCGAGGCTGACGAGGTGGCGGTGGTGCAGCGGACCACGTCGCTCGGCGGCGAAAAAATCGAGCCGCTCTTCACCGGCGACGACGTGCAACGGTTTCACGCGCTCGTCCGCCAGGTGCCGATCGCCGAGGATCTCGTGCGCTTCGCCGTGCGCCTCGCCGCCGCCACGCGCCCGCGTCAGACCGGCACGCCGGATTTCATCAACGACTGGGTGAGTTGGGGCGCCGGCACGCGCGCCGCGCAATTCCTCACGCTCGGCGCCAAGGCCCGCGCGCTCCTGCGCGGCCGCGCCCACGTCACCCTGGAAGACATCACCGCGCTGGCCGCGCCGGTCCTGCGCCATCGCGTGCTCGTCAATTACCGCGCGGAAGCGGAAGGCGTGAGCGTCGGCAAGGTGATCGACCGCGTGCTGGCGAGCGTGAAGTAACCAGAAATGACCGCCGCTTCGAACTTTCTCGATCCCGCGGCGCTGATGAGCATTCGCAATCTGGAGCTGCGCGCGCGCTCGGTGGTCGAAGGTTTCTGGCACGGCCTGCATCGCTCGCCGTATCACGGCTTCTCGGTCGAGTTCACGGAGTATCGGCCCTACACGCCCGGCGATGATCCGCGTTATCTCGACTGGAAGCTCGTCGGTCGCACCGACCGCTATTTCATCAAGAAATTCGAGGACGAAACGAACCTGCGCTGCCACCTGCTCGTGGACAACAGCCGCTCGATGACCTTCGGCTCGCGCGGCTACTCCAAGGCCGACTACGCGCGCACGCTCGCCGCGACGCTCGCCTGGTTTCTCTCGCATCAAGGCGATGCTACGGGCCTGCTCACCTTCAACGAAAGCATCCGCGAATATCTGCCCGCGCGACATCGCCCCGGACATCTGCGCCACCTCATGCTCGCGCTGGAAAAACCCGCGAGCGGCGCCACCACCGATCTCGTCGCGCCGCTCCGCCGCGTGGCCGAGCTGGTCCGCAAGCGCGGTCTCATCGTGCTCGTCAGCGACCTGCTCGCGCCGCCTGAAACGCTCGAAGCTCCGCTCGCCCTGCTCACAGCAGCGCGTCACGAAGTCGTCGTCTTCCAGGTCCTCGACCCTGCGGAACTGGATTTCAATTTCTCCACCGCCGCCCGCTTTCAAGATCTCGAAACCGGCCGCGATCTTTTCCTCGAACCCACGCTGGCGAAGAACGACTACCAGCGCCGGCTCGCGGAACACCTCGCCGCCGTCCGCGCCATCTGCCAGCGCCTCGGCATCGCGCACGTTCAACTCTCCACCGCGCAGCCGCTCGAGATGGCGCTCTTCGATTTCCTCAAGGTCCGCGCCGACCGCGGCAAGATCGTGCGCCGGAGGACCGCGGCGTGAAATCAGGAGTCAGGAGTCAGAGGTCAGAAGTCAGGAGCGCTTCGCGCGACCTGAGCCGTCCCGTGCCTCCTGCCTCCTGCCTCATGTCTTCTGTCTCCTTCGCATGAGTTTCCTCGCCCCGCTCTTCCTGCTCGGCGCGGCGGCGGTCATCGGGCCGATCCTTTTCCATCTCATCCGACGCACGACGCGCGAGGTCACGCCGTTCAGCTCGCTGATGTTTCTCCAGCCCACGCCCCCGCGCGTGACGAAGCGCAGCCGGATCGAAAACCTCTGGCTCCTCCTGCTCCGCTGTCTCGCACTGGCGCTGCTGGCCCTCGCGTTTGCACGGCCGTTTCTGGCGCGTCCCGCGAGTTCCCTGCCGCTCGCCGCGGGCGCGGGAAAACGCACGGTCATCCTCCTCGACACGAGCGCCAGCATGCGCCGCGAAAACCTCTGGCCGGAAGCGCTTCGCAAGGCCGGGGAAATCCTGCGCAAAGCCGCGCCCGCCGATGAAGTCGCCGTGCTCGCCTTCGATCGCACGACCCGCAGTGTCGTGAGCTTCGAAGATTGGCGCGCGATGAAGCTCGATGAACGCAGCGCCGCGACCACTCAGCGGCTCGCTGCGGTTGCGCCCGGCTGGAGTGCCACGCAGCTCGATGCCGCGCTGCTGCGCGCGGCTGAGTTGCTCGATCAGGCGGCAAAGGACGGGCCGCATCCGCGCGAGATCATCGTCATCAGCGATCTCCAGGAAGGCAGCCGCATCGACGCGCTCCAAGGCTACGAGTGGCCTCGCGGGCTGGAGGTCGTGCTCGATCCCGTCCGCGCCCAGCGTCTCGCCAACGCCAGCGCGAGCTGGCTCGCCGAGGCCGACGACGCAAATCAAAATGCTGAGGAAGCACCGCCGCGCCTCCGCGTCACCAACGCCGCGGAATCGAAGCGCGAGCAATTCAAACTCACGTGGGGCGACACGCCGCCGCTCGACGCCTACGTCCCCACCGGCCAGAGCCGCATCGTCCGCGCGCCGAAAGCGCCCGCCGATCGCGCGCTGCCGCTCACCCTCACCGGCGATGACATCGACTTCGACAACCGCCTCTTTCTCCTCCCGACGCAGCCCGTCACCCTGCCCGTCGTCTTCGCCGGCTCCGATGCGGACGAAGACCCCCGCGGCTCGCTCTATTACCTCCGCCGCGCTTTCCCGAAAACCCGACGCCAGCGCGTCGAGATCACCGCGCATCGCAGCGCCGAAGCGATCCCGGCCTTCCTGCTCCAGCAGTCGCAGCTCGTCGTCATCGGCGACGGTGCGAGCGACGCGGTGCTCGGCAGCGCGCGGCAATTCGCGCGCGATGGGAAGACGGTCATCATTCCCCTCGCCGCCGCGGCCGGCGGGCAATCCGTCGGACGACTCTTTGAGATTCCCGCGTTCTCCGCGAGCGAGGCCACGGTGAAGGACTACGCGATGCTCGCGCAGATCGACTTCCAGCATCCGCTCTTCGCGCCCTTCGCCGATCCGCGCTTCAGCGATTTCACCAAGATCCACTTTTGGAAATATCGCCGCTTCGATGCGGCCACGATCCCCGGAACCCGCGTGCTCGCGCGCTTCGACAACGGCGATCCCGCCATCACGCAAACACCGCTCGGCAAAGGCAGCGTGGTGGTCTTTGCGAGCAGTTGGCGGCCACTCGACAGCCAGCTCGCGCTCTCGTCCAAATTCGTTCCGCTGCTCAGCGCGCTGCTCGAGCAGAGCAGCAACGTGCCCGTGCCGAAGGCGCAGTATTTCGTCGGCGACGAGGTGCCGCTCGCACCGTCGCCGCAGCCGATGAAGATCCGCCAACCCGACGGCACCGAGGTCGCCGCGACCACAACCTTCACCGCCACGAACGAACCCGGCATCTACTCCATCACGCCGGGCGCGCAGCGCTTCGCCGTCAATCTCGCGCCCGATGAAAGCCGGCTCACGCCCCTGCCGCCCGAGCGCTTCACCACCCTCGGCGTGCCGCTGCGCAAGGCCGTCCGCGCCACCCCGCTCGAAACCGCGCAACGCGAGGCGCAGGCGCAGGCCGCGGAGATCGAGAACCGCCAGAAACTTTGGCGCTGGCTGCTGGTTGCAGCCCTCGTTGTTCTGTTGCTCGAAACCCTGATCGCCGGGAGACTGTCCCGCCTCGTCGCACCGCAAACCGAAGCCACGCCATGATCACTCCGCTGCTCAAAAACGCGCTCTCGCCCCTGCTCGAACGTCATCGCCGGCTGCGCTCGCTCTACGCCAGCGGCGCGAGCTGGCTGCTTGCTGGAGCCGTGGGCGCGGGATTCCTGCTCACCCATTCGTCGCGAATGAACGCGGTTCTCGCCTCGCTCGGCACGCTGATCATCGCACTGCTCATCAGTCGGCGCTGGGTCGGACATTGGGAGCCGGACTACCGCGGGGTCGCGCGCACCATCGAGGATCGCCATCCCGAATTGCACGCGCTGCTCCGCACCGCCGTCGAGCAGCAACCCGATCCGAAATCCGGCCACCTCCATTATCTCCAGCAACGTGTCGTCGCCGAAGCCGTCGAAGCCACGCGAAAGCGGCAGTGGCTCGATTCCATTCCCGCTTCGCGCTGGGTCGGCGGCTACGTCATCCGAGTTTCCGGCTTCGCGGCCGTGTTGCTCGCCTTCTTTCTGATCAGGCCCACGCCACACCGCGCCCGGCCCGCCGTCGAGAAAGTCGCGACGAAGGACGTCGTGACCGTCACGCCCGGCGATGCCGAACTCGAACGCGGCAGCGGCCTCGTCGTGCTCGCGAAATTTCACCGCGACATCCCGAACGAAGCCATCCTCGTCATGCGTCCGCAGAATCTGCCGGAGCAACGTCTGCCGCTGGTGAAAAATCTGGACGATCCCGTCTTCGGCGGCGGGCTGCCGGAGGTGGATGTCCCACTGACCTACCGCATCGAATACGCCGGTCAGAGCACCCGCGATTTTACGGTGAAGGTCTTCGAGCATCCGCGACTGGAGCGCGCGGACGCCACGCTCGCTTTCCCCGAATACACGAAGCTGCCGGAGAAGAAGATCCCCGATACCCATCGCGTCAGCGCCGTCGAGGGGACGAAGCTCGCCATTGATTTGCAGCTCAACAAGCCGGTGAAATCGGCGACCCTCGTCGGCAAGGATGGCACGAAGCTGCCGCTCGTGGTGCAAGCAGACAAGCCGCTCGCCGAGCTGCGCGATTTTCCCGTGAAGGCCTCGCAGACCTACGAGCTGCAACTCGTGGACGCCGATGGACGCGCAAACAAAGTGCCGGCGCAGTTCATCGTCGAGGCGCTGCCGAATCGTCGGCCGGAGTTGAAAGTCGCGACACCGAAGGGCGACTCGCGCGTGTCGCCGATCGAGGAAGTCGCCTTCCGTGCGCAAGCGTGGGACGACTTCGGCATGACCCGCTACGGGCTCAGCTATACGATCGCGGGCGGCGCGGCGAAGGACGTCGCACTTGGCCAGGAAACGACCGCCGATGAAAAGCAACAGCTCGCGCATCTGCTCAAGCTTGAGGACATCGGCGCCAAGCCGGACGAACTCGTTTCCTGGCACCTCTGGGCCGAGGACACCGGCCCCGACGGCAAACCACGCCGCACGGAGACCGACATGTATTTCGCCGAAGTCCGGCCCTTCGAGGAGATCTTCAAGCAGGGCGACGAGGGCGAAGAGGGCGAGGCGAAAGCAGGACAGGGCAACGAGGCGCAGAAGCTCGCGGAATCGCAAAAGCAGATCATCAGCGCGACGTGGAATATCAAACGCCGCGAGGAAGCCGCCGCGTCGCCGCAGCCAACGGAGAAGTATCTCAAGGACGTGCCGGTGGTGCGCGACTCACAGGGTGAAATGCTGAGCAAGACGAAGGCGCTCGGTGAGAAGATGGAGAACGCGAAATCGAAGGCGCTCGTTGAGAACGCGGCGAAGGAAATGCAGGCGGCGTTCGACCGGCTGAGCGAGGCGGCGAAAACACCCGAGCCGCTGCCGGGGGCCCTCACCTCCGAGCAGTCGGCCTACAACGCGCTGCTCAAGCTCGCGGCGCATGAGTTCAATGTGACGAAGCAGAAGGGCAAGAGCGGCAAGGAAGCGAAGCAGGGCAACCAGCAGCAACTCGACGAACTCGAACTCAAGGAGGACAAGAAGCGCTACGAAACGAAGCGCGAAGCCGAGGCGCAGCAGAACGAACAGCAGCAGGAACAACTCGCGATCCTGAACCGCCTCAAGGAACTCGCGCAGCGGCAGAACGACATCAACGAGCGGGTGAAGGAACTGCAAACCGCGATGCAGGAAGCGAAGACGGAGAAGGAAAAGGAGGAGCTTCGCCGCCAGCTCAAGCGCCTGCGCGAGGAAGAGCAGCAGGTGCTCGCCGATGTGGATGAACTGCGCCAGAAGATGGAGCAATCGCCGCAGCAATCGCAGCTCGCCGACGAACGCAAGCAACTCGACCAGACGCGGAGCGAAGCGCAGAAAGCCGCTGAGGCGATGGAGAAAAACGAGGCATCGAAGGCGCTCGCCAGCGGCACGCGAGCGGCGCGCGAGATGGAGCAAATGCGCGACGATTTTCGCAAGAAGACGAGCAACCAGTTCCGCGACGAGATGCGCGACATGCGCGCCGACGCCCGCGACCTCGCGGAGAAGCAGCAAGAGATCGCCGACAAACTGAAAGGCGAAGCGGCGAAGCCCGAGCGTCCGACGCTCGACGGCAGCAGCGAGCGCGAACAACTCGGTGAGAAGTTTGAAAAGCAGCAGGGCAAACTCGGCAAACTGACCGTCGACATGAAACGCGTGAGCGAGCAGGCCGAGGCCGCCGAGCCGCTGCTGGCCAAGGAACTCTACGACGCGCTGCGCAAGACCGCGCAGGCCGGCACGGGAGAGACACTGGAAAAAACGCAGGTGCTGGCGGAACGGGGATACAAACCGCAGGCGCAGAAGTTCGAGGAGAAGGCGCGGCAGGAAATCGAGGAACTCAAGACCGGCGTCGAGAAAGCCGCGGAGAGTGTGCTCGGCGACGAAGCCGAAGCGCTCCGCCAGGCCCGCGCCGAACTCGACGCACTCAATCAACAACTTAGCCGTGAGATCGCCCAAGCCCGCCCCGACCTCTCGCAGCGATCCGAATCTCCGGGTGGAGCACGCGACCCGCGTGCTGGCGCCGGCGACCCGCCGGGGCCACCCGGAGGCGCGGAGTCGAAACCGGATCCGACGTCCACCGACAGCGCTCCCGGCGAGTCGCCGGCAGCGGGACGCGAGTCGCGTCCTCCACCCGGAGATTCGCAGCGCTCTTCTCAAGATGGAAAGGATCCCGAAAAGGGAACAAAGCCCGAAGGGCAGGGAGGCGAAAGGCCGGAAGGAAAGCGACCCGGCCAAGCGGAGCAGACAGCACAAAACGGCGAAGGCAAACCCGGCGCGGACCCAGGCCAAGAGCAACAGGGCAAAGGTGCGCAACCCGGCAAGGACGGACAGACCGCGCAAAACGGCAAGGGAAAACCCAGCGAGCAGCCGGGTTCAGAACCCGGCAAAGGCGGCCAGGGAAAACAGCCCGGCGAGGGCGCGCAAGCAAACGCGGGACAAGGCGGCCAGGGAGGCGCTGGAGAAAACCCAAGCGCCAGCGAACCTAAAGCCAATCAAGACCCCAAAGCCAACGCCCGTCCAGGTTCCCGCCTCGCCGATCTCGCTGGCGCGCCAAAGGAGCGGGGCGGCATCCGCAGCGGACAGGAAGGTGGCGGCGGCACGTGGGGCGGTGGCGCGGAGGGCGAGCAGACCGGACCGCTGACCGGCGAGAAATTCGTCGAGTGGCAGGACCGCCTGCGCAACGTCGAGGAGATGCTAGACGAACCGGCGCTGCGGAATGAAGTCGCCCGCGTTCGCGAGATTGCCAAAGGAGTCCGCGCCGAGATCAAGCGCCACAGCGTCGCGCCCAATTGGGACATGGTGGACACGAAGATTCGCGCTCCCCTCGCCGAGTTGCGCAATCGCGTGACCGAGGAACTCGCGCGCCGTGAATCGAAAGAAAACCTCGTGCCGATCGATCGCGACCCGGTGCCGACCAAATACGCGGAGCGCGTGCGCCGCTACTACGAAGACCTCGGCCGCAGCAAGTGATGTCCCCCGCGTTTTCCCCCGCACTTCGCGCATGCTGATCACGCCGGGCGCGATTTTTCTCGCCGGACGAGACTGGCTCTGGCCCGCGATCGCCATCTTCGCCGTTGCGCTCGGATTCGTCGGCGCGTCGTATCTCCGCACGAGCGCGCCACGCGGACTCCGCTTCACCTGCGCGATGCTCAAGGTGGTCGGCCTCGCCGCGCTCCTCGCGTGCCTGCTGGAACCGATGTGGACCGGCCAGCGCGCCAAGCCGGGCGCGAACCTCCTCGCGATCGTCGCGGACAACAGCCTGAGCATGAAGCTGCGCGGCCCCGGCGAAACCGAGACGCGCGGCGAGACGATGCTCCGCGTCCTCACCGGCGAGCGAAACCTCTGGCGCACGCAGCTCGGCGAGAGCTTCGACGTGCGCAATTACTTCGGCGACTCGCGCCTCCAGGCCACGCAGGATTTTCGCGAAGTGAATTTCGCCGGCCGCAGCTCGGCGCTCGGATCCGGATTGAAAGCCATCGCCGAACGCCATCGCGGCCAACCGCTCGCCGGCGTGATGCTCCTGACCGATGGCGTGGCCGCCGATATCGAAGGCATGGACCTCGCTGGTCTGCCGCCGGTTTATCCCGTCGTCTTTGGCAGCGATCAGCCGCCGCGCGATCTCGCGATCACCAACACGGCGGTCACGCAAACCTCGTTTGAAGATGCGCCCGTCACCGTGCAGGCGGATGTCGCCGCGCTCGGTGCGCCGGGCGAGGAAGTCGTCGCGAAATTGTTCGCCGTCGATCCCGCGAAACCGAACGACAAACCGAATCCGGTGCTGGAGCAAACGCAGACCGTCCCCCGCAACAGCGAGAAGGTCGTCTTTCGCTTCCAGCTTCGCCCCGAAAAGACCGGCGTGCTTTTCTACCGCCTGCGCATCGCCGCAAAGGGCGAGTGGGATGCGAAGCCAGACGCGAGCACCGAGGCGACGCTGGCGAACAACGAAACAATCGTGACCGTAGATCGCGGCACCGGCGCGCAGCGCGTGCTCTACGTGAGCGGGCGGCCGAACTGGGAATACAAATTCCTGAGCCGCGCGATCACCGGCGACAGCCAGACGCAGCTCGTGGGGCTCATCCGCATCGCCAAGCGGGAGCCGAAATTCGAGTTCCGCGGGCGCGCGGGAGAGTCGAGCAATCCGCTGTTTCGCGGCTTCGGCAATCAGTCGAAGGAAGAGATCGAGCGCTACGACAAGCCGGTGCTGGTGCGACTCAACACGCAGGACGATTTCGAACTGCGCGATGGTTTCCCCAAGACGGCGGAGGAGCTTTTCAAATACCGCGCGATCATCGTCGATGACCTTGAAGCCGAATTTTTCACCGCCGATCAGATGAGCCTGCTGCAACGATTCGTGAGCGAGCGCGGCGGCGGATTCCTGATGCTGGGCGGCATGGAGTCCTTCGCGCAGGGTAACTTCGGACGCACCGCGATCGGAGACATGCTGCCGGTCTATATCGGGAAGGAGTCAGGAGTCAGGAGTCAGGAGTCGGGACCCCTGCGGCTGAACTTCACCCGCGAAGGCTGGCTCCAGCCGTGGGCGCGGCTGCGGAGCAGCGAAGGTGAGGAGCGGCAGCGGCTCGCGGCGCTTCCGCAGTTCGACCTCATCAACCGCGCGCGCGAAGCGAAGCCGGCCGCGACGGTGGTGGCGACGGCGACGGATGGGCGCATCGAATATCCGGCGCTGGTCACGCAGCGCTTTGGCCGAGGACGCACGGCGGCGCTGCTTATCGGCGACCTGTGGCAATCCGGCCTGGGCGATGAAGCTTTGCAAAAAGATCTCGGGAAAGCATGGCGTCAGCTCGTGCGCTGGCTGGTCGCGGATGTGCCGGAGCCGATCGAGCTTCGCGCCGAGCCGCAGCCGGGTGGCGAACTCGTGCGCCTGCTGGTGCGCGTGCGGGACGGGAAATTTCAGCCGATGGAAAATTCGGCGGTGACTCTCAAAGTTCAGGCGGTGGGTGGCGGCGAGCCGATCACGCTGAACGCCGAAGCGTCAGCGGAAGAGCCGGGGCTCTACGAAGCGAGCTACATTCCCCGCGAAAGCGGCGGCTATCGCGTGGACGCAAATGTCACCGGCGAGAACGGTGCGGCGGTGGGCACAGCCGCCGCGGGATGGACGACCGATCTGGCCGCCGCGGAGTTCCGCTCGCTCGCTCCGAACCGCGCGCTGATGGAGAACCTCGCGCGTCAGACCGGCGGCGAGGTGCTGACCGCACAGCAACTCGAGGCGTTCGCTCGCGACTTGCCCGCGAAACGCGCGCCAGTCACCGAGAACTGGACGCAGCCGCTGTGGCACACGCCGGCGATGCTGCTGTTCGCGCTGGGATGTTTCGTCGGGGAATGGGGAATCCGGCGATGGAAAGGGCTGGCGTGATGCGGCGCTCGCTCTTCCATGGATTGACGTGCTGCACGACAGCGCTCGTGTCTTTGCTCTCGAACGCTGTGGCCGCGGACGAGCGGGCGGCGGTCATCGTTGCCATCGGCGCGCCCGGCGACGACGCCTACAAAGGCGTGTTCGAGCGCTCGTCCGGGCATTGGAAGAAAGCGAGCGAGGCCGGCGATGCGCGCTGTATCGAGATCGGCAGCGATCCCAACTCGACCGATTCGCTGACTCGCCTGCGCGACGCACTGAAAGCGGAAGCCATTGAGTCCCCTGCCCCGCTCTGGGTGGTGTTGCTCGGGCACGGGACGTTTGATGGCAAAGAAGCGAAGTTCAATCTGCGCGGGGACGATCTGGCAGTGTCGGATCTCGCGGAGTGGCTGCGGCCGTTTCATCGGCCAGTCGTGGTCGTATGCGGTTTCTCCGCGAGCGGCGCATTCCTCAAGCCGCTCACCGCGCCCGATCGGGTGATCGTCTGCGCGACGAAAAGCGGATCGGAAAACAACTTCGCGCGCTTCGGCGGCTACTTCTCGGAAAGCATCGCAGACCCCGCCGCGGACCTCGACAAGGATGGCGAAACCTCCGTGCTCGAAGCCTGGCTCGCCGCTGCCCGTCGCGTTGCGGACTTTTACAAGAACGAAGGTCGGCTCGCGACGGAACACTCATTAATCGATGACAACGGCGATGGGCTGGGCACGCCGCCGGATTGGTTCCAAGGAGTGCGGGCAGTGAAACGGTCGAAGAGCAATCAGGCACCCGACGGCCTCCGCGCGCACCAGATCCACCTCGTCGCCAGCACAGCAGAACGCGTCTTGCCACCTGCAGTGCGCGCGGAACGGGACGAGATGGAACGCGAACTCGCGAAACTTCGCGATGCGAAGGCGGCGATGCCGGAGGACGAATACTTTGCGAAGCTCGAAGAGATCATGCTCCGCATCGCGCGGCTCTATCAGCGCGGAGCGGCACCGTAGCTACAGCATCCCGACGCGTTTGCGGATGATCCACTCGATCGTGAGCAGCAAGACGATCGGGATGAACCACCAGTAGCTCTGCCACAGGACGGTGTCGCTCTCGACGATCCGGCCCTGGCTCATCGGAGCGAGCAGATCGGGAAGGCGGGCGATGTCTTCTTCGCGCAGATACTGGCCACCGCTTGCGAGGGACATCTGGCGGAGGAGGTCTTCGTTCAGGCTGAGTTGCGTGAGTTCGCCTGTTTCGCGCGGCTCCACTTTGAATTCGGTGCGCGCCTTCAGTTCGTTCGATTGGATGGCGATCGATTCGACGGCGAGTTCGTAGTTGCCGGGCTCCAACGCGGCGGTCTTGCCGCGGAAGAGGCCGCCGGCGTTGTCGTCGGGGGCTAGGCGGATGGTGGCGACGCGGGCGCCGTCGCGGAAGAGCACGGCATCGACGGTGGCGTTGGTGACGGGTTTGTTTTCGCCGTCGCGCAAACGCACGCGGAGGTCGGCGGATTCGCCGGGGCGATAGGTGACGGCACCGGCGTCGAGCGAGACGAATTTATCGCGCACGGCGAAGGGTAGTTCGGCGACCCAGTTGGCGATTTGATTCCAGTATCGGACGTGATGCAGGTCGGCGACTTCGTAGCGCCAGCGCCAAGAGTCGTCGAAGGCATGGTAGAAAACCTTGCCGGCACCGAAGGGGCGATAGACGACGGCGGGCACTTTCTTTCCATCCACCTCGGCCTCGATCAACGTCTCGGCGCCCGCGAGCGGTGTGGCGCCGGAGAGCCAGTGCGGCGGGCGCAGATTTTGCCACGTGTCCGCGTTTTGCGCGCGATCGGCGGCGAGGGAAAATGCGCCGATTCCCGCGGCGCGCTCAGTGAGGGTAAGGCGGGCGATGCCGTCGCGAATGCCATCCGCTTTCCACTCGACGGGAAAGAGCGCCGCGAGGGGGGTGCCGTTGAATTCCTTGAGGCGTCCGCGCGGGCCGTCGATGAAGACGATCGCGCCGCCGCGCCTGGCGACGAAATCCGCGATCATCTGGAGTTCGTCGTCCTTGAAGATGTCGCGCGGTATTTCCCCGAAGAGGATCAGGTCGTAGCTCGCGAGCAGCGCGGGTTCGTTTGGGAAAGCACCTGGGCGGTCGCCGCGCGGCCAGCCCGGTTCGCCGGCGGTGGCGCCCACGATGACGGTGTTCACCTCCCACTGTTCATCGCGCTCGAAGAGATTGCGCAGGTAGCGCGACTCCCAGCGCGAGCGTCCGTCGAGGAGCAGGATGCGGCGCTTCTGCGTGACGGCACGCATGCGCAGAGTGCCGTGATTATTGGCGGGCTGGCTGTCGCCTTCGACTTGGGATACGGCGACGGACAACTCAAGCGGGATGCCGGATGTCTGTTGATCCGTGCGCTGTTGTTTGAGTCGTTCCTTCACGAGATCGGAGATCGGGAAGTCGAATCCGACGCGGCGCACATTCTGCCCGTCGGTCACGAACGATTGCTCCCAGACGGGCTTGTCGCCGTCCTTGACCGTGACGGTGAAGGGCTGACCGGCGGGCATGTCATCCTTGAGCACCACTTGCCCGCGGACGCGGTCTTCGAAAAACACGGCGTCGGGCGCATCGACCTTCACCACGGCGAGATCGCGGGGGCGGGATTCGGGGCCGAGACCGACGGTGAAAATCGGGACGCCACGTCCGGCAAGAATCTTCGCGACCTCGACGGGCGATTCGCCTTCGTTGTGCTGACCGTCGCTGAAGAGAATGACGGCGCCGGCCTGGGCCTTGTCTTGTCCGGAAGCGGCGTTCTTCAGACCGGTCGCGAGGTTGGAGATTTCGCCGACGGGCTTTGGCAAGGCGGCGGGCAGGGCGGAGTCCGCGCTGGTGGGCTGCCACAGCTTGCGCGCGGCCCCGCCGGTGAGTTCGAGAAGCTGCACGTCATGCCGTTCGCCGAGCTGGCCGAGCAAAGGCGTGCCTTCGCCGGTGAGCAGTTCGGATTGCAGCCGCTGCCAGCGCGGCATCGTGTTGAAGCGGGCCAGCGCGGAGCCGAGCGGTGACTGGTCCGTGGCAGCCTGGTCGCGAATGCTGCGCTCGAAGGCTTCGCGCAACTCGCCGGACCAGCGCTTCGCGAGATCACCGAGGCGGACGAGGTCGCCAATCGCGCGCACGCGATCATCCACCCGTTCGGCAGGTCGTGCGGCGAGTTCGCGCGCGGGATCGGCGAGTTCGCGGGCGAAGGCATCGGCGCGGGGCGGCTCGACGGCACCGCCGAGTGAGCCGCGCGCCTCGGCGATTTTCGCGGTGAACGCAGCGACCAGCGCTTTCCATTCGTCCACCGGAACGCTTTGCAAATCCCTGCCCCGCTCCGACATGGCTTTTGCCTCGGCCAACGCGGCGCTGGCATGTGGCAAATCCATTTTCACCGCATCCTCGCGGAGCAGCCCAAGGCGCTGAAGAATCGCGATCTTCCGCCCCAGGTCCATCGAGGGGTCGGTGAGTTCCATGCTCTGCGAGCCATCGACGAAGAGCCAAAGACGCGAGAGCTGGCCGATGGTTTTGCGGTGATGAAGGATCGGGCCGCTGAGCATCAGGACGATGAGCATCACTGCGAGCACGCGCAGCGCGGGCAAACCGAACTTCACCCACCAGCGCAGCGGCCGCGTCTCCCGGCGATAGAGCAGCCATGCGGCGGTTCCAAGGGCCACGGCGAGCAGAAGGCCCGCCCACCACGGCCAGCCTCCGACGAAGCGCAGGGTGGTCTGAACACGTTCGCCGTTCATGCCTTGCCGCGCACGCGCGCGAAGCGTTGCTGAAGAAACAGCTCGAGGAACATCAGCGCGAGCAACGCCCAAAGCAGCGGACGCCAGAACTCCATGCCGAAGCGGCGCGTGTGGTCGAGCTGCTTGAAGTCCGTGCCGTTTTGCACGAGCGCGACGCCGTGTTCGCGGGCGAAGTCGGCGATTTCCTTGTCGGTCAGCTTTGCGAGGTCCGACTCGCGGCGGGAGGCGTTGACGACGTAGTGGGTGACGGCGCCGCCCGGCGAAGTGAGCGTGTAGAGGCCGGGCTGCTGGGTCTTCGCAAACTCGACGACGCCGCGCTCGCCTTTCTTCGCGATGGTCATTTCGATCGAGGTGCCATCGGGTTTCGCGAGCATCGCTTTTTTGCCCGCATCGGCGGTGGCGAGGAAGGAGACGATCGGTTTGCCGACGTCGAGATTGCGAGGCGGGAAGACGGTGGAAGCGAGGTAAACGCAGAGGCGCTGCATCAGCGGAAGGTAGAATGGGCGCATCGGCAGGTTGCTCCAATCCGCGTCGCACGGCACGGCGCAGGCGATGACGCGGCCTTCGCCGAACGGCTTTTCCGCAAGGAAGATGTCGCCGCTGTCGAGCTTGGCGAGCGTGGTGATGGGCGGCGCGTCCGCGGCGCGGGCGCGCTCCTGCATGCGGAACCACATGCGGACCTGCGCGTCGGAAAAGCTGCCGTTGCGCGGATCGTTGAAGAGGTCGAGCGCGGGGTTGTCGTAGCGCTGCGAGACGATGCCGATGGCGGGCGCGCCTTCCTTCAAATCGCCGGCGAGCTGTCCGTAGGCGAGGGGCAGCAGGCCTTTGCCGTAAGGTGACGATCGTGGCCGACGTCACCTTGTGCACCTTGATCACCTTGCCCGGCGCGGACACCTCGGCCACCATGCCCAGGTA
>JANOAZ010000173.1:0-10455 GCA_031411395.1 Chthoniobacteraceae bacterium
ATTCAGCATCCCCATGATCAGCGCGCCGAGCGAGACGAGGAGGATGAAGGGATACATGAGCTGCGCGAGAAATGCGGTCAGCTCCAGCTTCCCCGGGGTGTCCGCGAAACCGGGCGCGAGGACGCTGACGAGCAGAGGCGCGATGACGATGCCCATGACCACCACGGCGCTCATGAAGATCGACGCGAGCGTCGCCACTTTGTTCGCGAGCCGCCACGCCGCGGCTTCGCCATCGGTCGCGATCTTCTTCGAGAAGGTGGTGACAAACGCGGTGGAGAGCGCGCCTTCCGCGAAGAGATCGCGGAGCAGATTCGGAGTGCGGAAGGCGACGGTGAACGCGTCCATTTCCTTCCCGCCGCCGAAGAGCCACGCAAAAATCTGTTCGCGAATCAGCCCCAGCACGCGGCTGCACATGACGGCCATCCCGACGATGCCGGCGGCCTTGGTGTTGACCTTGCCGGAGGAAGTCTCGGCAGAGGGCGGGACCGGCGTGCCGGGTTCAGTGGACATGAGCGGTGGCAGCCTTGCGAAGCCGATCCATGATGGCAACGCCGAGCCCCACCTCGGGCACACACTCGGCATAGAGCAGGTCGAGCCCGGCTTCGTCGAGATGCCGGAGTTTTGCAAAGAGAGTCGCCGCGGCTTCCCGCAGATCTTCCGTCGGTGAGAGAATCTCCACGTGGGCGTAGTGCGCGCCCTCGGGGGGACGCGAGAATGCGAGGATGCCGAGCTTTCGCTTGCCGGCCGCGGGCGGCAGGAAATCCAGCTTCTGCGGCAGGAGCCGCAACGGAGTCATCGGCGCATAGTGCGTGAGCAATTGGCCCGGAGCTTCGATCAGCAGGCCCTCTCCACTCGGCGCGGTCGGAGGGAAAGAGACGCCGAGCTTTTCAAAAAATTCCGCGAAAGCGACCTCCGAGGTTTTTTCTCCGCGCGCTTCGCGGACCTCCCGCCAGACGTTCCCCAATCCTTCCGGGGTGACCGGCCCAGCGCGCAGCAGCCGCAGATTGGGTCCCTCCACTTTCACGATCGTCGATTCGAGCCCGTGCTCGGTCGGGCCGCCATCGAGAATGAGCGGGATGCGCCCGGCGAGTTCCGAGTGCACGTGCGCCGCAGTGGTCGGGCTGATCCGGCCGAAGCGGTTCGCGCTCGGCGCGGCGAGCGGTTTTCCGAAAGCGCCGCACACCGCCTGAAACACGGGATGGGCGCTCATCCGCACCGCCACCGTGGGCAAACCGGAGCTCACAATGTCGGGCACATTTTCCCGCCGCGGCAGCACCAGCGTGAGCGGGCCAGGCCAGAAACGCTGGATCAACGCCGCGACCAGAGGGCGACTCCGCGGCGGGATCGTGGTGATCTTTTCGAGCCACTCCTCGCTCGGCAGATGCACGATCATCGGGTCGAAAAGCGGACGTTCCTTTGCTTCGAAGATTTTCACCACCGCATCGGGGCGCGTCGCGTCGGCGGCGAGCCCATAGACGGTCTCTGTCGGGAGAGCCACCGGGTTTCCCGCCGCCAATTCATCGACCGCAGCCGCGACCGCCGCTTCCAGATCGGAAGGCGTGGTGGTGGGCGCGAGGCGGGTTTCCATTCGGTGGCGTGAGATTTCGGCGGAGCAAAAAAGGCGTCAGGTTTTGTCCCCTCGGGCCGGTCGTTGGCGACAACAAAAAGCGCCGCGAGTCAGCGCCCGCCCGTCAGCGCGCTCCGCGCCGCGCGCACCCGCGCCGCCGCTTCCTCCGGCGTGCCTCCGAACGCCACGAGGTGGCCCATCTTCCTCCCGGCACGCGCGCTGGCCTTTCCATAAAGATGAATCTTCACCTCGGGAAACGCAGCCGCCGCCGCCCAGTCCGGCTCACCTTTCGCCCAGAGATCCCCGAGCAGATTGGCCATCGCGGCGGGGCGCAGGATTTCCGTCGAGCCCAGCGGCAGGCCGCAGACTGCCCGGAGTTGCTGCTCGAACTGGCTCGTCACCGCCGCATCGAAACTCCAGTGGCCGCTGTTGTGCGGACGCGGCGCGAGTTCGTTGATCAGCAGATCTCCGCTGCGGGTGAGGAACATTTCCACCGCGAGCAGGCCCACGAGTTCGAGCTTTTCAGCGACCATGCAAGCAAGTTCACGCGCGGCGTTTTCCACGTTCTCATCGCCGAAAGGCACCACGCTCACGTCGAGGATGTGATCGGTGTGCGCGTTGCGCGCCACGGGAAAGGTCTTCATTTCTCCATCGACGCCGCGCGCGACGAGGACGGACAGCTCGCAGTCGAAATCCACGAAGACCTCGAGCACCGCGGTCTGCCCCGCAAACTGTCCCCATGCTTCGACAAGATCATCGCCCGGTTTCAACTTGCGCTGGCCCTTGCCGTCGTAGCCAAAAGCTGCGGTCTTCAGCACGCCCGGCAGACCGATGCGCTCGACCGCGCCGACGAGTTCCGCCGCACTTTGCACCGCGGCAAACGGCGGCAGCGGCAGACCCGCGGCCGCCATGAATTCCTTCTCGCGCAGCCGATGCTGGCAGAGGTGCAGCACGCGCCCCGCGGGCCGCACGGGACAATGCTCCGCGGCCCAGTCGATGCATTCCACCGGGATGTTTTCAAACTCGAAAGTGAGCACATCCACCCCGCGCGCAAAATCGCGGACCGCCGCCTCGTCATCGTAACTCGCCGCCACTTCGCGATCCGCGAGCTGGCCGGTGGGTGTGTCTTCATCCGGCGAAAAAGTATGCACCCGGTAGCCCATGCGCCGCGCCGCGATCGCAAACATGCGTCCGAGCTGGCCGCCGCCCATCACGCCGATGGTGGAGCCGGGGAGGAAGATGGGAGCCTTTGCCATCTCCTACGGCAGCTCCGCGGCGAGCACTTCCTCGGTCTGCTTCGCGCGGAAGTCGATCAGCGCCTCGCGGAGTTTTTCGTCGTGCAAAGCGAGGATGCCCACCGCGAGCAGCGCCGCATTCGTGGCGCCCGCGGCGCCGATCGCGACCGTGGCCACGGGTACGCCCGCAGGCATCTGCACGATCGAAAGCAGCGAGTCCACGCCCTTCAGCACGCGGCTTTCCACCGGCACGCCGATCACCGGCAGCCGCGTGTGCGCGGCCACCATCCCGGGCAGATGCGCCGCGCCGCCCGCACCCGCGATGATCACCTGCACCCCGCGTCCGGCGGCTTCCCGGGCGAAGAGCGCCATGAGATCGGGCGTGCGATGCGCGGAGACCACCCGCCTTTCACACGGCACGTGAAAGCGCTCCAG
Source organism: Chthoniobacteraceae bacterium (assembly GCA_031411395.1). Taxonomy (GTDB): domain Bacteria; phylum Verrucomicrobiota; class Verrucomicrobiia; order Chthoniobacterales; family Chthoniobacteraceae; genus Chthoniobacter. The sequence goes on from JANOAZ010000173.1 coordinate 3,238, forward strand.
CGCCTCGACCGCGTGACGCATCGTCTCCCAGTCGGACTTGCTGCCCATGATCACAGCGACAAGCGGTTTGGCGGAACTCATAGAGCCGACATTTGGCGCGCCGCGGCGGGCGATGGCAATTTTGAAATGCTGCGATCGAGAGGCAAACGCGCACGCGAGCGCTCGGGCCGCACGCCCTTTCGCATTTGTCCTTCATGTTTGCCGCCTCTTCGCCGTTAGTGATTCGCCATCCGCGATTTCCCATGTCCACTCCCCGTCAGAACATCGTCCTCATCGGTTTCATGGGCAGCGGGAAAACTTCGATCGGCCGACTGATCGCGGGGCGGCTCGGGTTTCAGTTTGTGGACACCGACGCCCTGCTCGTCCAGCGCACGGGGATCGAGATCCCGGAGATTTTTCGGCTCGAAGGCGAAGAGCACTTTCGCGATCTGGAGACCGGCGTGCTCGAATCGCTCACCCATTTGCAACGCTGCGTCATCTCCACCGGCGGCGGCGTGGTCCTGCGCGAGCGCAATCGTGAACTGCTCCGCGAACTCGGCTTCGTGGTGCTCCTCACGGCGAGCGAGGAAGTGATCTTCGAACGCGTCTCGCGCAATTCAAAGCGTCCCCTGCTCCAGACTCCCAATCCCCGCGAAACCGTTGCGGGCCTGCTCGCGGCACGCCAGCCCGCCTATGCCGCCGCGGCCAAATTCACGATCGACAACACCACCCTTTCACATGCCCAAACGGCGGATGCCGTGATCGCCGAGGCACGCCGTGCGTTTGCATGGCAGAGTGGGGCGTGAAGACAGAACTCGTCGCCTTCGCGCAAGAACTCGGCTTCGACCTCTGCCGCGTCGCGCCCGCCAGCGCGCCGCCGCACGCCGCCGAATTCCGCGCCTGGCTCGACGACGGCCGAGCCGGCGAGATGTCCTGGCTGGAGCGAAACAAGGAGCGCCGCACTGATCCGCAAGCGGTGCTGCCCGGCGCGAAGTCGGTCGTCGTCCTGGCGATGAATTACTGGCAGGAGGACAGGAGTCAGGAGTCAGGAGTCGGGAGTCAGGAGAATGCGACGCCCACTCCTGACTCCTGTCTCCTGTCTACTGACTCCTCGCCTCCCGGTCGCATCGCGCGGTACGCGTGGGGCGACGACTACCACGAAGTCATTGAGAAAAAACTCGCCGCGATCGACGCCTGGCTGCGTGCCCGCGGCGGCCTGCAGCGCTGCTATGTGGACACCGGGCCGGTGCTCGAACGCGACTTCGCAGCCCTCGCCGGCGCGGGCTGGCATGGCAAGAGCACCATGCTCATTCACCCCAAACTCGGCACCTGGTTCTTCCTCGCCGAAGTGCTCACCACTCTCGATCTCGCGCCCGACTCGCCCATGCCCGACCACTGCGGCCGCTGCACGCGCTGCATCGACGCCTGCCCGACGGGCGCGATCACCGCACCACATCAGCTCGATGCCCGCCGCTGCATTTCCTATCTCACCATCGAGTTGAAAGGGAGCATCCCCATGGAATTCCGCCCGCTCATCGGCGACCGCATCTACGGCTGCGACGACTGCCTCGATGCCTGCCCGTGGAACCGCTTCGCCCGCTCCTCGCGGGAGGCGGCGTTCGCCCCCCGCGAATTCGTCCACGACTGGACGCTGCGCGATTTCCTCGCGCTCGACGACGATGGCTTTCGCGCGCTCTTCCGCAAATCGCCGATCAAACGAATCAAGCGCCGCGGCTTCCTCCGCAACGTCTGCGTCGCGCTCGGCAACGTCGGCACCGCCGACGATCTCGAAGCTCTCACCCGCGCCGCGCTCGATCCCGAACCGCTCATCGCCGAGCACGCCGCCTGGGCGATCGCACGCATTCGCGAGCGCACCGCCGACCGCTGAGGTCAGTTGACATCTGTAACCGCCGTGATTACAAATACCCCCACCTTATGGCCGAAAGCTGCCGATTCGCTTTTGCCGTCCACATCCTCGCCATGCTCGCCCGCGAGCCGGGCCGAGGAATGACCTCCGACGTGCTCGCCGGCAGCGTGAATACCAATCCCGTCGTCGTCCGGCGCATCCTTTCTTCGCTCCGCCGCGCCGGACTCGTCTGTTGCGTGAAGGGCGCGGGCGGCGGCGCCACCTTGTGCCGGGCGCCCGAGTCGATCGGACTCGATGAAATCTATCGTGCGATCGAGCCGCAACGTTCCCTCGCGGGCAAACGGCACCACCCGAATCTACGCTGCCCGGTGGGCCGGCAAATCAAGCGCGTGCTGGAGGATGTTTTCTCCTCCGCCCAGTGCGCGCTCGAGGCCTCGCTCGCGGAACGCACCCTGGCCGATGCCCTGGAGGGCGTCGCGCATGCGCCGACGCCACGCTCCCGCAAGTCCGCGTGAGCCCGACGCCGCGATCTTTTTCCGAAAACCCAACACAATCCACTGCCATGTTCACCGATACCGCCCACGTCGATCCTCCTGCCGCCGTCACTTCCACCCCGGTCCAGTCGGACCACCGCAGTCTCCGCCGCGATGAGTTCTGGCGCGGCATCCCCGCTTACGAAAACGTCCGCGAGGAACAATTCCGAACCCACATCTTTCAAAACCGCCACACCGTCACCAACGCGCGCCAACTCCGCGAGACCCTCGGCGGGCTCGTGCCCGAAAGTTTTTACACCGACCTCGAATCCGGGGTCGCCAATGCGCCGATGGCCCTGCGCATTTCGCCCTACCTGCTCGGCCTGATCGACTGGCGCGATCCGCAGGCCGACCCGATCCGCACGCAATTTCTCCCGCTGCGCTCGCAGCAGCGGGCCGATCATCCGATGCTCCAACTCGATTCGCTGCACGAGCAGGAGGACTCGCCCGTCGCCGGCCTCACGCATCGCTACCGCGACAAGGCGCTCTTCCTCCCGCAGGATAGCTGCCCGGTCTATTGCCGCTTTTGCACGCGGAGTTATGCGGTGGGAAATGACACGCCCGAAGTGGCCAAGCTCAAGCTCTCCACCAATCTCGCGCGCTGGGAGCAGGCCTTCACTTACATCGCCGCGCAGCCCGATCTCGAGGATATCGTGATCAGCGGCGGCGACAGCTACAATCTCAAGCCCGAGCACATTCAACTCATCGGTGATCGCCTGCTCCGCATGCCGAATATTCGCCGCCTCCGCTACGCGACCAAAGGCCTCTGCGTGTTGCCGCAGAAAATCCTCAGCGACCACGCGTGGCTCGACGCGCTTACTCGTGTGGTGGATCTGGGCCGCACGCTGCACAAGGACGTCGTCATCCACACGCACTTCAATCACCCCGCGGAAATCACCGGCATCACCGAGGACGCGATGAACCGCCTCGTCGAACGCGGCATCCACGTGCGCTCGCAGTCGGTCCTTCAGCGCACCGTGAATGACGACCCCGCGACCATGCAGTTGCTCGTCCGCCGGCTGAGCTATGTGAATGTGCATCCTTATTACGTGTACGTTCACGACATGGTCCCCGGCGTCGAAGACCTGCGCACGACCGTCGCCACTGCGCAGCATTTGGAAAAGCACGTCCGCGGCTCGACCGCAGGCTTCAACACTCCGGGCTTTGTCCTCGATACCCCCGGCGGCGGCGGCAAGCGCGACGTGCACAGCCCCGAGCACTACGATCGCGCGAGCGGCATCTCCGTCTTCACCAGTCCGGGGGTGAAGCCAGGGCGCAAGTTCCTCTACTTCGACCCGATCGACTCGCTCGATGACGAACACCGCTGGCGCTGGACCATCCCGCACGAACGCCGCGCGATGATCGACGCCGCCGAGGGAGCGGTCCGGTAGCAGCGCTGAGAATTCATTAGCCCGCGTTCTCCCTCAGGCAAAGTCCACCACGCGGAAGTCGCCGGTGGTGCCGAGCGCGAGATTGGCGGCGCCGAGTGAAAGGTTCTGCTTCAAGACGCCAAGGGTCAGCGCGCCAATCTTCTGCGCGATGATGCCGAAGTGATCCGTGCCGCCGGTGGTCCCCGCGACGGTGCCTTTGATTGTGATGCTGGCGATGGTGGCGAAGATCGTGGGCGTTGTGTCGCCGCCGATCGGCGTGTCGTTCTGGCCGAAGCCGTCGCGCGGCGAGATCCCGTCGCCGGCGATGGACGTGTCGAAGACTCCGGCCACGAGGCTGCTGGCGTTCCAATTTCCCTTCACGATCACGGCGCCGATGGAAGCGTCGGCATTGGCGGGCGCGAGGCTGGCGCTGTAGCCGGCGAGGATCTTCGCGTTGAGGACGTTCTTGCCGACGGTCAGCGAAGTGATGGCAATGGACGCCGCGGCGGTCTTCGCCCCCAGGGTGCCGAGCGCGGAGATGATCGCAGGCGTGGAGGCATCGCTGCTCTTCAGGCTGCCGGTGATGGTCACCGCCCCGAGCTTCCCGCCGGCGATGATCCCCTGGAAATCGCCGTGGGTGAAAAGATCGCCGCCGATGGTGACGGGGCCGGCGATGTTGCCGCCCGCGTGCAAGAGGCTGTCGGTGAAGCTGCCCCTAATCGCCACCTTGCCGACATTCGCCCCGGTCCGGCCGGCCACGATAATGTTCGCCGCGAGCACATCGCCATTGACGGTGAGCGTGCCGAGCGGGCCGGCGATTTTCGTCTCGAAGATCCCACTCACGGCATCGGGCGCGCCGAGCTTATTGACCGTGAGCGACTTCACGCCGGGAGTCTTGAAGTTCGAATCGCCCGCGTGGAGCAGGCCGAGCCGGCCTTGCACCTTCACGTTCCCGAGATCGGCCCCATCGGCGAGGATGCTGGTGACATTCACTTGGCCGTCGCTGACGGTGCCGAGGGGAGCTTTCGTGGCGGAGATGGTGAGGTCGGTCCCGCTGAAGGGATTGATACCGCCGATATAGAAGCGACCCTCCTTGCTGAAATCGAGACCGATCAACCCGCCGTGCGATCCCACTTCAAATTGACTCTGGTCAAGGGAACCTTTCGTGGTCTTCACAGTGATGAGGTCGCCATCGCTATCGCGCAACGTCGCGGTCTTGCTGTCTTTTGAAATGGTCACCTTCGTGCCGAAACCGAAGACCACGTAGGCGGCGCCCGCCCCGGCGGACAATTCCTGGCTTGCGCCGATGATGAGGTCGGCGAAACCGTCCCCATTGACATCCCCAGCGGCACTCACGGAGCGGCCGGAATTGTCGCCGGCAGCTGCACCGAAAATTTTCAATCCCGTCTTGTTGTCGAGCCCACCGAGACCCTGATCAGTGTAGCCAAAACTATAAAGCGCACCGAAGACGACATAGGAACTGCCGCGGCCGCCGCCCTGGTGGGATGCGCCCACGAGCACATCGCCGAAGCCGTCACCGTTGAAATCACCGATGTGGCTCACTGAAGTTCCCAGTGCGTCGTTGGCCTTTTCGCCATCCAACTGAACATCGGGGGTGCCGATCTCGGCCAGGAACGCGAAAGGCTTTCCGTAAATCACGTGGACGGCGCCCGCCCCAGAACTGGCCCCCGGTGCGCCCACGATCAGATCCGCAAAACCGTCCCCATTGAGGTCGCCTGCGGCACTCAGGGCACTGCCGGCGCCGCCTCCCGAATAGCCGCCCCTGAATTTGAAGCCATTGGCGCCATTCAAGCCCGCGAGATCCAAGTCTGCGGCAAACCCGAGCGCCTTGCCGAAGAACACGTAAGCGGCGCCCGGCTCTCCCGCAGGTTGCCGGGTCGCACCGACGATCACATCGTCAAAGCCGTCGCCATTGATGTCGCCGGCCCCGCTCACCGCCGAGCCTGCATAGTCGGACTCCGCGCCAGTGAGCTTGAAACCATTGGTACCATCGAGCGCGGCGAGATCCACGATGTCGGCAAATCCCGTGGCGTTGCCAAAAAACACGTAGGCCGCGCCGCTGGAATCGCCGGCCGGTCGCTGGGCGATTTTTGTTCCCACGATCACATCACCAAATCCGTCGCCATTCACATCTCCCGCGCCGGCCACCGCCACCTGGCCTGCATCACCGCTGATCAGCCTGAAGCCATTCGCACCGGAAAGCGTGGTGACATCGAACACCGGTCCCACGCTGATCGTCTGGCCGAAGACGACGTAGGTCGTCGCTTCCGCGCCGCCATCAGTGGTGCCGGCATCGCCGATGATGAGATCGTCAAACCCGTCGCCATTCACGTCCCCCGCGCCGCTCACGGAGAAGCCCAGCGTTTCACCTTCCACCACACCATCGATGCGAAAGCCATCGGTGCCATTGAGCGCGCCAAGATCGAGTTCGGGCGCAAACCCGGAGTCGCTTCCGAAGACGACATAGGCGGCTCCGAAGGCGTTGTTCACCCCCGCATACGGCGCGCCGACGATGAGATCTCCGAAGCCATCCCCGTTGAAATCTCCGGCGCTACTCACCGAGAGACCCGTCTGATTACCCGCGGCTTCGCCGGTGAGCTTGAAGCCGTTGGCGCCGTTGAGATCGGCGAGGTTGAGGGTGGCCAGTGCGGCGGGAGCGATGCGGGCTTCGAGCGGTTCGATGGTCGTGATTTTCATGGTCATGAAAGTGAGGGACGTTTCATTTCGGAGGGTGTGGCAGGAGATCCGCCGCGTAAACCCAGACGACAACCCACTCCAAAGTCCGACGCGGAAGAGAATCGGGCGCGAACGTGTCCGCGCGCGACACAGGCGTCGAGAAATTTCTGCCCGTCGTCTAATCGCTCCTAAAGGGGGGTGCCTCAATGGCGCTTACGCGCTCGCGATCGTCTCCACAGCGCGCACCTTCAGCCCGAAAGGCACGAAGCGCTCGAAGTCCTTCACATTGCGCGTCGCCACCGGGACTCCCGCGACCATGCAGTTGCTCGTCCGCCGGCTGAGTTATGTGAATGTGCATCCTTATTACGTGTACGTTCACGACATGGTCCCCGGCGTCGAAGACCTGCGCACCACCGTCGCCACTGCGCAGCATTTGGAAAAGCACGTCCGCGGCTCGACCGCAGGCTTCAACACTCCGGGCTTTGTCCTCGATACCCCCGGCGGCGGCGGCAAGCGCGACGTGCACAGCCCCGAGCACTACGACCGCGCGAGCGGCATCTCCGTCTTCACCAGTCCCGGGGTAAAGCCAGGGCGCAAGTTCCTCTACTTCGACCCGATCGACTCGCTCGATGACGAACACCGCTGGCGCTGGACCATCCCGCACGAACGCCGCGCGATGATCGGTGCGGCCGAGGCAGCGGTCCGCTAGCATCGCGGAGAATTCTTCAGCGCGATTTTCCCCGCCGAGCCGGCAAGGAATTTTTCACGCCCC
>JANOAZ010000174.1:0-17846 GCA_031411395.1 Chthoniobacteraceae bacterium
CGCGGGCGGAGGTGCGGAGCCTGGTGCGTCGGAATTAGGGACTGGGACACGACGGAGCGTGTCCCTCCAGCGAGGCTCAGGCGCAGCCCAGGCGCGCTCGCGCTTCGGCGAGGTAGCCGGGGTCGATTTCGAAGCCGATGAACTTCTGCACGCCGCAGGTCGCGGCGGCTTCGGCGGCGTGGCCGAGGCCGAGGAAGGGATCGAGCATGGTGAGGCCTGGGCGCAGACCGTGCAGGCGCAGGCACCATTCGGCAAGCTGAGCGGGGAAGGTGGCGGGGTGGGGGCGTTCCGCGTTGCGGCTCAGGATCGTCTTGTAGGGGATGAACCAGTTGTTGCCGCGGCAGCGTTTGTCTTCGCCGCCGGTGTGACCCCAGCGGGCGATGTTGCTCTTGTCGGCGTAGGCGGTGCCGACGGCGAGGCGGTCGAGCGGCACGTCGCCGGTCTTCGTCAGGTGAAATATGTATTCGTGGCAGTCGGTGAGATAGCGCTTCGAGTTGATCGGCTTGAAGTGGCCGACGCTCAGCTCGGGCGATTTCCGCGGCTGCACGGTGATCGACTTGATCCAGTGAATCGTGTTTTGCAGGCGGAAGAGCGGCTGCAGTTTCAGCAGCACCTCATGGGGAAAGAGCGGATTGGCCGGGGCCGCGCCGACATTGAGAAAAAAGGAGCCGCCCGGCTGGAGCACCCGTTTCAATTCCGCCGCCCAGCGGTAGCACCAGTCGAGATACTCCTCGCGCGGCGCATTGTCCTCATACTGCGAATAGGCGATGCCGAGATTGTAAGGCGGCGAGGTCACGACCACGTCCACGGATTCCGCCGGCAACTCCGCGAGCCCGGCCAGGCAGTCGCCGTGACGGAGGTCGAATTCAGTGGTGATGGGTGGGGCGAAAAGGTCGCTCATGCGAGGGTGTGGGGATCATTCCCGGAGGCGCTGGATTTTGCATTGCCAAAGTATGCGCCCGGTCGCGCCTTTCCGTGGCGCCACAGCGCGCCGATGACGAGCGCGACGAGGGCGAGCAGGATGATCCCGTCCCAGCGGTAGGCCGGGCCTCCCTTCTTGAGAAAAAGAATGATCGAGGCGAGCAGCGACAGGCCGGCGTAGGAGCCAAAGATGACGAGGGGATTAAAGCGCCAGACAAAGATCACAAGCAGGACGCGGAGGATGTTGGAGATTTCGGCGGTGGCGACTTGATAGGCAAAGTGGCCGAGCGTGTCGGCGCTGAGGGCGCCGGTGATCGGGTAGAGGATGAGCGCGGCGAGGGTCAGCCGGGGAAAGCGCCGGAGTCCGAGGGCGACGAGCGCGGCGGACATGGCGATGCTCATGGTCTGATTGAAGCCGTGCGAAAGGGCCTGGGTGAAACTGGCCAGCCACGGAAGCGCGTCGTTCACCGCCGGCGCGGAGAAGGAAGCGGCGCGCCAGGGAAACCAGATGCTGAGTGCGACGGTCTTCATGGCGTGATCGAGCCAGAGGACGGCCATGGTGGCCACGATCAGCGGCGCGGCATCGCGCCAGATCCGACGCGGTTGCGGATCGGCGGCGAGGGCTTGCGCGAAGGCGCGCGGAGTCCAGCCGAAGGCCCACGCGACGAGCCCGAGGGTGACGCTGATGGTCAGCACTTTCCCGAGATAGCCGACCGCGAGGCCGCGCGCGCCGCCGAGGATTTTTTTGGTCAGGAAATGGGAGAGCGGTGTGGTCGTGTTGTAGCCGGCGAAGAACCACGGGAGGTCGTTGGCCGCGGTGATGAGATTGAGGGTGAGCGGGAACAACGCGAGGACGAAGCCGAGCCGCCACGGGGCGAGTTCCTTGCGGATGAGGAGGATGAAGATGGTCGCGACGAGCACGCCGAGTCCGAGCGTCGTCCACTCGGAGAATTCCCTGGCGATCAGGTCCCGCCAGCCGCTCTTCGCTTCCTGCCGGTCAAAGGATTCCGGCACTTTCACCCAGCGCGAAAGATGGATGACTTCGTCGCCCTGCACGGTGGCGGCCGTGCGGAGCTCGGACTCGCCCCACGTCCAGCCGAGGCGCTGGAATTCAAAGTAGTGGTCGCGCCGATTTTCCTGCTCGGTCACGGATTCGGAGACGAGCTTTTCGCGGTCGAGATCCACGCCGCGTTCCCGATGGAGAGCGGCGCGGGCGAGAGCCAGCGCGGCCTCGCGGTCGAGCGACGCGCCGGGAGATTCGCGGAGCAGGGAGTGGTTCCAACGCAGAAGTTTTCCGTGCTGATCCAGGGTCACGCCGAGTTCCTCGCGTTCGCCGATGCGGAAGTAACGCACGCTCCACGAGACGTCCGGCCATTCCACCCCGAAGAGCTGCGCGAGCGCATCGACGGACCCGTAGCGGAGCAGATATTTCATCGGAGCCGAGCCGGTGCTCATGCTGATGACGCGCCGCCACGTCTCGGGGCGAAAGCCGCGCTCGTGCAGGATGGCGTCCGCGCGATGGCCGATCTCCGTGCGGCTCAGATCGAGGGCGCCGAGCGCGGACATCCGATCCTGCGGGAGCGGGATGAAGTAGAGCGCGGTCATGAGCGCGACGCTCGCGGCGACGATGGCCCAGCGCTGGCGCGCGGTGAAGCAACGCGGCGTGAAATCCCAGATGCGGGCCGCGACGGCGGGCGGTGGCTCCGGTGCGACGGCCACCGGCGGCGGAACGTGGGCCTCGGGCGCGCGTTCCCGGCGGCGCTGCCAGCAGCCCCAGGCGAAGAGCGCGACGGGCCACGCGGCGACCGCGACGGCGCCGAGCTTGTCGGTCCAGGATGGGGATTGGAAGACGACGACGCTGCCGAGGGTGCAGTTGAAAAGGTAGTGGGCGGTGAGCGTGGCGATGATGCTGAAGCGCAGCACCACCCAGCCCCAGAGCACGCCCTCGATGGTCAGCTCGATGCCGCGGAGCCAGCCGGGCATCTGGTCGTAGCTGCTGTGCAGGAAGGCCCAGGTCGTGCAGGCGAGGAGCACGGCCAGCCAGCGCAGGCGCAGGATTTTGACGAGCAGGAGCACGCCGAGGACGCGGAAGAAAAGTTCCTCGGTGAAGGCGGCCGAGAGCCCGGTATTCATCCCGCCCACCCATGGAAACCAGCCGCTCAGCGCGCCGGTGTAATCAATCTCCACCGGGCACCACGCGCCGAGCTTCTGCGCGACGAGGTAGTAGCCCGGCACATAAGCGAGCGCGACCGCGGCGAGCACGATGCCGAGCCCGAGCGCCCGCAGCGTGTGCGGATCGTGCAAGGCTGTGCGACCGAGGGCACGGCGGAAGGAAGGATGTTGCGGCAGCCCTTCGCGGTAGATCGCGTCGGCGAGCATCACGAGCAGCCAGTAGGCAAGCGGCGCGAGGAGGACCGAGCGCATCGCGGAGAAGGCGGCGCCGGAGAGGAAGGAGTGCCATTGCGCGGTCGTTTCGTAGCCGAAGAAAAGCACGGGCAGGCCATTCAGCTCGGTGCCCACCTGGACCGCGGCGAAAACCACCAGCCAGCCCCACGGCAAGGCGCGCCGGTCGAGTTGCCGCCGGCGCAGATAGTGGATGAGGAGGATGAAAACGCCGACGCCCAGCGGGATCGTCGCGTAGTTCGCGAGCGACTGGAACAAGTCATTCGACTCCCGCTTTTCCGCGAAGCTCCGCGTCCACGATTCCGGCACGTCGAGCGCCTCGCTGTAAGCGCCGATTTCATTTCCCTGGACGGTCACGAAGAGCCGGTATCGCGCGGCGCCCAGGCGCAGATCGGGACGTTCCCAGGTGAAGGTCCAGTCCAGCCGATGCGCTTCCTGCTCGTGATTTTCCTCGAGAAAAGCGAGGCGCTCGAACGCGTGGTGATCCGCAAATTTCCGCAGGAAATCCTCCGCCAGCGCGCGCGCCGCTCCGGCCTCGAGTGAAGGCAGCGCGCGCTCTTCCTCGATGGTATGCGTGTAGCCGACCAGCCAGCCTTGCGGATCGAGCCACGCGCTGAATTCCTCGTGCTGCATCGGACGAAACCAGCGCGCGGTCCAATACCAGATATTCAGCCCCTCGCGGGTGCGATGCTCGAGCGCGGGCACACCGTATTCGAGTTCGAGGAAACGCTTGGTATCGTCATCCTCCGAGAAGGTGATCGCGCTCCGGTAGCCGGCGAGGGGATGCCCCAGTTTTTCGATGATCTGCTCGAGCCGGAGGCGGGACGCTTCGCGGGAAAGCTTGAAATCCACGCCTGCGATGGGAAAAGCACGGCGCCACATCCAGGCCGATGCGAGGAGGCAGAGGAGGGCGAGGATCGCCAGCAGGGCGATCGTGGATTTCCGCATCACCGGCGCGGAGTATTTGGAAAACGAATCGAAGCGCAATCAGTTCCGGTGCGGGGTAGCGCGGCGTCGGAATTTTTGCGTTTCCCAAAGTTCCCTCGGCCGCTAGACGTGCGTTCCCATTTTTGGTTCAGCCCCCGTTTTGAATTTCCGTCTCCTCCTCACACTTCTCCTTTCCATCCTGGCGAGCGCTCTCGCACGCGCCGGAGGACCGACGGTGGCGGGGAAAGTGGCCGTCTTGAAGGGACGCATCGCCTATGCTCCGAAGGGTGCGCCGGACGCAGTGAAGAACGGCATCTGGGCGATGAACAAGATCGTGAACAAACCCTACCGATGGGGCGGAGGGCACGGCACGTTCAATGACATTGGCTACGATTGCTCGGGGACGATTTCGTATTTCCTGCACGGCGCCGGCCTGCTCGATCAACCGACGCCATCGAAAGCCTTGCAGACCTGGGGCGAGCCGGGGCCCGGCCGTTGGATCACCATCTACGCGCGCCCCGGCCACACCTTTGCCGTGATCTGCGGGCTGCGCCTCGATACCACCGGCCACCGCAACGATGAAGGTCCCCGCTGGCGCGACTGGCCGCGCGAGCCGAGGGGGTTTGTCGTGCGGCACCCGAAGGGATACTGAAGAAAAGGATGAGGGATGAGGTATGAATGATGAAGGTATCCGCCGCTGAATTTCATACCTCATCACTCACCCCTCATACCTCCGCTCACGCCTGTGCAATACAAAGACTACTACGCCACGCTCGGCGTCCCGAAGGGCGCCACGAAGGACGATATCCGCAAAGCCTTTCGCAAACTCGCGCGCCAGTACCACCCCGATGTGGCCAAGGACAAGAAGACCGCGGAGGCGAAGTTCAAGGAGATCAATGAGGCGTATGAAGTGCTCTCCGACGAGGGCAAGCGGCAGAAGTACGACACGCTCGGCGCGGATTGGGATCGGCAGCCGCCGCCGCGTCCGGGCGGCGCCGGACGCCGGCCCGGTGGGGATCCATTTGGTGGCGGTGGGTTCAGCTTTGGGGGCACAGGCTTCAGCGATTTCTTCGAGCAGTTTTTCGGCGGAGGGCAGGGGGCCGCGGGGCGTCGCGGCGGGGGCTTTGGCGGGTTTCCGGGAACCGCGGAGGAGCCGCGGGGAAGCGACATCGAGGCCGACTTGCTGGTCAGCATCGAGGAGGCGCTGCACGGGGCGAAGAAAGTGATCAGCTTTCGGCGCGACGGGCAGTCGGCGGTGCAGACGTTCGAGGTGCGCATCCCGAAGGGCGTGCGCGAGGGCCAGAAGATTCGCCTCGCCGGGCAGGGCGGCGGCGCCGGCGGCCATGGGGCGGGGGACTTGTTCTTGTGCGTGCGCTTCGAGCGGCATCCCGATTACGAAGTCGATGGCTCCGATCTCGTCTATGAGCTGGACGTGCCCGTGGCGCGGGTGGTCCTCGGCACGGAGGTGGAAGTGCCGACGCCGGACGGGTCCGTGCGCCTCAAGATTCCCGCAGGCAGCCAGCCGGGCCGGAAGTTTCGCCTCAAAGCCCGCGGTCTGCCGACGAAGGCCGGCGAGCGTGGTGACTTCTACGTGAAACTCGAGGTCACGATCCCCGCAGTGGTGACGGGCGAGGAGCGCGAGCTGTGGGAAAAGCTCGCGGGGTTGGGGAGGTAGGCCGCGCCTCTCGGAAAGACCTTCTACGCCGTCTTCCGTTCCTCGAACGTGTGATAGATGACGCGCTGTACGGGAGCCTCCGCCATGATTTCCGCGACCTTTCGGGCGAGCGCGTCGATCTCGTAGGGTTTGGCGATCATGCCCGTGAAGCCGAATTCCTGGTAGCGGCTCATCACGGGATCGTTGGCGTATCCGGAGGAAACGATCGCGCGCACGTCGGGATCCAGCGCGCGGAGGCGCCCGATGGCTTCCTGGCCGCTCATGCGGCCGGGCATCGTGAGGTCGCTGATCACGAGGTCATATTTCTGGCCGATCCGCATCGACTCGGCGTATTTTTCGAGCGCCACGAGCCCGTCCTGAGTTTCGGTGACTTCGTAGCCGAGAGGTTCGAGGGCGCAGGTCACCAGCATGCAGATGGCTTCCTCATCATCGAGCACGAGCACGCGATTGCTGCCCGGCTTGGCGGTGGTGGGCAAGATGGGGACACAGGCCGCGGGTCCGATGGGTTTTTCGCTCGCGGGCAGATAGACGCTGAAGGTGCTGCCGACGGCTGGCGTGCTTTCGACGAGGATGACGCCGCCGTGGTTCTTGACGATGGAATAAGCCGTGGCGAGACCCATGCCGCTGCCGGTGGGCTTGGTGGTGAAGTAGGGATCGAAGATCTTCTTGAGATACTGCTCCGGGATGCCGACGCCGTGATCCTGGACGCTGAATCGCACCCACCGCCCCGCGCGCAGGCCGATCGCGACCGAGTCGAGGGGGAGATCGAGATTTTCCGCGAGAATCTGGATGCGTCCGCCAGCCGGCATCGACTGGTCGGCGTTGATCGTGAGATTGGCGATGACCTGGGAAAGTTGACCGGGATCCGCTTCCACCGGCCAGAGATCGTCCGCGAGTTGGAGGTCGCAGGAGGTGCGCGAGCCCGCGACGGCGCAAAGCGCGGTGTCGCCGAGGAACTGGCCGAGGTCGATGCCTTGTTTGATCGGCGCACCGCCTTTGGCAAAGGTGAGGAGCTGGCCGGCGAGTTCCTGGGCGCGCTGGGCCGCCTTGCGCGCCGCGCCGAGCCGTTCGGTGATCACTGGCGGGACCTCGCTGCCGCCGAGCGCGAGCGAAACGTTGCCGAGGATGGTGGTGAGGATGTTGTTGAAATCGTGCGCGATGCCGCCCGCGACGAGCCCGAGCGACTCGAGCTTCTCGGCCTTTTGCCGCTCCTCCTCCGCGCGCTGGCGATCGGTCACATCGCGGAGCACGATGATCGCGCCGAGCTTGCGGCCCAGCCGGTCGCGGATCGGAGAGCTGCTCATTTCCACGAGGCGTTCCGCACCTTCGCAGGAGATGAAAATGTGCAAGGCGGAAGCGGCGTCGCTCGCGCCGGTGCTGACGATCTGCTGGATGAGATGCTGCGACCGGCGGCGGGTGCGCGCATCCACGAGGTGGAGCACCTCGCCCACGAGCTTACCCACGGCATCGTCGAAGACCCGGCCGCTGAGGCGCTCGGCGACGGGGTTGAACATGACCACGCGGCCGTCGTTATCGAGGGTGACGCAGGCGTCGCCGATGGAGCGCAGCGTCACCGCGAGGCGTTCCTTCTCGGCGCCCAGCGCTTCTTCGCCGCGCTTTCGATCGATCTCCGCTCCGACCCGGGAGGCGAAGATGCGGAGCGTGTTTTCGATCGTCGCTGCATCCCGCAAACAATGCTCGTGGAGGACTCCAATGACCCCCACGGCCCGACCGCGGGAATCGAGCAGCGGCATCCCGGCGAAGGCGCCCGCGCCTTGGTCGGAGAGCATCGCATCCTCGGGGAACTGCTGGCGCGCGCCGTCTGCGACGAGGCGGAAGCCCTTGCCGAGCACTTCGGCGCAGGCGCTGTTGCGGAGGTCCACCGCGATCGTGCCGCGCAGGTCGCCATTCTCCGCCATCGTGAGCATCGCCACGGCGCTGTGGCCTTCGCCCAGGAGCTCCATGTAAAAGGCGCGATTGGTATCGAGCGCCTTCGCCAACTGCCGAAGCAGCGGCCGCGCGAAATCCGTCCCGGGCGTCGCCGCCACGCCGATGCCGATCTGCTGGAGCGTCTCGGCGCCACGCCCGCTCTCGGTGGCATCGCGCACGAGTGCCACCAGCGAGCGGCGACCGTCGAGAGTCAGTTCGCTGAGATGGAGGTCGATGGGGAAAGTTTGCGAATTATGGCGCTGGCCCGCGACCGTCAAGGAACGCGGCAGCGCGGAGCGATCCTGCCAGATCGTGCGATCCGGAATCAGCTGCGCCACGTTGAGCCCGACCGCTTTCGCCAGCGGCAGGCCGAACATTTTCTCCGCCGCCGGATTGATGGATTGGATTCGCCCGTGATGGTCCATCGCCAGCACTGCATCGTGCGCCGCGGCTAGGATGACTTGGGTCTGACCAATGGTCAGTTCGCTCTGCCGGAGATGCGCCGTGAACAGCCGCTGGGTGCGGAGCATCGAGGCGATGAGAAGGACGATCGCGGCGGTGCTGAGCAGAGCCATCCCCGCGGTGTTGAGAATGGACACTCCGTTTGCGCCCAGATGCTTCGTTACGGCTTCGCTGGAGCCAAGAATGAGAATCACGGCCGTGATGGCAACGATCCCAAGAATTCCCGGAAGGAGGCTCCATCCGACCCGGAGGGAGAGGGCGCGACCGTCATTCACCCAGCATTGCGTCTTGGTGAGGGAGGAAGGGGGCTTCGAGTGGTTCGGCGGCTGCATTGTTGTGAGTGACCATAAAAGCTAGAATCATACCCGCAGCTGGGATGGATGCTCGCGACTCTTCTCTGCGGACCGCTCCCGCAAAGGAATCACCCCGGTGCCGGCCCTCCCACCACGATGCCACTCTTCCTTCCGTCAGGCTGGATTTCGCACCGCGATCAAGCGGGCATAAAGCGAGCCGAGCGCTTCGGGCAGCACTCGGGTATCGGCGAGAACGGGCATGAAATTATTGTCCCCTTCCCAACGCGGCACGATGTGCAGGTGGAGATGATCGGCCACCCCGGCACCGGCGCACTTGCCGAGGTTCAATCCGAGATTAAAGCCCTGCGCCCGAATGACCTCGCGTAAAAGCGTTTGTGCCACCTCCGCGAGTTCCCACAGCTCGAGCTTTTCCTCCGCGGTGAGCGCGCTGAGTTCCGCGACCTTGCGATTTGGCACCGCCATGAGATGCCCGACCGCGTACGGGTAGCGGTTCATGATCAGGAACGTGTGCGTCCGCCGCGCGACGACGAGGTGCGCGGCGTCGTCGGTGGCTTCGGCAGCGGCGAGCAGGAAATCCGGCGTGCCGGTGTTTGGTTTGAAGTATTCGACGCGCCACGGTGCCCACAGGGCGGAGAGTTCGTCGGGAGTCATGGGGTGGACGGAGCTTTAAGATCGGTGGTGTTGCGTTCGATGAGAAAGTACGGGCCATACCCGATGGGAGGGCTTTCGAGCAGCCTGGTGGCTGGTCCCAGTTCGGACGCGCGTTTACGCAAATCCTTTTCGCGAATGACGAGGCGATCGAGTTCTCCGCGCTGCCACGCCTGGACGGCGTCCTTCATCGCCGTGAATTCGGTGCATCCGATGTAGAGCAGCAGTCCTTCGTCGCGAGCAGCCACCACGGCGACTCGATCCGGCCGCGCGCCAGTGAGCGCCTTCACCGCGGCGCCAAAATGAAGCAGGGCGCGGTCATTTTCTCGAAATGAGGCGGCCACGTGAAAGAGCGTATATCCCGTGCTCATCAAGCCCGCGATCCAGAACAGAGCGATCATCAATCGCGTATGGCGCGGAGTACGGGCGCAAAACCATTCCTGCGCCAGCGAGGCGAGCAGCAGGCAGAGCGGGGGGATGATCGGGAAAATGCGATCCACCCGTTTCGAAGGGACGAGGGACATGACGACCAGCCCGCCGAGCGCCCAGCAGGCGAGCCAAAGCAGTGCCGGCTCCGTGCGGAGGCGGGCGCGCACGCGTCGGTCAAACATGAGGGCGACCAGCGCGACGCTCCATGGGCCCCACTTGTGAAGCAGGTGAATGACGTAAAACCACGGCGGCTGGTGCTTGTGGACCGGCGCGTCGCTCAGGTCGAAGCGGCCGAGGAATTCCCGGAGCACCACCTGCTGGTAAAACTCCGGGCTCATGCGCACGCCGATGCCAACCCAAAGCGCGAAGACGAGCAGCGGGGTCAGCCACGGCCACCATCCCGACCACGCGTGATTTGGCGCGCCGCGCCTCCACATGCACAGGGCGTAGGTCGCAAGGCCGGGCAGGATGAAGGCGTAGAGGATCGGGCCCTTCACAAGCATCGAGCCGAGGACCGCGAGGCTCAGCCACAGCCGATCCCGCGTGGTCCACGGCTCCGCGCGGAGGATTTTTTCAAAGACAAGCCAGCCCGCGAGGAAGATGAGCAGGGTCAGCAGCAGGTCCGTGCGGACGAGGGTGGCGAGCCGCGGCGCGACAAGATTGAAGCCAAAGGCGCAGGCCGCCAGCAGCGCGCCGCGCGCACCGCCGAGCTCCCGCCCGACACGCGCGAGCAGCCCGAGCAAAATCAGCGCGGAGGCGAACGAAGGAAGCCGCCAGGCAAATTCCCAGCCGTTCTTTCCCATGAGGTAATAGAGCGTTGCGGAAATCCAGCCGGCCAGCGGCGGCTTCGTCGCGATGCGGCCTGAAGGCGTGTGTTGGAACCACCACTGCCCTTTTTCGACCATCTCGAAGCTGACGAATGCCTGTTTTGCCTGGTCGTAGTCGTCGAGGTGCCACGGGAGATTGCGCACGGCAAAGGCCGCGATGATGACGGCAAACAGGACGAACGAGAAGTGCCGGAGCGCCGCCGGCTCGGAGCGCGCTGCGTGCATCAGGCGGAGAGCCGGAGGTTCGCCGCGATGGCCGTGGCCGCGCGCTGCGCTGCGCCGCGGGAGCCGAGCCCGCGGATCACTTCGGCCAGTTCGCCTTCGAGTTTCGCCCACGCCGCGGGGTCGCCGAGGAGCCGCAGCATCTCGCCGCCGATCGCTTCCCCCGTGGCCGCGTCTTGCAAAAACTCGCGGGCGATCTCGCGATCGGCGAGGACGTTGGGCATGCCGAGGAAGGGGACCTGCACGAGCCGTTTGGCGACGACCCAGGTGAGCCACGCGACCTTGTAGATGACACAGAGCGGCAGCCCGAAAAACGCGGCCTCCAGTGTCGCCGTGCCGGAACACACCATGCCCACCGCGGCGCGCTGCATCAGCTCGTGCGACGAGCGGACGTGGACGACGCAAAACCCTTCGTCGAGGCCCGCCTGCCGCAGCATTCCGAGCATCAAATCGGCGAGCTGATGCGATGCGGCCGCCGCTTCGAAACGCGTCTCCGGCCGTTCCCGCCGAATGACCAGCGCGGCCTCGATCATCGCAGGAAAGATTCGCCGCACTTCCTTCTGCCGGCTGCCGGGAAATAGCCCGACGAGATCGGGGTCCCGGAGTGCGTCGGTTCGCCGTGTTTCCAGCGAATCGAGCATCGGATGGCCCACAAAGACCGTGTGCAGACCGCTGGCCTCGTAAAGCGGCTGCTCGAACGGGAAGATGCACAGCATGAGATCCAGGAATCGCGCCATCTGCGGAATCCGGCTGCGATGCCACGCCCAGACCTGGGGACTGATGTAATAAATGGTCCGCACGGCCGGGAGCTTGCGCTTCACGGCTTTGGCGAGGCGCAGATTGAATCCGGGATAGTCGATGAAGATCACGGCGACCGGCGCGAGCCGGGCGATTTCGGCGAGCATGCGATTGAACTGCGTTTTGAAGTACCCGTATTTCTTCAAGACATCCCACAGGCCGAGCACCGCCTCGTCCGCCCAATCGAGGAAATCGCCGCCCGCCAGCGCGCGCATCTCATGGCCGCCCGCCCCGCAAAATTCCAGCTCCGGATGTTGCAGCCGCAAAGCGCGCATCAGTTCGGCGCCACGCGCGTCTCCGCTGGCTTCCCCGGCTACGAGATAGATCTTCACGAGGCGTCCGAATGGCTGCGGCGCTGCTCTTCAGTGGTTTCGATTTGCCGCGTAATTTCCAGCGCAAGCTCCAGAGCGGCAGTCGCTTCTCGTCCGCCGACCTTTGGCTGCGCTCCGGCCCGGGCACAGGCCACAAAGTCCGCGAGTTCCCGCTTCAGCGGTTCGCCTTTGTCCACGTCCACCGGCTCTCGCACGATCTTCCGTCCGGCGAATTCGGTGACGATCGTGGAGTCCGTGGCCACCCCCAGCAGCTTGCCCAGCAGGGAGCTTTCCTTCTCGTCGTCGCGGGCGAGGCGCAGGAGGTAGCCCTCCTGCTTTTGGTAGTCGAGTGAGAGGTAGGCGTCTTTTTGGAAGAGTCGGATCTTGCGCAGCTTGTCCTGGCTGATGCGGCTCGCCGTGATGTTGGCGACGCAGCCGTTATCAAATCGGATGCGCACATTCGCAATGTCCTCGCGCTGGCTCAGCACGGCCACGCCCACGGCATCGACCTGCACCCACGGCGAGCGGACCAGGTGCAGGATGATTTCCAGATCGTGAATCATCACGTCGAGCACCACCCCCACGTCGAGGCTGCGGCCCGGATAGGGGGACAGCCGGGTTGCCTCGATGAAGCGCGGTTGAGTGAGCCGCGCCTCGAGCGCCGGCAGGACCGGGTTGAAGCGTTCGATGTGGCCGACCTGCAGGATCAAACCGCGTTGCTGGGCCAGGGCGCAAAGCTCGCGGGCCTGGTCCGGCGTTTCGGTGAAGGGCTTCTCCACGAGGACGTGTTTGCCGTGTTCGAGCAGTTGCCGGGCGATCTCGAAATGCGTGACCGTCGGCGTCGCGATCGTGGCGGCGTCCACGGAGTCGATGAATTGCGGCAGCGTGGTGATCGCGCGCGCGCCGTACTTTCCCGCGACCTCCGCGGCGACGTCCGCGCGTTCATCGAAGACGGCGGTAAATTCCACGCCCGGCAGCTCGCCAAAGATGCGCGCGTGATTGCGCCCCATGCTGCCCGTGCCGATGACCCCGACGCGGATGGCGGACTGCGGATGGCGGATGGCGGATTCGGTCACAGGGCGAGGCCAAAAATTGAGACGCGGTGTTCGCCGGCGAGCGCGGTGAGGCGTTCCTTTTCCAGCAGGAGCGTTCGCCCCGCCTCCACGCCGAGCACGCGGATGCGGGCGTCGCGGGCGGCTTCGAGCGTGAGGGGGCCGATCACGGGCACGTCGAAGCGGAAGTCCTGATTCGGTTTGGAAACTTTGACCATCACCGCGTCCTTGCGCCCGAGTTCGCCGCCGCGCTTCATCGCCGCGTTCGTGCCCTCGAACGCTTCCACCGCGAGCACCGTGCCGCTTTTCACCACCACGGTCTGGCCGATATCGAGCCGGCTGGTTTCCTTGGCGATGCGGAAGCCATACCGCACGTCCTCCTCTTCACGCCGGCTGAGTTTCGGCCCCGCGATCAGACCGGGCGTGGCGAGATGATCTTCCATGAAGGTCGTGGCCGGGAGCAGTTCGACGCCGATCTTCGCCATCTCATCGCCGATCGCGCCGAAGATGGATTCCGCGTGGCGCTGCCGGAGTTTGCCGAGCAGGACGAGAGCTTTGAGATCGGGCCGGAGGTCGAAGAGGTTTTTCGGATGAATCTGGCCCGACATCACGGCGTACCGCGCGCCGCTGTTTTTCAAGAATCCGAGCATCCGCCCGAGCTGGCCGACCCGCATCCATTCGATCTCATCCGCGAGGGTGGCCACGGCCGGGTCGGTCTCATTTTGGAACGCAGCGACCGTGAGCCGCGCGACTCCCGCCGCGCGGGCGGCGCGGGCCATGGCGAGCGGATACGCGCCGTTGCCGGCGATGATGGCGAGGGATGTGGGAATTTCCAAACTGCGCAAAACCTAGTGGCGGTGCATCGGCGATGTCGAGCAGCGCCCGTCTGGCCGCCCGACGTTTTCATCGTCAACCAATGCCAGCGGAACCGCACGAATTCTAACGAAGGTGGCAAATCCGTCGGCCTACCTTGCTTCTTTGCTCATTGTGGGCATTGTGAATCTGGCTCCGCTATGAGTTCCCCCGCACTTTCCCCCACACCTGCGCCCACCATGCAGCAAATCGCCGACGCGGCCGGAGTTTCCCGGATGGCCGTGTCCCTTGCGCTGCGAAATAGCCCGAAGATTTCCCCGCCGACGGCCGCACGCATCCGGCAATTTGCGGACGAACTCGGCTACCGCCCAAACCCGATGGTCTCGGCGCTTATGACTCAGCTCCGCCAGGCGCGCGACGTCAAAAAGCCATCGGTCCTGGCCTACGTCACGGCGTTTCCCACCGAGGAAGGGTGGCGTCGGCAGGGGCCATTCGTCGCCTTCCACGCCGGCGCCCGACGGCGCGCGGCGGAGCTGGGCTACACCCTGGAGGATTGGTGGCTGCGCCGGCCTGGGATGACGGAGCGGCGTTTCTGCGACATCCTGAATACGCGGGATATCCACGGCGTGATCGTCGCCCCGCTGCCTCCGGGAGCGAGCGAACTCCAATTGGAATGGCCCCGCTTTGCGTCCGCGACGATTTCCTATTCGCTGGCCGCGCCGGAGTTGAATCGTGCGAGCAACGATCCGTTCGTGGCGATCAACGTGGCGCTCCGCGAACTGACCGCGCTCGGTTATCGACGGATCGGACTGGCCATCCCCGAGGACAGCGATATTCGAGTGCAACAGCATTTCACCGCGTCGATGCTTTCCTACCAGCAGCACATCGCGGTCGCCGAGCGGGTGCCGACGCTTTTCCAAACCGCACCGGCCGCGCGGTCGTTCGAGGATTGGTTTCAGGAGCACCAGCCCCACGCGGTCCTCAGCATTGGCGGTGAATGTCTCGGGGTCTTTCAGCAATTGGGCCTCCGGGTTCCGCAGGATGTCGGCTTCGCCAATCTCGGGCTCACGGCCGACGACCGCGAGATGGCTGGGATTAATCAATACTCCGACCTGGTCGGCGCAGCCGCGGTGGATCTGGTGGATGCGCAACTCCGTCGCAATGAAAGAGGAGTGCCGCGGCATTCCAAAACTGTCCTGATCTCCGGCGAGTGGGTGCCGGGACCTACCGTCCGGGATCTTCACGCTCCTCCACGGCGGTCTCGGGTGAAGGCGTAGCGCGGAGGGAAAGTTCGCGTGCTTCTCCGCACGCAAATGTTTCATTGCGCGGGGGACATTGGACCTTACGGTTCGGCGGTTTATGCCGAACGAGGACACCGTCCAATACGCAATCGAAAACACCCGGGTCCTCCACGCGCCCGAGCGGCGCATCGCCACGTTCGGGCAGACCAGCTTCCGCTTTTTCCTCGTCACCGAGCTCATGGACGACGTGAACCGGGTGCGCGTGCGCGACGGGCGCTTGCACGCGGAACGTCCCCAGATCATCACTCCCGGCCAGATTCAGCGGATGCTCGTCGAGGGATTCGGCGAGCGGGCGGAGGAATTCGGGCGCTGGCTCCACGAGCATGCGCCGCAGCTCGCGGTGGTGAAATACGGGATCCAGTTCCGGAAAAGCGACATGAGCGACGAGATCCTCCACGGCCCACTGGAACAGGTCGTCGGGCGCTTGCGGGAAAAGGTGGATCGCCTCGAGGACCCGCTCAGCGCGATCATCGAAGGCGTCGATGAAGGCTGGGAAATCTGCCTTCTGAAATTCGCCTCCGATCTGATCGAGGAGTCCGCGGGCGGAAATGTCCGGGATTTCCGGGAACGCGGGCTTCTGTAAGAGGATCGACCGGAAGTCCTGCCGCGCGCAGCGCGCACCAAAACCCCGTCATTCTGAGCTTGCGAAGAATCTCTGATCTCCGTGGACAGCGGGGGTGCGGAGCAGGGTGCCTCTCAAGAACTGGTTTCCGTGGCACGATGGGCCTCGTGCAATGCTCGCCCGTGGCGGGCGTCTCGGGAGATCCCACCGCGCGTCTTCGTGTTTCCCATTCCTCTGCCAATCCTTTAATTCATCACGCAACCCATCCCGCATCGTCCGTGAAAGTTCTTATCGTCCTCCTCTTAGCCTGCGTGATTTTCGGCGCGAGCGGCTATTTCGCCTACGACCTGTTCATCAAGCCGCAGGTCGAATTGAAGCGGGAGAAAGAAGCGCCCGCGACCCCGGCGCCGCCGGACCCGACGGTGCCCGACTTCAACAAGTGCGTCGCCTTGAAATTGAAGGGAAAACTGCCAGAGGCCCGGAAGGCATTGCAGGAGTTCATCGAAAGCAACCCGCACTCCACGAAGCTCGACGACGCGCGCAATGAACTCGGGGACGTCAACACGCGGATCTTCCTCAGCCCGATTCAGACCCCTGAGAAGCAGGTCTATATCGTGAAGAGCGGCGACGTCATCACTCGGGTCGCCCGGAAAAACAAGAGCACGCCAGAGCTGATCATGAAGGCGAACGCGCTGACCGGCAGCATGCTGCGGATCGGCCAGAAGCTCCTCCTGCCGCCCGCCAACTTCACACTCACCATCAGCCGCCGGCAGAACAAGGTGATCGTCAACAACGGCGGCCGCTTCTTCAAACAGTACCCGATCCTCGCCTGGCCGACGCAGATTCCGCCCTACAAGAGGGGTGTGCCGCAGCAAAAGCAGACTGGCAAGGTGCTCGAGAGGATCGCCTGGTACGACGGCGGCCGGGTGATTTTTACCGACAAGGGATATGAAAGCGCGACTTTCTGGATCTCCACTTCCATTCATCACTGCACGCTCTACGCCGAGCCACCGCCCAATGCGGATCCCAAAAAAGTATCGAAGCCGCCGTCGGGCATCGCTCTCCCGCCAAAGGCGACCGCGGAACTCGCGGCAATGCTCGTTCGCGGAAACCCTGTGACTCTCGAATAACTCCGCCATGAAATTGCAGCCGCTCGAATTTGAAAAACCGATCGTCGAACTCGAAGAGAAACTCGCCGATCTCAAGCGCCACTCCCGCGCGAACGACATCAACTTCGACTCCGAAGTGCGCCGCATGGAGGAAAAGATCGACGACACCAAGCGCGAGATCTACCTCAACCTCACCCCCTGGCAGCGGGTGCAAATCGCCCGGCATCCGGCGCGGCCCTACGCGCTGGATTACCTGCAGCTTTCGTTCAGTGGATTCATTGAGCTGCACGGCGACCGCCTCTTTGCCGATGACAAGGCGATGCCCGGCGGCTTCGCCACCATCGCGGGTCGAAAGTGCATGGTCATCGGCCATCAAAAAGGCCGCGAGCTAAAGGAGAACATCAAACGCAATTTCGGCTGCGCGAATCCCGAGGGATATCGCAAGGCCCTCCGGCACATGCGGCTGGCGGAAAAGTTTTCGCTGCCCTATGTGGCGCTCATCGACACGCCCGGCGCGTACCCGGGCATCGGCAGCGAAGAGCGGCATATTTCCGAGGCCATCGCCGTGAACCTGCGGGAGATGATGATCCTGCGCACGCCGATCATTTCCGTGGTCATCGGCGAAGGCGGCAGCGGCGGCGCGCTCGGCATCGGCGTCGCGGATCGGGTCGTCATGCTCGAGAACGCCTACTACTCGGTAATCAGCCCGGAAGGCTGCGCCGCGATCTTGTGGAAGCATCGCAAGCACGCCCCCGAGGCAGCGGCTGCGCTCAAGCTGACGGCGAAGGACCTGCTCGAACTCAAGCTCATCGACGAAGTCATTCCCGAGCCGCTCGGCGGCGCGCATCACGACCACAATGCCGCGATCGCGAACTTGAGGACCGCCATCACCCGGCACCTCAACGAGCTCTGCAAGATCCCCCTCGACCAGCTCCTCGCCGAACGTTACGCGAAGTTCCGCCGCGTGGGGGAATTCGCCGGCGACGCGGCGTAGGGGCGTGAAAATGGGCGTTGGGCTGCAACCGCGAAGCAGCATCCAAAAATAGACCCGTCATTCCGACCGGGACGAACTAGCACCTGGCGCAGCCGGACCGGCGGGTGCCGAGCAACCAAAACGACGCTTCGCCATTTCGAGCGAAGCCG
>JANOAZ010000175.1:0-25360 GCA_031411395.1 Chthoniobacteraceae bacterium
CGCCAACGAGGTGATGGAAGAGATTGCCAAACGCGCGCCGCGATCCCGCCGTGGCGAAGTTTCGATCTCTGCTTAGCAGGCCGCTCGGCCGCCCTGTGCTGGCGGGGACGCAATGGAAAAACCAGCCGACCCGCTCGCGGCGCGCGATACCGTCTGCTCACCCCTCACTCCTATGGCTTCCAAATCCAATGCCCCCGCTCCCCGCAAATCTGCCAGCAAGGCCGGCATGGCCAAACCCGCGGAGACGCATCAGACTGTCGAGAAGCTCGCCGATTCGCTGACGACCAATCACGGCGTTCCGATCTCCGATAATCAGAATTCCCTCCGCGCCAGTGGACGCGGGCCGACGTTGATCGAGGATTTCGTGCTGCGGGAAAAGATCACGCATTTTGATCACGAGCGCATTCCGGAGCGGATCGTCCATGCTCGCGGCTCCGGCGCGCACGGCTTCTTCCAAGTCTATGAATCGCTGAGCGAGATCACCAAGGCGGCGTTTTTGTGCGATCCGAAAGTGAAGACGGAAGTCTTCGTGCGCTTTTCGACTGTCGCGGGCGGCGCGGGCTCCGGCGACCTGCCACGCGATGTGCGCGGGTTCGCGGTGAAATTCTACACCAGCGAGGGGAACTACGATCTCGTGGGCAACAACATCCCGGTGTTCTTCATCCAGGATGCGATCAAGTTTCCCGATCTCGTCCACGCGGTGAAGATGGAAGCGGATCGCGGTTTCCCGCAGGCAGCGTCGGCCCACGATACATTCTGGGACTTCGCGTCGCTGACGCCGGAGAGCATGCACATGTTGATGTGGGTGATGTCCGATCGCGCCATCCCGCGATCGTTGCGGATGATCGAAGGCTTTGGCGTCCACACCTTCCGGCTCATCAATTCGGCGGGCGAATCGCGCTTTGTGAAGTTTCACTGGCGGCCAAAACTCGGCGCGCAGTCGGTGCTCTGGGACGAAGCGGTGAAGATCAACGGTGCGGATCCAGACTTCCACCGGCGTGATCTTTGGGAAGCGATCAAAAAGGGTGATTTCCCCGAATGGGAACTCGGCCTCCAGGTATTCGACGAAGCGCAGGCGGCGAAGCTCGACTTCGACGTGCTCGATCCGACCAAGCTGATCCCGGAGGAAATCATCCCGCTGCGAATGGTCGGGAAGCTGGTCCTCAATCGCAACGCGGACAATTTCTTCGCCGAGACCGAGCAAGTCGCTTTCCTGCCAACCAACGTCCCGCCGGGCATTGACTTCAGCAACGATCCGCTGCTTCAGGGACGGCTCCATTCGTATCAAGACACGCAGCTTTCCCGGCTCGGTGGTCCCAACTTCCACCAGATCCCGATCAACGCGCCCCGCTGTCCAATGCACAATTTTCAGCGCGACGGTCTGCGCCAGATGGAAGTCCCTAAAGGCCGCGTGAACTACGAGCCGAACTCGCTCGACGGCGGCGTGCCGCGTGAAAACCCGACTCGCGGATTCACCAGCTATCCCGAGCAACTCGACGGTGCCAAAGTGCGCGAACGCTCCGCCACCTTCGCCGATCACTATTCGCAAGCGCGCCTCTTTTTCCGATCAATGACCAAGCCCGAGCAGATGCATATCATCAGTGCGTTCGCGTTTGAACTTGGCAAGGTTGAGATCAAAGCCATCCGCACACGGATGCTCGGCCACCTCGCGAACATCGACGCCGACTTGTCCGTGCAGGTCGCCGCCGCCCTCGGCATGCCGGATCAGGCGGACATAATCACGCCCGCGGTCGCGCCGCGCGATCTCGGAGCCTCGCCTGCCCTGAGCATCCTCGGCAAAGCTCCGGCCACCCTCCGAGGCCGCAAGATCGGTGTTCTCCTGACCGACGGTTTTGAGGGCGCTCTGCTCACCGCGTTGCGCAACAGTGGGAAAGCGGAGAAAGCCGCGCTCTTCCTCATCGCTCCCAAAATCGGCGGCGTGGACGACGCCGATGGAGTCCACGTCGAAGTCAACGGCGCTCTCAGTGCCTCGCCCTCTGTTTTCTTCGACACCGTCGTCCTCCTCGCCAGTGAAGCGGGCGCAAAAGACCTCGCCACCCAAGTCGCCGCGATCGACTGGATCGCCAGCGCTTT
Organism: Chthoniobacteraceae bacterium; assembly: GCA_031411395.1. GTDB lineage: Bacteria > Verrucomicrobiota > Verrucomicrobiia > Chthoniobacterales > Chthoniobacteraceae > Chthoniobacter. Next base: position 2,095 of record JANOAZ010000175.1, read on the forward strand.
CGCCCATCTCAAAGTGATCGGCCACACCGCTGCCGCGCAGGTGCTCCTCGACAAAGCGAACGTGCAACCCGATGCCGGGCTTGTGGCGCTCACCAGCGCGAAGAGCGTCGGCCCGTTCACTAAGACTGCAAAACAAGGCCGCATCTGGGATCGCGAGCCATCGCTCCGTCGTCCAGGCTAGACGCTGAGGCGGAGCGCTGCCAATTGGTCTGTTCAACTTTGCCAGCATTCCGGTTATTTGCCGAAGAATCAATCAACAGAGGCCGACGCCGCGGAGGCGCCACGGCGCTCGACGGAGCCGGTCAAAGCCTGTCCCGAAGCGTGGCGCTGCATCGGCGAGGAAGTGAACGAGCAACTCGACTACGAGCCCGCTACATTTTTTCCGCCGGCGCATCGTGCGGCACAAATATGCGCGTCGCGATCATCCTTTTGCCGCGCCGATCATCGCGCCGCTAAATACCTTGCAAGATCGCTGCATCGGTTCGCCCGGCTTGATCGCCGCGATCATCGTCGGCAAATACGTCGATCACCTGCCGCTCTACCGGCAGGAGCAGATCTTCGCCACGCGGCACGATGTTAGGATCTCGCCACAGACGATGGCGCAATGGATGGGCCTCGCTGCCGACTGGCTGCGGCCGATCTACGAACACATCCGCACCGGTGTGCTCGGCGGCGGTTACGTGCAGGTGGACGAAACACCGATCGAATACCTCGCGCCCGACCACGGGCAGACCAAGCTCGGCTACTTTTGGAGCTGCGTGCGTCCCGGCGGCGACACCTTCTTTACGTGGGCCACCTGCGCGATGTCCTCACCCGACTGCCCAAAATGACCATCAGCCAGGTGCAGGAGATCACCCCGCAAGCGTGGGCAAACGCGCAACGCCGCTGCGAGCCTCTGCGGCTGGCTTCGTACCGCTACACAATTTACGCCTTCCCGGGCGTGAACCCGTGCCCCTCACAGGATGTTCCGATGGCACTCTGCATTACGCTTACAATCCACCCTCAACCGAAGGAGACCCACCATGGCGCACGCCCGGTATTACTCTCCCCGGCTCGATCGCGAACTGATCTCGCGGCTCTACCACCAGGCCCAGGCTGAACGTCTCCCGATGCTGCGGCCAGAGACCACGAGGCTGAAGTGGTCATGCAGCCGCGCCCAACAACGCAACCGGTTTGTGCTAGCCGGTGAGGGGAACTGCGTCCCTCACCGCGGTTGCAGACGCACTTCATCCACTTCGAAACTCTCCTGCCCACCAGCCTGCGCGGCCATGATCACGACCTTGCCCGCGTGGCGGATCGTCTCGCGCCACGAGAAGCCCTGCGCCGAAGGCAGCCAGCCCGCAGCCTTAGCCTGTTCATCGGTCCAGTCGTAGCGGATCGTCGTGGAGATCGTCTGCCAGTCGGTGGTGAAAGGCGGGAGCTTCTCGTAGGTCCACGGCGCGACGTCGCGGGCGAAGATCTCGACGCGCACGGCACCGCCGGCTTTCGCCGCTCGGACGCTGGCGGAGAGCGTGAGTTCATCGCCGCCGAGCAGCGTGGGCCAGTCCCCTTCCAGCGGCAGGCCGTGCAGGATCGGGCGCAGGTTCTTGGCGCGCGTGACCGAGACGTAGCCTTCCGGGTGATGGTCAATCGCGTCCACGCCCTTCCAATTCCCGGCGTCGCGGTCGAAAGAGATCACGACCGGCTGAGGACGCGCGGGCACACGTGGCAACGACTCCAGCCGCGGCGCGGGCAGATCGGTCTTCACGAGCGTCGCGCCGGTGATCGCGTAGAGTTTCGCGCCGGGCGCGAGCGTGAGGCGCAGCCGCACCTGGCCATCGTTCTCCGGCAGCGTCTCCATCGTCACCTCGCCATCCGCGCTCAGGCGGATCGGCTGGCCCGTCGGACGCAAGAGCGAAGTTGTGAGCACCGCCGGTCTCCCCGTCTCGTTCGGCTCATAGGCGGCAAAACCATCTTCGCGCAGCCGCGCCAGGCACAGGTCGCCCGAGCGTTTCCAGCCGAGATGCACGGTCGGGCTGCCTCCGTAGTAGATCAGCACCTTGCCGTCCTGCAGCACTGTCGGCCCGGCTTGGGCATAAATACAGCCGCTGTCGTAGCTGCCCTTTTCGCCGAGCGGCAGGAAGACTTTCCCCGGCGCCACACGCTGCCAGTGGATCGAGTCATGGCTCCACGCGAGTTCCACATCCACTGTCCGCCCAGCGCCGACGTGATACATCATCACGTAGCCGAGGTAGATATTCGCGTAGGGGAAAACGGTCAGCGCGTAGGTCTGGTGCGCGCGGCCTTCATCGAAGGTGCTGCGCAAGACCACGCCGCTGCTGCGCCACGTCTGGAAGTCATCGCTTTCCAATCGGGTGACACGCCGCTCACCAAGGTAGAGCTTCGTGAACCACAGATACTTCCCAAGCCGCGCGTCGTAGAAGGCGTTGTTGTGCGTGTCGCCCTGCCGCGCGTCGAAGCCCTGCACCTCGCGCACTTCGCCCCAGTGGATGCCATCCGCGCTAAATCGCGCGCGCGGTTTTCCGAGGCCCACGTCGTAGACCATCTTGTAGCGGCGCGCCGGATCGGGATCGTGCAGGTCCTTGAAAACACCCACGTTCGGGCAGTCGCGCGCCACGGCGTTGTTCGCCGCGCTGCCGGCGAATTCGTGCAGGCCAAGCGCGGGCCGTTCCCAGGCGAGGCCATCGCGCGAAGTCGCGTAGAGCAGATACCAGCCGACGTCGTGCACCGTGCTCGGCGCGTCCATCTGCGCGATCGCATCCTTGTCCGCGAGCACGTCTTTGTACCAGAGCTTCCACACGTTCTCCTCCGCATCCCAGAGCACGTTCGGGTAATAATTGTTCGTCGCGTTTTCCCACGGCTGATCCGAACGCAGCAGCGGATTGCGCGGCTCCTTTTCCGGCGTTCCGAGAACGAGGCGCGCATTCTCCACGCGCTCGATCACCCGCGTATCGAGCACGAGCAGCTTCGCGGGATCAGGCGCGAAGATCTGCGGCTCGGCGGCGCTCAGCGTGAGAGGGAAAGCGGCGACGAGCAGCAGCGAGCGGAGCGACGAGCAAAGTGGGGATCGCATCACACGAGTGGCGCAGATTCTGACCACGCGACGCAACCCGAAACTCCGTGGCTAATTCATCCTATTTCCGCTAGAAAGTTGCTTTCACGCCTTGCTGATGAGCGGATTTCAGAGCTTGCGCGACCATTCCGCAGCGATCCCCATCCCAACCGCCGACGAACCAAACTCCCCAAGAAAAATAATCATGAAACACCTCATCGCCTGCCTCTTGATGCTCGTGTCCGCTGTGACGTTAAACGCCGCCGACAAGCCGACCGAACCCAAAACCAAAGCGAGGAAGGCAGGTCTTGGCGCCGAAGCTCCGGCTGGCAAGGTCTACAGCTACAAAACCTCCGCCGGGAAACCACGCCAGATGGAGATTTACTTTCCGCCCAATCACGATCCCGCGAAAGCCAGGGCGCCCGGCGTGATTCTGTTTCACGGCGGTGGATGGGGCGGCGGCTCACTCAGTCAGTTTCGCATCGCCTGCGCATACTTCGCGAGTCGTGGACTTGTCTGCGCCACGGCGGAGTATCAGATGCTGAGCAAGGACGACGCCGCCAAGCTGCCCGCTGGTGAGACACGGAAGCGCGTGTGCATCACTGACGCAAAAAGTGCCATTCGGTGGTTCAAACAAATGGCCCCCGAACTCGGCATCGATCCGCAGCGCATCATCACCGGCGGTGGCTCGGCGGGGGGCCACATCTCCGCGCTGGCCACGCTGAATCCCGGCCTCAACGACCCCGCGGATCCGAAGGAAATAGACACCCGCGTCGTCGCCTATCTCTGGTTCAATCCCGCTTTCTCGCCCGATGACGAAAAAGACGCCGAAGTGGATGTATTGCGTTACCTGAGCAAGGACCTCGCTCCCGCCATCGCCTTCTTCGGCGATCAGGACACTTGGAAAAGAGGATGGGACACCGCTTACGCCAAACTCAAGGCCCTCGGGAACACCACCACCGATCTGCAAATCGCCCCGGGCCAGGCCCACAGCTTCTTCAATAGAGATCCGTGGCAAACCGTGACCCTCATCGCCGCCGATCGGTTCCTCGTAAAGCAGGGCCTTTTGACCGGCGATCCCACCAAGTCCGCGCCTGCCTCAGGCGAGAAGCTTATCCCTGCCGCAGATGCCAAATAGAGCCATGAAAGCCTTCCTGCTCTTCCTCGCGTTCGCCGCCTCCGCGTTTGCTCAGGACGGCTTCACCTCCTTGTTCAACGGCAAAGATCTCACAGGATGGGACGGCGATCCGAAGCTGTGGAAGGTCGAAGAGGGAGTGGTCATCGGCACTTGCCCTGGGCCGGATGCGTTGGCGAACAATACCTTTCTTATCTGGCGCGCCGGCAAGGTCGCGGACTTCGAGTTGCGGGCCACGGTGCGTGTGGTGGGCGATAACAACTCGGGCATCCAGTATCGCAGCCGCGAGCTGCCGGAGGTCGCGCCATGGGTGATCGCGGGTTATCAGTGCGACATTCATCCCGCCATCGAGCACACGGGCATGACCTACGAGGAAAAGGGGCGTGGCATCTTCGGGCTCAATGGCCGGAGCGTCCTGCTCGATCCCGACGGCGCGCTGTGGCTGCTCAGCGAGCACGAACCCGTGAAGGTGGATGTCTCCCAGTGGAACGAATACACGATCATCGCGCGCGGGAATCACCTCGTTCACAAGGTCAACGGCAAGGTTACATCCGAGCTGATCGATCATCATGAAAAAGGCCGGGCTCTGGAAGGCCTGCTCGCCATCCAACTCCATCGCGGCAATGCCAACAGCATTCACGTCAAAGACCTGCGCATCAAAACGCTCACGGACGGCAAGGTGATCGCCTTTGATATTACCAAGCTTCCAGCAGGTGCGACAAAGATCGAGAAGCCACGCACGAGCCACCCGCAAGGCACCGGACCGGTAGTGGCTCCGCCGAAAAACTAACCGTCTAGTTTCCCCCCAGGGCAGAACTCATTGCTTCCATTGCACTCTGTAGCCGAGTGCTTCATCCGCAGAACGAAAAGGACCTGTTGGTTGAGCGTGAGGAGCTACTCGTGCTGATCACTGCCGGTGACAACTGCCTCCGTGATTTTGCGGCTTTCTGTGCGTTTGCACCGCGATTGACGCAGCAGCAATTGTGGGATGCCGGTGCTCAGCGAAAATACCTCATGGCGAAAGTCGGCAGAAACGATCCTTGCCCATGCACGAGTGGGAGGAAGTATAAGCACTGTTGCGGCAAAGGTTGAGCGTTCCTACGTCCCGCCCGTCACCGTGTATCCCTGCGCTCTCAGATCTTCCGTGAGATCCTTCTCCATCTGCGCTGCTGCTTCATAGGGCATAGGGTTCAAATGCTCGAAGAACTCCGGAAGGAAACGGATCCCATCCTTCTCGACGGCCCACGCTGATTTGTAACCGTGTTTGTGATTCTCGAATCGGTGCTCCACTGGCAACCCCGTCATGCCCACGTAGACGCACGGCTTTGATGAATCTCGCTTCGGGTTGAGCCGGAGCACTGAGGGGTGCTTGGCAACTGCATCGTCGAGCAGGATCACGTAGACGTTGTGATGATGAATTGCCGGCGCGGGTTTTCGTGGCATTCTCCCACCCCATAGTTCCATGAAAGATCACGGTCGAATAAGTTTTATCTTGATGGCGACACTGTTTTTGTCGGCGTGGGGTGCTGCGATTGCCGATGACCGGAAGGAAATTCTTGGAGTCTGGAGTGGTGCGATGCCTGGAGATGCACCGGGTAGCATCGAGTTGACGATTACTCCTACGAAAATCACCGGCCGAAATGCGAGGACTGGCAAGAGCCTCGGCGAAGGGACCTACGAGATGGATCCAAAGTTGAGGACCATCGACACCAAAGGCATTGAGGCTCCAGTGCGTGGGAGAACGTATTTGGGGCTCTACTCTTTGGAAGGAAACACGCTGAGGTGGGTTTCACAAAGTCGCTCCAAGAAACGTCCGGTTGATCTGAAGCACAGACCGGATCGAGACCAATTTCTAATGGTTCTTCGGCGGCAGCAATAGAAGAGGGCGTCAGCCGTGAATACCTCCTGCGTTTGGCGGACCTGGAGGTCGAGGCACAACGCGAGCGGCGGGGGGCATGGCGATTCGCCGTGAAATCGTCCAAACTCGAAGCGTCGCCGCGACTGCCCCTGAAGTAGCGTCAAGATGCCTGCGCGGGCAGCGGCTGGCCTGCGAGCGCGGCGAGCGTGGGCAGCAGGTCGCTGGTGCTGGCGCGGACGCTGGTGGTGCGGGACTTCGGAATCCGCGCAGGGCATTCGATGAGGCCGGGCACGAGCGTGCCGCCCTTATAGACCTGGTCCTTCACGCCGCGATGCGGAAAGCCGAGCGCGGCGTCGGGTGGGCGGGATCATCTACCTGGCCAGCTTCGACAACCTTAATGTCCCTCGTTCGTAAGGTGCAGGCCTGAACGGCACGCTCAATACGAAAGACCATCACATGTATGTCACCGTGCGACTCAAGATCGATTGGGCAGCTCGTGAAGTGACGGACCGCGGCCACTGCCTGCAAGACCGCGGCGCCATGCGTTCGGGAAAATCCCGTTTTCGTAGCCGTCTGGCGGTGTGTATCTTGCTTAAAATCATCATTTCCAACCCTTTCCATCCATGAACTTCATCGAACCTCTCGAATCCCGCATCGCCCCCGCGGTCACGTCCTCGTTTGCGGCGGGCATCCTCTCCATCGACGGCGACAACATCGACAACACGGTCACCGTCACCGAGCAGGCGACGCCCGGCGCCTATCACGTGGACGGCCTCGACGCCGGACAGACGCAGGATTTCGCCAATGTCCTTTCGATCAGCGTCAATCTCGGCAAGGCGGCGACCAAGGATATCTTGATCTTCAATGGCGTTGCCAACGACGGCACCGCGCTGAGCAAGGACCTTTTCGCGACGGCAAAGGACGGGTTGGACGTCACCGTGAATGCGAACGTCAACGTGAAGGGCCTCTTCACGATTGAGCACGGCGGCCCCCCGAATCCGCCACCCACGCTCACGGCCACGATCCAGGGCGCCGGCATCACCGTTGGTCAGCTCGTCATCCATGACGGGCAGGGAGACAGCACGTTGAACTTCGGCATGGGCGCCCGCGTCTTGAAGAGCGTGGTGATCGACGGTGGTGGCGGCACGGGAAACGACGCCGCGCACTTCACCGATGCCATTGTCACCGGATCGATCACGAAGACCGACTTCGGCAAGGGCAGTGACCAGTTGAGCATCGGCAGCAGCATCGTCGGCGGCGCGGTGACTTACATCGCCAGCAGCGACAGCCCGAACTTTTCGATCCAAACCAACTCGGTGGTGAAAGGTCCGGTCAATGTCACCTATTCGGGCGGTGGAACGAGCGGCGTGACTCTGGCCGGCCTGCTGGGGAATATCAACGTGACCGCCGGCGGCAGCGACGACGTCGTGACCCTCGGAGGCGCGAGCATCAACGGCAAGGTCACGCTCAAGCTCGGTGACGGAAACAACTCGCTGACCCACGGCAGCAGCCAGACCAGCGGCAACATCAGCATCACGGGTGGACTGGGTTCGACGACCGTCACTGTGAATGCAGGCTCGCAAATCTACGGAGCGCTCACCGTCGCCGCCGCGCTGTCGAGTTCCGCGAACGTCACGATCGACGGCGCGACCATTGCCGGAAAATTCTCGCTGGTTAGCGGCGTGGGTGGCGACAGTTTGACGATGACTTCCTCCACCGTCACCGGCGGCATCGCGGCCAAGCTCGGCGCGGGAGACAACGGGATCTTGATGGACACCGTTCGCTCGGCGGCCGGGGTGGCGCTCGTGACCGGCGCGGGGATGGACACCGTGACTGCCCCCAACCTCGCTGTGAAAGGGACGTTCAGCGCCGTCCTTGGGGACGGGCTCAATTCGGCAACCGTGACGGGCTCGGTCGGCGGCCTGAAGCTCACGACGGGCATCAACAATGACACGTTCACGCTTCGGAACCTCTTCGTCCGCGGCGCGACCTCGATCGCCTCCGGCTTGGGCGACGACACGCTGAACATCGCCGATGGCCTGTTCGGCGGGGCCTTCGCATTCAACGCGGGCGATGGAACCAACACCTTCGATGTCGAGCATTTCATCAATGACAACGACGGCGTGAACACCGTGTTCCTCGGTGCGCTCAGCTACAAGGGCGGCCTGAACAACGACACCGTCTTCCTCGGCCTCGATGGCAATGACGCCACGGTCACGCTGGCGGCGGCCAAGTTCACCGGCGGGCTCGGGGCGAACTCGCTCACCGACGATTTCCTCATCGCGCTCTCCACGTTCGCCGCGCCGGGATTCACCATCGTGTAGGCCTCGAAGTGGGCGGTGGCAGGTTGGGAGTTGAGGGCCGCGAGATTCAGACTTTGTGAATGGTCACGTCGCCCATGGTGCCGATGGGACGGTCGAGCGCCTGCTTGAAATGATCGAACCCCGCCGTCACCACACCCCGCCGCCGCACGGATCGCAAGGAGCGCTCCGGCGGTTTGCCCTTCCCGGCCCTGACCGACGAACACGAGAAAAAGCCCTTCCGGCGATATCGCCGGGAGGATTCGGCGCGAAGAAACGTCCTCAAATCGGAAACGCTATCCGATTTGCACGAGTGACTTTTCCAGCCGCGGCGCGGGGCGCCCCATTCTTTGACATCATGTCATCGCAGGCCGGCGCATTTCGCTTCGGCCAGTCCGCCCTTTCGGATAACATACTCACGCTTCCCCATGAGCACTTCCTCCCCCACCCGCCTGCCCCGCTCCCTCCACGAAAGTCCCAACTTCACTCCAGACTGGCGCCGCCTCCAGGTAGATGAATATCTGCGCTGCTGCCGGCACCATGACGATCAGGAAGGCACCTATATCCTGCCTAGCTCGGAAAGAGACTCGTTCGTTCGAGCCTACTTCAAATTCCGCTCCGGAATCGTCGGACCAAAATACGCCGCCTTCCGTTACGCCCACGACTGCGACGACACCAACGACCGCACATTCATGGGCAGCCGGGTCAGGGCCATGACCGTGGCGGGTCTCACCTGCGGGCAGATCGCCACCCGCTTGCACACCAGTGCCGAAAACATCGAGACCTTCCAGAAGCTCTTCTTCGATGTGGCAGACTACCTCGGTGACCAGGCCGCGCTCGGAGCGATCCTGGCGCCCATGATTCAGGAGAGTTCGATGGGCAATTCCCGAGAGCGCCTCTGGCTGCTCGCCGCCCTCAAGCTCGGGATCAGAGGGTTAGATTACACCATGGATCAGCGGGTGAAGCTCTCCGCGGCGGAACAGAAGGAGATCTCGGAGGCCATTCACTCCATTCTTGCCGAGCAGACCTTGAGTTACACTCTGGACCTCCAATCGCGACCCGAGGCCAAGGCCGAGGTGGTCGAACACTATCACAAGAGCCTGGAGCATCGGTCGCGCAACCCGGAGGCGGAACAGGACAATAAGCTCGCCCTTTTCAAGGCGGGCGTGATGAAGGCGGCTCGGGAGAAATGGGGGCTGCCTGCCAAGGAGCCCGCGCCGGCGGAAAGCCGGTGATGAGGCTGACGGTTGCTGGATTGCCAGCGTCTTTGTCACGACAACCCGTCCGTCCGTCTGCGAGTTCTTCGAGGTCGTGGTGATGAAGCGGGCGGACTCGGTCTAGTCGGTGCAGTTGCGGAACACGACGGAAGATCCTTGAGGATGCTCAAGCACCCACGTGTCGCCTGAAGCCAGGCCAGTCACTTGCGAAACGCAAAGGAAAACAGCGCGGCGTTGCGCAGTGTGAACCGAATCGCAACTGGCTTGTCGGCTAGGGAACCGACGTCCGCCTTGCCCTTCCACGTCACGAGGTGCCGCAACGAATCTCCGGTCACCGGATCGCTGATTTCCCATGCCGGGTCTTGCCGGCCTGCGGCGTCGAGAAGCTCGACCGTGACCCGCGCCCCGGGTTTGGAGGCGTCTGCATTCAGTTCCAAACGCTGGCCGGTGAAAACCATGGGCACTGTGACGATGGTGCCGCCCTCGGCGGGACCGTCGGCAGACACGAATCGGTCGAGCTTCCACGTGGCGAGTCCGATGCTGCCGGTGAATTGGGTGCCACGACCGGTTCCTTCTTCGCGATACAGGCACGGCGTACCGTGGGTATAGTTGGCGCCAGCATAGTAGAGCCAGATTTCATCGCCGACACGCAAGGCGCGCGATTGCGTGGCGAGGAAGCCAGAGTCCCATTCGCCCGGCTTGCCGTGCGGCACGATGGGGGTGCGAAAGGGTCGCTCCCACGTTTCCAGATCGCGCGTGGAGGCGAGCTGGATTTCGCTCGGCCCCTCGTGATTACCGTAGCGGGCGTTGTTGTTGATCGTGAACACCCACGGGAACGCGAGCGTGCAACTCTCTGTTGGATAAACGCCGATACCGTAGAACTCCGTGCGCATCAGCGCGGGATCGTCCGGCACGTCGAGTTGCGATCGGACCTCCTCGATACGCGCGAGCGATCCTGCGTCATCCCGCAGGTCCGGCGTGAACACGTAGCGAGGCGCCGTCCAGACGGCAAAATCCTTGCTCGTGGACATGGCAAAGCAGCGACGCACCTGTCCACGCACCGCGGTGCTGTGCTTGGGGAAGGCGACATAGAGCTGGCGTTCTTTGTCGTAGTAGGCCGTGATGACGTCATTGGAACGGCAGATGGGTTCCTTGCTCACACGGGTCCAGTGCAGGCCGTCCGTTGAAACAAAGGTGTGCGGGCCGCCCTCCGGTTTGTCTTTGTGAATGTAGGCGATCATCTTGTAGCGCCGCTGGGGATCGGGATCGCGCTCATCCTTGATCACACTGGGCAGGTGCGCCTCGTTGAGCACGGCGTTGTGGCGCCGGCTGCCATGCGCAGAGTCGATGGTTCCGATGAGAGGCTTTTGCCAATGGATGCCGTCGTCACTCTCCGCATAACATACGGCAAAGTTCGGGAAATCTGCCGAAACGTCCGAGGTATACCACATCCGGAATTTCTTCAGCGCCTCGTCATAGAGCACATTGCCGTAAAGCCCCAGGCGCCAGCCTTCCCACGGTTGATCGGCTTTCAGCAAAGGATTCGCCGGATGCTTCTGGCCGGAGTGGAGTTGAAAGCTGATGCGCTCGGAGGAGCGCACGAGCAGTTGATCCACGAACAGTTGAGTCTTGCTGCCAATGTGGACAGGAACGCTCCCCAGCTTCGGTGCTGATGGCCCGTCAGCAGCGTTCAACAGATCAGTCAGAAGAGCCAGGAGGAGGACGATGAGGAGTTTGAGGGGGTGATTCATGAGGTGGGTCGATGTTGATCGGCGTCGTCAGCGATTCAGGAATGTCCTGCCTGCATCCCAAACAATCACTTCCATGTGGTAGCCCTTGTAGGAATCGGGCGCCTCGCCGGGCAGGGCGGAGGAATAGTATGCGGTTACGATCTGGCCATCGGCGCGTTGCACGGACGAAGGATAGCCACCGTCCAGTCCGTTCCAGTCGATGAGTCGCACCGGCTCGCTCCATGTTTCACCGGCATCGGCGCTGATCATTGCTTCAAGTCCCTTCTTACCGAAGTCGGAAGCACGATCGCCGTAGGTGAATAGCACGCGCCCGTCGCGCAGTTTCGCCAGGTGGCCGTTGACGCGCTGGAAGCCGGTCATCGTGCGCTTGAACGTCCAGGTGCGCCCGTCGTCCGCTGACGCGAAGAGCTGCAACTGATCCTTCTTCTCCACGCCGCTGCCGATGCGTGCGCAGGCGAGCCAGCGACCGTTGCCAAGATGCAGCGGGGTTGTTTCGTTTGCATCCGGTCCGAGAACGACCGGTTCACCCCAGGACTTGCCGTCGTCCTTGCTGCGGTAAAGCCACGAGCGGAACTTGCGCTCTTCGTAGGTTTCCCAAGGTCCCTGCGTAGAGTAAACGGCCACGCAAAGATCACCATTTTGCGCGATCTGCACATCGCCGAAGGGGACGGCGGGTTGGCCGCTCGGAACGGTCTGGGGAAATGCATCCTTGCTCACCGACCATGAGAGTCCGCCGTCAGGCGAGCGGCTCAGCCATGGCCCGAGCACTTCGTAGCGAAAACTCCCGCGCGGCCGTGGCGCATCGGCCGGGTAGCGGTTCGACCAACCCGAAGTCAGCACGATGAGGTCACCGTTCGCGGCGAGACCCGCAGCGTGGTTCATGCGAATCGTTTCCGGCTCGTGCTGCGTCGCAGCGCTGCCCAGTTTCCACGTCGCCCCGCCATCGCTGCTCAACCAGCACTCGATGTCGCCGGGATGATGCCCATGGCTCGCGTCGTTGAAGATGAGTGCAGCGAGCGTGCGACCGTCCTTGAGCAGTTTCAGATTCGGCCACGCGCAGTGGTCATGCGCGGTGATGACCGGCACGGGCCTCTGTCCGGTGCGATCCACTGCGTAAATGATCTCGGAGCGCCCGGTCAGCGGAGCCATCAACAAAGCGAGGAGGGTGGCAATGTGTTTCATGAATTTCTCCCGACGATAATTTCGGTTCCACGACCAGCGCGAGAATGGTGGTGAATTTCCGATCAAGCGTCATTCAGTCCGACTGCCGCACCCCGATGCAATGAAGATGTTCCCATCTCCGGATGAACATGCGACCACCGGCGATGGCTGGGGTCGCCAAGGATGCTTCATCCTCGCAATCTCGCTGAAATCGCCGTCGCCGCGGCGACTCAGTGACGGCAGTAAGCCTGACGCTACCCTCGCTCAGCGTGAAATCCGCCAAGCATCCTCTTTTCCCTTCCGCGCAGGACGTGGGAGGAAATCCCGGGCAGTTGCGTATTCGCCAGACTTCTTCGCGACTCCGCCGCGAACGCAAGCCCGGCTTCGTTTGAAGAGAACCATTGATGCCCGGAATCACTGCTGCTGTGTTGACCGAGGTAGGTGGGGCTCATGTGGAGAGCTATCTCTCCAGTCTGGCTGCAACCGCAGAGGTTGAGTCGGTGGTGGTTGCGGATCCCAGCGGTAGCTGCGAGGCAACCGCAAAAAAAACACTGGGAGCGAAGCTGAAGGCATTCGAGCGAGACCATGCAAGGGTGCTCACCGACCACCGTCCCACGCTGGCTCTGGTCACGCTCGAAGCCCTGAATGCTCCTCCCGTCATCAAGGCCGCCCTGGAAGGGAACTGCCACGTCCTGGCGGAGAAGCCATCTTGCGTAAAGGCCGAGGACTTCGAGCCGCTCGTGCGACTGGCGGAGATGAAACATCGGCATCTCTCGCTGGCCCTGGCCAATCGGCTGCGTGGAACGGTGCAGGCCGCCCGCAAGATGATTCAAGCGGGACAGATCGGACAGATTTACGGCTGCGAATTACACCTCATCGCCGACCAGACCCGGCTGAAAAGTCCCGCCTACCACAGGTCATGGTTTGCCGATCGGGCGCGCTCCGGCGGCGGACACCTGATGTGGCTCGGCATTCATTGGATTGATTTGATCATGCACATGACCGGCTCGAAGATCGTCGAAGCCGCCGGGTTCACCGGGATCGTCGGCGGCCAGCCATTGAAGGCGGAGGACTCGGCGGCGATGGCGTTACGTTTCGACAACGGCAGTTTCGGCACGATTACCAGCGGCTACTATCTTGATCGCGGTTATCACTCGCATATCAAGGTCTGGGGCTCAAAGGGCTGGCTGCAACTCGAACCGCACGGCGGCGACCCCCTGAAGTGGTACACCACCACGGAGACCCCTATCGAGGTGCGAAACTACGCCGGTCCGGCCGAGGAACCCAGCTATACTCCGCTGGTCAGGAGCTGCGTTCGAGCAAGTCTGGACCTCGAACCGCCACCCGTAACCGGGGCCGAATGCCTCCATGTGTTGAAGACCGTCTTTGCCTGCTATCGAGCTGCTGAGACAGGACACTCGCAAAAGATCGAGTGAGCCGTCGGCGAGAATTGCTCGCTTCCGCCGTTCTTCCCGCTTCGGCCACAGCAGTCCCTGGAATCTCAATCCGCATTCAGTTCCGCAAGTTGCAGGTGCGCAAGTTGCCTTGAGCCATCACACCGATGCGCTTCTTGGTGTTCCGGTCACGGGCGAGTGCGTGATTCCCGTACCCTCCCTCCCTGCCCGCAGCGGCAGCCGGAACAGTGGATGATAGGCGGTGCTGTAAAAGTGCAGCTCTTCGGCTTCGCCGTGCCGATCGTCGAGGCGATTGATCAGATAAAGCTGCCGGCGCAGCCGCGTCGGAATCTTAATCCTTGGGCGCAGCCGGTCGAGGCCGCTGTGCTTCCACGCACCCCAATCGCCGCGGGCGATCTTGATTCCGTAGATGGGTAGCATGGCGGCATAACGATCGCGTGCCTCCTGGAAGTACGAATCGAAGCTCACAGCGAGCCTGAGTGATTCAATCTCGTCCCCGGTGAAGGGGCGATCCACGAGTCCGCTCGCGAAGAGAAACTCGGCGGCCTGCTCCCATTTCATGTAGGAGAGAAATCCTTTTGCTGCCTCCAGCGCCCGGAAACGGCACGCGCTTCGGTAGGCACAAATCACCTCGTCCCGGCGGAAGTATTCGGTGATGGCCTGAGCGCCGTGGAGGTCCGGCGGCATCATGAGGCGAGGGCTGGTGAAGCGGCACAACGGTGCGCCCCGGTGGGTCCGCTGCAGGCAGCGGATGGGCGGCAGGACGACCTTTTTCTCATCCTCGGGCACCTGGGGCAGGTGGGGTGGGGCGTTTTGGACGACCGGATCGGTGTCGATGAGCCGCACCAGGCGGCGAATCATGTTGGGGTCGCCGTGCTGAAAGGCATGGAAGTCGGCTTCGCTCAGGTCCCCTGTGACGAAGAGGAGCAGGCCCGCGGGATGCTGGAGGCCGTGGCGGGCAGCCTCGTGTCGCCGGGCACGCCTTATTTTGCTTTGACGCTGGACCCGCCCGCGCCGGTTGTTGGCTATGTCGGCCTTACTGAGGAGCCGCGGATTCATGGGGATGGGTGATTAGCAGGCCACCTGGCTGAGAGGTTCCGTGCCGACCGATTTGGATGTCGACTGGCCGGACGTTTGTCACGTTTGTCACGTTTGTCGCACGTGTGTTCGTGAAAACGAACCTGCTGGTGGGTCGTCTGTCGCATATTTGTCGTTTGTCGTTTAACGATCCTGTAGAAGAAGGTTTTGTTCATTTTCTTCTCCGTAGGTTGATGAAATCCTTGCCCGAAGGTCCAAACCTAAGGTTCATCTCGGCTTTTCACTCTCACGCCGTGACAAACGTGACAAACGTGACAAACGTAACACTCGTTCCGGCCGGGACATTTGCAGGGCCAGCAGTCGGCGAGAGAACTAAGTTAAGACTCACTCCCACCGGCGAGCCCGTCCGCCCCAGCGGCAGGAACAGACGGGCTCGCTTTGGGATCATCGATCGAATGGCCGCAGTGCCAGCTTGTAAACACGGGAAGTTGGACTTCCACCGGTATGGACTATGTCGTCGAAGAGCAATGAGCCCTCGTCAACCATCTCATCCAGCAGCGATCTGGCTTGTGAAGCTTTCCGGGTGATGTGCTTTCGTTGAACGTCTCGCGCCGTGAAGCCGCCGCGCTTCTGCATGGCCAGCTTGAGCACCTGGGTCTTTTCCGACTGCGCCTTCTTGCCCCGAACCGGAGCGAGTATCTCAAGCTGTTGCGCGGAGAACCATCTTACCAATTGAACGGCATTCCCGGCGGTCTCCGCGGAGACCGGGTGCTCGCGTGCTTCAATTCCGTGCAATGCAGCGTGCAGGACCATCGAAATCCTCCAGGCCTGCTCCGCCCATCGGGCTGCAAACGGACCGACGTCGCGCAGGTCCGCCTTGCGACGTTCGATCACTTCGTTGGTGTACTCGATGATGACGTGGCGCGCCTCCGGCGAATCGGGGATCATGAAGGGCGTCTTCGCGCCGCGGTAGTGGCCGAACAGATTTGCAATCAGGCTCCCATAAGCGTCCGCCGAGCACGGCGAAATCGGGGGCATGTGTTCATCGATGAGCTGGAGCTCGGCGCCAGTATCGCAGACCAGGAACCGCGGCAGCAGACCGCCGTCCCTCAAGGACTCATTTTGCATCAGCGAGACAAGTTTGTCGGGCTGGGTGAACCAGAGGCAGGTCAAGACCGGCTCAGCAAGGTCGATGGATTCGCGCCCCATACGCGCAACCTGGACCGGGTCACGGCTGAACGCCTTGAGGTAGATGTCCTCGTCCGTGCGCTTCGCCTTATTGTAGCGCCCCAGCAGGTTGTTGACGATGGAGCCAGCATCGGCCGAGAGCGAGGCCAGGCACTCACCATTGTTCTGGAGCAGCAGGGCCAGCTTCTCAACCGTGCAGTCCTCAACCGAGTAGACTGGTCCCGCAAGCTCCCGCTCGACACTTTCGGACTTGGTCTGAAGGTCGACGAGCTTCGCCTTGAGCGCCGCTCGATCGGTGGTGACCTTCATCGCCTTTCTGAGTTGGAGACGTTCCCATTCGATTAGCTCTTTGTCGGCCAAAAGATCGGCCAACCGCGTGCTCTTCCATGTCGAGATCGCCTGTTTTGCCGCACACGTGAATGGACGCGCCACATGTTTGAACGTCTCGCTCTTTCCGGTGCCGGACTCAACGGCCGCCATGATGTAGAGGTTCCCAGCGGTAGATTTCGAGGGCAGCGTGTTCATGATCAGGCCCTTGCCGAGCGCGGCGCTGACAATTCCCAAGGCACAAACCCCAGGCATCGCCGCCGGCACGCGCATGGTAGAGGCGACTGATTCGACCATTTCCGCGAGCACCGGGGGCAGACAGGCCACTGGAAAGGGCGCCGATTCCTCATCCAGATCGGAGCACGGAGCTCCTTCGGGCACTTCAACACCCGGAGTCTCTTCATCGAGCATTGGTTCTGCCAGTGGAGGTGCAGCACTCATGACTTCACCTCCGCGAAGATGCCGTTAAACGGGAGACACGCCGGATTGACTTGGCACAGATCGTTGAGGTCTTTCACGGGTCGCCCGTCCATCGTGCTGAACGGGCTCAGATCGAACCGCAAAACTTCCGCGCCGGCGGTCTTGAGCTCGGCAGTCCAGGCAGCCGCGGCCATCTGGCCCGCATCGTCCACATGTGGAAATATGCGGACGCGCTTCCCACGGAAGTAATTCAGATGCTGACCAAGGCGGATCCCAGCGCCGAGCACCGCCACTGGCGCCACTACATCGAACAGCCCTTCGCCGATGGCGAAATGGAAGGCCGCGAGGAGGTCAGGACCGCCTTCGACAAGTGCTATGGCAGGGGTCTTCCGGCTGGCGCTGATTCCGACCAGATGGCCGGCCATGCTTCCTGGAAGATTCAATGCTTTGCGGTCGTTAGCCCACATCTTCCCATCCAGGCGGCGAGCTTGGGCAACGAAGCGTTCCTCGTCGGTGATGAACCAGGCCCGGGATCCCCTGTGGTCGCCGAACCTCAGTATCCCCCGCTCCTCTGCCGCTTTCAGAGCCGTGACTGGGATGCCACGAAGTGCGGAAAGCTCAGCAAGTTCGTCGCCCATCGATTCCCTCAGCACTCTTCGGTTCTCGCCCATTCCATAGGACGACTCTCTTTTCGAACATGGCCGTGGCTTCCCGGCCAGGTTTGGCGCCGGACCGAACGGATAGTCGGCGGCCAAGTCGACGAAGAGCTGGCATGCCTCCGTGTTATCCATGTCGAATGCGGTGGCGAGGAAGTCAATCTGGTCGCCGCCTTCGCCGGTGCCGTGATCGTGCCATCGCTGGTCGTCGTCGGACACCCAGAAGCTCGGTTTGTTATCTTCCCGGAACGGAGATCGACAGTTTTTCCCAGGGCATCCAGGCAGGTTGGCTTTGACCCACAAGTCGCTGACACCCAACCGCTGTTTGGCTTCAAGGATGGTCATGGCTGCTCCTCCTTCCTCGACGATTGTCGGACGTCGTCCGAGTTCTCGACGACGTGCTTGTAGAGGAACTCGAGCAGGCTCGAGGTGACGATCAAGCGGATGCCGCGGGCGGCACCTCGCTGGCGCAGGCAGATCGACTTGACCTGGGGCTTGTCGCCGAGGACGAGCGCGTTCAGCGTGGCGCGGCTCAACCCGGTCAACGGGCATCGAGTCCCCGCACGTGGAAGGCGGAGGAACTCTGGGATTTGTTTCTTACCGGCGTCGAAATCCGGGACGCGCGGCGGATTGGTTACCGATGTTCGTGCTAGTTCAGGCATAGTGCCCGAATCGTAGCTGGCCAATTTACTGTCGTATTGCCCTAGCGGAAGAAAGCGTACGGCAACGGTTAGCCCAGCTTGGGCAAACGAAGAAAGGATTGCCGGACTAACTTTTTAATATCGGACGGCTTCCGCCCGTCGACGGCACCGGCATTTTCCGGCGACAGCAGCTGGCGGAGATCCTCGAATTGCCACGGCGTGTTGTTGGTCATGGACGCATAGAGGGGTTCTGCCACAGCCCACCATTCCTCACTCGTGGACTTTGAGAACGCGGGAAGAGCTTTGGCAGCGGCTTCGAAGCCCGGATATGAGTTAATACCAGAACCAAGGTCCGGGTAGGCTTGAAAATCTGAAACGCTCAGTCCGGCAATCGAGCCCCGAGCCATGTCGATTATCCTCTTGAGCCCGGCTGCCCACCGGTGCGCAGGAGAGACTTCGAGGGGAGGATTTGGTGTGGTTCCCATTGAAGGCTCGCGAGTCCCAAGCCTGATTTTCGTTAGCACGGCTTTCGTATCAAGTTGCGTTCGGTTCGGAGTCGCAAGCACGGGCCAATAACGGTATTCAGCCGCCACTTCCGCAACATATTCCGGATACTGCTCCGACCATTTTTCCAGTCTTCTCGTGCATTCCATGGCGAGCAAGGCAAGCAAACGAAGTCCGTTGATGCGGCCACGCCGGGCGGTTGACTCGATCTCATCCAGTTTGGTTGTCCACACCGCGATGGTCTCTTGAAAATCTATCCGATTGAGCGTTTGCCGGTCAGGGACCGCCAGATACTTATACTTCTCCTCGGGATTCAGGCGACAAAACGTTGGATCTCGATCAGCGCGAACCTCCTCTTGTCTCACCTCGGCTTCGAACTTCTGCTCTGGCGTCATAATCGGCGGCGCGCGTTTCTTGGATTTTTTGGGCTTCGGCATTCAGAATTACGTCTCAAGTCGCGGTGCACTCCTCCACAGGAGATCCGAACACGGAAGCCTTAATTTGACCCGATCGAACACCCGAGAACACGGCTGGACATCGGTAGCGCCGTTCTTACTTTCGTTCTTACTTCAGGCCTTTTCCCGGTAGCTTCCCTGTTTTTACAGAGAGCCGGATGGGGGGGGATTCGAACCCCCGTTACCTTTCGGTAAACACGCTTTCCAGGCGTGCGCAATCGACCACTCTGCCACCCATCCCTGGCTGTTCCCGCGGTTTCCAGCGGGCCGGCAATAGTGCGGCAATCGCGCTCTTTCGCAAGCGCGATGTGAGGTCAGCGTTTTCCGCCGCGGCGGAGGGTCGGCGAATCGAGGTCCAGTTCGGCTTGGGGAATCGTCTCGAGGGCGGGAAACAGTGCGCGCAGCGGCTTGGCAATGTCCTTGGCCTGACCGGCGACGACCACGCTCATCGTCTTGGGAACGAGGTGCTTTTCCGAAAATCCGCGCACCTCATCCGGAGTGACCGCCCGGATGCGATCGAGGTAGTGCGCGAGTTGATCGATCGGGATGCCGTGCATGGCGAAGTCCGCGATCCGGGTGACGTAACCGGCATTCGTTTCGAGTTCGCGGGCGAAGTCGCCGCCGAGCATCGCCTGGCGTGTGGCGAGGTAATCGGCGGGCACGGCCTCGCTGCCGAGGCGGGTCAATTCCGTGCGCATCAACTCGACGACTTCTGGCGCGGAAACGTTCTTGGTCTGGCACCGCGCGGTCAGGAGTCCGCCGGCGCGCAGCGCGGCGAGCGTGCTCCGGGCGCCGTAGCTGAGACCGCGCTTTAGGCGAATTTCCTGATTCAGCCGCGAGGTGTAACCGCCACCGAGCACGGTATTCGCGACAGCGCCGGCGAAATATTCGTCGACGTTGCGCGCGATCCCGGGTCCGCCGACGACGACGGCCGCCTGCCCGGCGTTGGGCATATCGATGAGAACGGCGCGAGGCTTTGCCGCAGGCGCAAAGGGCATGAGCGCCGGCGCCGGTTTCTCCGGGGCGGTTTTCCAGTCACCGAAGTTTTTTTCCGCGAGCGCGAAGGCCGCGTCCGCGGTGATGTTTCCGGCCACGATGAGCAGGGCCTCGCCGGCGGTGTAGCGGGTGGCGTGAAAGTCCGCGATTCCCTGCCGGCGCAGGCGCTGAATGGAGGCGGGCGTCCCATTCGCGGGATGAGCATAAAGGCCGCGCCCAAGAATCACGCGGGCCGCGGCCAGCTTCGCGACGGTGCCGGGTTCCTCGAACGAGAGACGCAGTTCATCGAGGGTCTGCCGGCGCAGGCGCTCGACTTCCGCCGCGGCGAATTTCGGACGCCGGGTAACGTCCGCAAGCAATGCAAAGGCGGGTTCGATTTGCTCGGAAAGCACCGTGAGTTCGACCGCCGAACCATCCCAGTTCGCTGTGGCCTTGAGCGTGGCGCCGAGGGATTCGACCTCGCGTGCGATCTGCGTGGCGCTGCGGGTGGCGGTGCCCTGGGTGAGCAGCGCAGCGGAAAAAGTGGCGAGCCCGGCAGACTGCGCGGGATCGGCTTCCGATCCGCTCCGGAGCAGCACCTGGGCGCTGATCAGCGGCAGTCCTGCACGCTCGACGACGATCACGCGGAGTCCGTTCGCGAGCGTTTTTTCCTGAGGGACGAGAAGCTTGGGGGAGCGGGGTGCGGCTGGTTCGGGCAAGCCCTCCACAGTTTCCGCGAAGGAGAACTGCGCGGTGCAAATCAACGTGGCGAACAGGATGAGCGCTCTCATTTCTTCACTTTCGTTTTCTCCGGAATGGGGGTGGCCTTCCCCTTTTGCGGCACGGTCTTCGCAGGGGCTTTTGCGGTGGCCTTTGGAGTCGGTTTCGGAGGCGCGACTTTCGCCGCGCCCTTTGGCGGCACGGTGTTGGCCGGAGCAGGAGGAGGGACCGTTTTTGCTTTCGGCTGAACGCTGGCGGCCTTCGGCTTTGGGCTGCTGGTTTTCGCTTTCGTGTCCATGCTGGCCGGGAGGTATTCGATGGTCAGCCGGTTGGCATCGGTGAACCACTTGCGCGCCGCCTCCTGGACCTGCGCGGCGGTCACGGCTTGGATTTCGTTGAGGGTGGAGTTGGCGCGTTCGGGGTCGCCGAGCAGCGTCGCGGCGTAGCCCAGTTCCATCGCCTTGCCACTGTTCGTTTCGCGTTCGGCGAGCTTGCTCGCGAGGGTCTGGTTCCGCGCGGTGGTGAGTTCCACTTCGCTGATGCCTCTCTCGGCGACGGCGGAAATCTCGGCGCGCACGGCCACATCGACATGCTCGATCTTCACCCCGCTCGCGAGTACGACGGCACACGTGAGCAGCCCGAGGTCGGCGCGCTGGTCGGCGGAGAATTCCGCGCTTTGGGCGATCTGCTGCCGGTAGATCAGCGATTGATAGAACCGCGACGATTCACCTCCGGCGAGGACTTCGGCCAGGAGGGTGAGCGCGGAAGTTTCCGCACTCGCAATCTTCGGCGCGAGCCAGGTCACGGCCAGCGCGGGCAGCGGCACCTTTGCGTCGAACGCGCGGATCGTCCGCGCGGCGGTGCGCGGCGGTTCCTCGACGGTGACGCGCGGGATCGGCGTTTCGGGCTTCGGGATCGGTGCGAAATATTGATCCACCCAGCGCTGGAGCTGGGCGGGGTCGAAGTCACCGGCCACCACGAGCACCGCATTGTCCGGCCGGTAAAACGTCGCGTGAAACTGGCGGACTTCATCGAGCGCGGAGGCGTCGAGTTCCTCGATGTTGCCGATCGTGGGCCGCTTGTAGGGATGCTCGGCAAAGGATTGCTTGATGATGAATTCGCCAAACTCCCCGTAGGGCTGCGCGAGCACGCTCTGGCGAAACTCCTCCTTCACCACATCGCGTTCGGTGTGAAAGTTTTCCTCGTTCACCTCGAGCGACGAGAGCCGCTCGGCCTCGGCCCAGAGCAGGCGCTCGAGATGATTGGAGGGCACGGTTTCGTGATAGACCGTCACGTCGTCTTGCGTGAAGGCATTGTTCTCGCCGCCCACGTCCTCGGTCAGGCGGTCGAGGAATTCGTTCGGCATCCGCTTGGTGCTCTTAAACATCATGTGTTCGAAGAGATGCGCGAAGCCGCTCCGTCCGGGTGGATCATCCTTCGAGCCCACGCGATACCACACCTGCACGGCGACGGTCGGGGTGTCGTGATCTTCCAGCCAGATGAATTGAAGCCCGTTCGGGAGGCTCCGCTGCTCGAACCTGAGCGGCGGAATTTTCTCCGCAGCCAGGAGGCTGATGGAAAACAGAGCGGCGTAGAGGCAGGCAGTGAAACGTGCGATTTTCAAAACGGGGCGAAAGGGTGTCCGCGAGAAGGGCTGCTGGCAAGTCCCCGCATTAGCTGAAAAAAATCGCGCCACGATGTCGCATCCAGACATGCCGATGTGCGACAGGACCTGTGCCATGTCACAGTAGCCCGGGTGGGCGTGTGAATCCTAAATAGCTCTACCAATGCTACTTAAGAATCTACAAGGGCAGCGGCTCGGGCCTTGCTAAAGGTGTCGTCCCAACATTTTTCCCCAAGCTCGCTCAGCAAACGAACCTAACTCCAATGGCTAAAATCCTCGGCATCGACCTCGGCACGACCAACTCCTGCATGGCAATCATGGAGGGAGGCGAGCCCGCCGTCCTCGAAAATTCGGAAGGCGCGCGCACCACCCCATCCGTCGTCGCATTCACCAAATCCGGCGAGCGGCTCGTCGGCCAGGCGGCAAAACGCCAGGCGATCACCAACTCGCAAAACACCATTTTTTCGGTTAAGCGCTTCATGGGCCGGAAGTTCGACGAAGTGCGCGAGGAAGAGCATCGCGTGCCCTACAAGGTCGTGAAGGCCGCCAACGGCGACGCGCACATCCAGGTCCAGGTCGGCGGTGAGACGAAGACTTTCTCTCCACCGGAAATCAGCGCGATGATCCTCGCGAAGCTGAAGTCCGACGCGGAAGCCAAGCTCGGCGAGAAGATCACGCAGGCCGTGATCACCGTGCCGGCTTATTTCAATGACTCGCAGCGCAACGCGACCAAGGACGCTGGTAAAATCGCGGGCCTCGAAGTGCTCCGCATTATCAACGAGCCGACCGCGGCATCGCTCGCCTACGGCCTCGATAAAAAGAAGGACGA
>JANOAZ010000176.1:0-5287 GCA_031411395.1 Chthoniobacteraceae bacterium
TCTTCTTCCGTGCAAATGCGTGCCGATCCGTGGCTAACTTCCGCCCATGAAAACTTTGTCCGCTCTCGCCCTCAGTCTCTCACTACTCGCCCCGCTCCGCGCGCATGACGCTTCCAACGAAATGGCCGCCGCCGCGAACAACTTCCTCGCCACCCTCACGCCCGAGCAAAAGCAAAAGGCGTCCTTTGAGTTCCCCGATGAAGAGCGCAAGAACTGGCATTTCATCCCGCGAGTGCGCAAGGGGCTGCCGCTCAAGGAACTCACCTACGAGCAGCGCCTGCTCGCGCACGGCCTGCTGGCGAGCGGCCTGAGCAGCCGCGGCTACACCAAGGCGGTCTCGATAATGAGCCTCGAATCGGTGCTCGCCATTTTGGAAAAGGACAAGGTGGGCGGCGCGGTCCGCGACCCGGAGCAGTACTTCGTCTCCATCTTCGGCAAGCCCGGCATCGCGCCCTGGGGCTGGCGCGTCGAGGGACATCATCTCGCGCTGAATTTCTCCATCCCCACCGATGCCGCGCCCGCGATGACGCCGTCCTTCTTCGGCACGAATCCGGGTGAAGTGAAGAGCGGTCCGCGCACCGGCATCCGCATCCTGGGCGTCGAGGAGGATCTCGGCCGCGCGCTGGTGAAATCACTCACCGAAGAGCAGCGCAAAGTGGCCATCGTGCTCACCGAAGCGCCCAAGGAAATCTTCAACGATCCGAAGCGCACCGACCCGACCAAACCCGAGGGCATCCCGCAAAGCAAACTCACGCCTGAGCAGAGCGCGACGCTGGTGAAGCTCGTGAAGGAGTATCTCTTCCGCTGCCGCCCGGATGTGGCCGCGGAGGAATTTGCGAAGCTCGAGAAGGCGGGCCTCGACAAGCTGCATTTCACCTGGGCCGGTGGCTTCGAACTCGGCCAGCCGCACTACTACCGCGTGCAGGGCGGCAACTTCGTCCTCGAGTACGACAACACGCAGAACGACGCGAACCACGTCCACAGCATCTGGCGCGATTTCGATCGCGACTTCGGCGGCGATCTGCTCAAGGCGCACCGCGACAGCGCGCACGCGAAGTAGCAGCGCAAAGCCGCGCCGGAGTTCCGGGTGGAGCACTCGACCCGAGTGCTCTTTCCGGCGACCCGCCGGAAAGATCGTTCGCGTGTCTGTGGGAAAGCGAGCCACTGCTGGCGAGTCGCAGCCTCTCACCGTGGCTTCGGCGAGTCGCCGAAGCCGGCACTCGGGTCGAGTGCTCCACCCGGGGCTGGCGCTCGCCGATCAGCGCGCCACGCCCCACACCACCACCGGTTCCGCCACGCCTTTCACCTTCTGCGGGGGAACGTTCTTCATTTCCACCGGCCTCAGCATCGCCGCCCGCGTCGCCTCGGTGAGCAGCACCGTTTCGCCCACGACTTTGGTCAATCCCTCGATGCGGGAGGCGAGGTTCACGGTGCTGCCGATCGCGGTGAACTCCAGCCGTTGCGGCGACCCGATGCTGCCGACGATCGCCGGCCCGGTATGGATACCGATGCCGATCGCGGTGGGCTCGTCGCCGCGCGCGGCCACGATGACGTTGAGCTCGCGCAAATGCCCGATCATGTCGATCGCAGTGCGAACCGCTTCATCGGCGCCGTCGTCCTCCTCGACCCCCACGCCGAAGAGCGCCATGAAGCCGTCACCGAGGAATTTGTTGATCATTCCGGTGTGCCGTTCCTCCACCACCTGGACCATCGTTCGCAGAAATTCGTTGAGCAGCGCGACGACCTTTTGCGGCGGTGAATCCGCGGAGCGCTGGGTGAACGAGCGGATGTCCACGAACATCACGGTGATGATCTGCTCGCTCCCGCCGAGGCCGGGATCGCGCGCGAGGATTTGCGCCGCCGCCTGCCGGCCCACGTGCAAACCGAAGGTCTGGCGCAAGCGTTCCTTCTCCCGCAGTTCGACGACCATGTGATTGAACTCGCCGATCAGCGACCCGAACTCATCCGCGCGTTTCAGCGGCACCTCCACATCGAAGCGGCCCTGCGCCACCGCATTCGCCGCCTCACGCAACTGATCCACCGGCTCGGCGACGAGCCGGGAAATCAGCACCGCCGAACACAGGCCGAAGGCGATCCCGATGCTGCCCACGATCAGCGCGAACCACACGGGATGCCCCGCCGGGGAAGGCGGCGCGAGATCGAGCAGCATGAGCGAGCCGATGGGGCAGACGCCCGCGGAGATCGCCCACATCAGCCCGCGACCCCGCAGCGACAGGGGGTGAATGCCGCGCATCTGATCGGGGCGCGCGCCACGGAAGAAGACGGGAAAGAGTCCCCAATGGCTCGCGAGTTCGATGAGGAAAAAACTCTGCGTGACCGAGATGAAGGCCGAGACGACGAAGGAAATCGGAAGGTGCCAGAGGAGGGGCCGGCCAAGCGGATCGCCCACGCTCAGCAGCGCGCCGAAAAACACCGGAATGCAGAGCAGCCATGCCGCGCCGGAAACGGCGGCGCCGCACCACGGCAGATGCACCACCCGGTGCCGCGGCGCATCGAGCCGCGCGGGGTCCGGCGCCTCGCCTGAGAGGAGGGCGCGAAAGGAGGGACGCAGCGAAAAAACGATCCACAGCCAAGCGGCGACCGCGAGGGGGAAGATGAGAATGTTATAGACGATCACCGTCTCGTCGAAGCGGTGTCTGAGCTCCGGCGTCGCGAGGAGCGGATGCACGACGACGTGGTTGTACCAGATGTTGAACGCGCTCCCGAGGATCTGCGGGATCACCGGCGCGAGCGCGGTGACGAGCAGACCGTTGCGGGCGCAGGATTTCAACGGAGCGTCCACGGTCGGAAGTAGTCGAGCAGGATCAACTTCCCCGGGACGCCCGCGGCTTTCCAGCGCCGCACGACTTCCGGAAAGGCGCTGCCTTTTCCAAAAATGAAACCGCGGTCAAACGGCTGAAAGAAATCGTCCTGATGGCTGGGGAGAATGAAATCCGGCCGCAGCCGGTGGAGGGCCGGCACGAAGTGCTGGCGCGCATCGGGGAGCGCCACGCCGAGGATCGCGAGATCCACTTTCGCCTCCGGCGGAAGGCTGTCCGGCTGCCCTCCCGCTTCGACGTAAATGCGCTGGCCCGCGGCTTCGACGAGAAAGGCGAGTGTCTCACCGACCACCCAATCGTTCGCTCTTTCCGGCGGCGGGCCAGGCTGCGGCCGCGAGCCGCGGATGGGCACTGCGCCGAACAGCCGATCGTGCGCGGCGGCGACCACTTGAATCTTCCACGGACCGATCCGCCGCACGTCGCCACCCCGCACCGGACGGCACTGAGCCGCGGGGATGCCGAGCGAACGGGCCTGATTCACGGCGGTGGGTCCGGCAATGAGCCGCGCACCCGTGCGCCGCATGATCGGCGGCACGTCGAGGAGGTGGTCGATGTGCGCATGCGTGACGAGCACCGCATCGACCCGAGGCCGGACGTATTTCATCCCCGCGTCGATCCGCCTGCCATCCGGCTCGACCTTCCGATCCAGCAGGAACGCGCCTGTGCCGAGGCGGCTGAAGTACGGATCGACGAGCAGCGCATGCCCCGCGCATTCGAACTGGTAGCCATTCACCCCGAGATAGGTGACCCGGATGCCGCCGCGGCCGTGCGCCTCCGCGGGCTGGAGAAATTCGGGATAATCCTCGAGTCCAGCCATGGCCAGCCGTCCAAGAAAGAGCAGAGCGATCGACAGCCAGCGCATGGCCCATGATGGTGCCGCGCAGCCGCGCGGGAAAAGGGCAAATCATCCCGGACGATTGTTTCTCCCATCCTGACTCCGGAAAAAACTCTCCCCAGCATTCGTGCTTCATGAGTTATTCTCTGCACATCGTGAACGCCCTCCTTCGCCTCTCCATTGCGCTCGCCGCACTCCCGCTTATCGCCGCCGCCGCCGATCCCACGCCCGGCCATTCGATGAATGGCGACGCCTTCAACGAAGGCCCACGGCAGGCGGCGGTGCTGATGCCCGGCACCGGCGACGTGCATTTCCCCATCACCACGAAAAGCGAGCTCGCGCAGAAGTTCTTCGATCAGGGCATCGGACAGCTCCACGGCTTTTGGTACTTCGAAGCGGAACGCTCATTCCGCCAGGTCGCCGCGCTCGATCCGGAGTGCGCGATCGCCTACTGGGGCATGGCCATGGCAAACACGAACAACCCGCAGCGGGCGGCGAAATTCATCAAGGAAGCGACCAAGCGGAAGGACCAGGCCAGCCGCCGCGAGCAGCTCTGGATCGCGAGCCTCGCGGATTACCATGCGGATTCGAAAAAGGACGAAAAGGCGCGCCGCGGAGCGATGGTCGCCGCGCTGGAGGATCTGACCTTCGAATTTCCCGATGACATCGAGGCCAGGGCGTTTCTCGTCGTGGAAATTTGGGAGAACAAGAATCACGGCATCCCGATCCCAAGCCGGCGCGCCGTGGATGCGCTCGCCCGCGAAGTCCTCGCGGTGAATCCGATGCACCCGGGGATCAATCACTACCGCATCCATCTCTGGAACGCCGGCAGCGGCGACAAACGCACGCTGGATTCCGCCGCGCGCTGCGGGCAGTCCGCGCCGGGAATCGCCCACATGTGGCACATGTCCGGCCACACCTATTCGAATCTCAAACGCTACGCCGATGCCGCCTGGCAGCAGGAAGCCTCCGCGCGCGTGGATCACGCCTACACGATCGCGCGGCGCGTGCTGCCCGATCAGATCCACAACTTCGCCCACAACAACGACTGGCTGGTGAAGAACCTGCAATACCTCGGCCGCGCGCACGATGCAGTTGATCTGGCGAAGAACATGATCGAACTGCCGCGGCTGGGATCGAAGAGCGGGAAGAGCTTCAAGATGGGACGCGAGCGACTGCTGGAGACGCTGCTGCGTTTCGAGCTGTGGGACGAACTCGCGGCGCTCGATGGCACGATGTACCTCGCGCCGGAGAATACCGCCGAGCCCGAGCCCACCATCGCCGCCGCCATCGGCGCGGCCTATTTCCGCAAAGGCGACCGGGACAAGGGCCACGCGAAACTGGCGGAACTGGAGGGCATCGAAAAGAAGCGCCGAGCCGCGCGGATCGCCGCCGCCGACGCCGCCGAAGCCAAAGCGGTGAGCGATAAGAGGAGCGAAGACGAGATCGTGAAGGCGGCGGGAGCGGCGCTGCGGCAGTCGCGTTTCGTGATCAAGGAGGTGGAGGCCGCGCTCGCCGAACTGCGCGTCTATCAGGCGCTCGCGGAGGGAAAACCGGACGCCGCCAAAGCTGCGCTCGTGAAGGCGACCGGCATTTCTTCCGAACGCCGGGC
>JANOAZ010000177.1:0-14432 GCA_031411395.1 Chthoniobacteraceae bacterium
GGCATTTTTCCACCGCCACCGGAAACTCCCGCAACACTTGCGCACGTTCCTCCGGCGATGACGGGTTGACGTACATCCCGGTTCCCAGCTCGAACCCGGCGACTTTGTTCACGCGCGGGACGATGGAGATGTACCAGTGGAAATGCGACTCGTCCTTTTCCGCCGGGCCAAGGGACCGGAGGACGAGGTTGAAGGGCGGATTTTCCAGCAACCCGTACACCCTGGCGAGGACCGTGCGGACGATCTCGGCCAGCGCAGGCAGCGTCTCAAGCGGTTGGTCGGAGAAGCAGGCGCGATGCGTTTTCGGAAAGATCCACAGATGGTATGGCGAGAGGGCGGCGAAGGGGATGAAGGCGAGGAAGTCGGCGTTCTCGGCGATGACGCGGCAGGCGTCGTCCCGTTCCTCCGCGATCAGCGTGCAGGCGAGGCAGCGACCCGTTTCAGCGAAGAACCGCCGGGATCGTTCCAGCCGTTCGACGATTTGTCCCGGGACGATCGGGGTCCCGACGATTTGCGAATGCGGATGCTGTTGCGACGCGCCCGCGTCCGCGCCGTGATTTTTGAATACGATCACGTGCCGGACGCGGGGATCCGCGTAGAACGCCTGGAACCGGTGCCGGTACGCTTCAATGATCCGTTGCACATGCTCGACCGGGTAAAGCGCCGTCGTCAGATGGTGCTGCGGACTTTCGATGAGCACTTCATGGAGGCCCACTCCATTCACGCTCTCATCGCCACGCGCCTGACCTCCGGGCAGCGCGACCTCGCCGGTGGGTGAGAGGACGGAGAATTTGTTCACAATGGAGCGGAGGGCCCACCGGTCGTCGTCCCCCGCGACGCGGTAGCGTTCTTCGTCGGCTGCCGCTTCGTTGCCGGGGCAGAATGGGCAGGCAGCCACGAACGCCGGGATCTCCGGTCTATCCGTTGGTCGCGTGAGATTTCCGCCGCGCTTCGCCCGCTCGGGAGCGATGATCACCCATTCGCCGGTGAGCCGGTTCTGGCGGATTTCAGACATGATGCGTCCCCGCTAATCGGAGACGT
Source organism: Chthoniobacteraceae bacterium (assembly GCA_031411395.1). Classification (GTDB taxonomy): domain Bacteria; phylum Verrucomicrobiota; class Verrucomicrobiia; order Chthoniobacterales; family Chthoniobacteraceae; genus Chthoniobacter. Next base: position 1,042 of record JANOAZ010000177.1, read on the forward strand.
TCATGGAAGCAAGCGCCCCGCTCTCAACCGATCAACTGCGGGATCGGGGTCCCGTAGCGGGTGATCATCACCGGGCGTCCGCTCGGGGTGTGGTATTCCTTCTGCGGATTGATGCCGAGCGCGGTGAAGAACGTGGCGACGATATCGTCGGGGGTGAGCGCCTTGTCCTTTGGGCCTTCGCCCTTGGCGTCGCTTTCGCCCACGACCTGGCCGCCGCGGATGCCGCCGCCGGCGAGCAGGCTGAACATCGCGCGCGGATAGTGGTCGCGGCCGGAGCGCGCGTTGACCTTCGGGGTGCGTCCGAATTCGCCGGTGACATAGACGACCGTCGAGTCGAGAAGGCCCTTCGCCGCGAGCGCCTCGAACAAGCCGCTCAAGCCGGCGTCGAGCGTCGGGAGGTTTTTGTTCTTCAAGGTGTTGAAATTGTCGTTGTGCGTGTCCCAGCCGCCGAGATTCACGGTGACGAACTTCACGCCGTTTTCGATCAGCCGCGTGGCGAGCAGGCAGCTTTGGGAAAATTGATCCGCGCCGAAGAGGCTCGTCATGTTCATGCTTTCCTTCGAGAGGTCGAAGGCTTCGCGTGCCTTGGTGGAGCGCATCATCGTGTAGGCCTTCTGCCCGAACTCATCCATGCCGGAGAGGATCTTGTCTTCCTTCGCGAAGTCGCCGAACGCGGTGTCGTAGCGCTTCACGAGATTCTGCCGGCGGTCCACGTCGTCGAGGGTGACGCCGCGCAGCGCGAGGCCGCGGATCTCCATCGCCTTGCCAGCCGTCGGCTGCGCGCCGGTGTCGAAGGGGCCGTATTCCACGCCGAGGTAGCCGGTCGGATTGTTGCCCTGATTCGGCACGGCGACGAAGGCCGGCAATTCGGGGATCGCGCCGAGTTCCTTCGAGACCACTGAGCCGAGGCTCGGGAAGGAGAGCGACGGAAGCGGACGATTGCCGGTGCCCATGTAAAGCGCGCCGAGATCGTGCGCCGCGAGGGTGTGCGAGACGCCGCGGAGGATGGCGAATTTGTCCGCGCACTTCGCCAGCTTCGGCAGGTGCTCGCTGATCTGCACGCCGTCCACGTTGGTGGCGATCGGCTTGAACTCGCCGCGATGGGTGTCCGGCGCATCGGGCTTCAGGTCGAAGGTATCCATATGGCTCGGGCCGCCGCCGAGCCGGACGAAGATCGCGGCCTTCGCCTTGCCCGTGGGCTTGACGCCGCCGACCGCGGCCTGGGCGAGGAAATTTTGCAGGCTGAAGCCGAGGCCGAAGCCGGAGATGGCGCCGACGCGGAGGAAGTCACGGCGGGTGACGCCGTCGCAGCAGAGGTAGTTGCTCATGGGATTGTTTGTTTGGTTCTGAGGTTGGGTTGGGAAATTAGGTTAGTGGTTCACCATGAACTCGCGGGTGTTGAGCATCGCCCAGAGCAGGTCGCGGACGCCTTCGACGGGAGTCTTGGCCGCGGCGAGATCGGCTTTGGCCTGGGCGATTTCCAGCTCCGTCGGCGGGCGGCTCACGGTGCGGAGGAAGACCTGGCGGATCGCCGCATCGGGATCGAACGGCGTGTGCGGTTTCATCGCCTCGGCGAGTTCCTGCTTCATCTGTTCGAGGCGCGTATTGCCTTCCTTGATCTGATCTTCCCGCTGCTTGAGCGATCGCTCATGTTTCTCCAGCACGGCCGCATCGTCAGTCGCGGGCTTTTCCGGGGTCGGAGCGGCGGCCATCGCGGAGAGCTTCGCGGTGACCTTTTGGATTTTCTGGCGCAGCTCCTCCGCCGTCTTCTCCGGATTGGCCACGTAGCTTTTGCGCAGGTCCTCGATCCAGCCGCTCTTGTTGCCGACGTCGAGGCGGCTGAGGAAGGTGGGATCGTTGCGGGTGTAGATCGTCTGGAGAAGCGTCGGATCGGTCGTGCGCTCGCAATCGCAATTCGTTTCCCGCGCCGGCTTGCCGAAGATCCCGAGCGCGTAGCCGTCCGCGTTTTTGCCGCCGCCACCGCCGCGGCCCGCGTCGTTGCCGACCGGTCCGATCGCGCGGTCCGCCACGTCCGTCGCAAAGGTCGCCACGCGCACGTCGGTGGCCGTCGCCATGTTCATCGCATCGAAAGCGACCTCCGCCGGCAACCGCCGGATCACCGCGTGGCTGAAGTTCTTGTCATCGAGCTTGTTCGTCGCGTTCGTCTTCCAGCTCCGCTGATACGTGTCGCTGTTCAGGATCTCGCGATGCAGCCATTTCAGGTCGTACTTTTGCGCGATGAAACCTGCCGCGAGGTAGTCGAGCAGCGGTCCATTGACCGGCGCGTTCGCGAGGTTGAGATCGTCGGCGGGCTCCACGATGCCGCGGTGAAAGTAGGACGCCCACACGCGATTGACCCAGGCCTTCGCGAAGAAACGATTCTCCTTGTCCCGCAGCCACGCCATGAGCGGTTCGCGCGGATCGTTGTATTGCTGGAGCATCACCTCTTCGCCGCCGAGGATCTTCGGAGTGATGACGCGCGAACTGCCCTGCGCCGCGTTTTTGTTCTTCTGGCCTTCCTTCACCGGCGCGCTGGCCCGCGCATAGAGTTCCGGCCACGGCACCAGTTCGCCGGCATCGAGCCGCCGCGAAGTCTCCGCCTGCGTGGCGCGCTGCTCGTTGTTTTTCTTCGGGTCGAGCGTCTTCCCCGCGAGTTCCGCGGTGATCTTGTCTTTGATCTCCTTGTTTACGGAAGCGAAGGTCACGGGTTCAGCCGGGGCTTCCTTGGTCGTGGGACGGGCGCCCGAGGTGAGGTTGGTGAAGAACGCCTTGAACTGCTCGAAGTCCGTCTTCGTCCATTGATCGAACGGATGTTTGTGGCACTCCGCGCACTCGATCCGCACCCCGAGGAAGGTGTGCGCGAAGGCGAGCGATTTCTCCTCCGGCTTCTGCACGTTCCGGCGCTGCCAGAAATACGGCATGTTCGGCCGCGTGGTGAAATCGGCCCGATCCTCCTTCCGGAAATACGCGCCCATTTCCTCGGCGTATTCCTTGTAGCTCTGCGTGGGTGCGGTGCGGCTCGTGGCGAGGATGATCCCGGCGGCGAGCTGGTCGTAGGGTTGGTTCTCCGAGACCCGCTTGTAGATCCACTGATACCACTGGCGCGACATTTCCCCGTTCAGATTGCGCGCGTTGTTCAGGATGTTGTTGATGTTCCGCGAGCTGTTCCCGGTGAAGTCGCACAGCTTCGTCGTCCACCACGCCGCGTAGGCCGGGCGGCCGAGCAGTTCGTCGATCTTCTTCGCCCGTTTGTCCGGCGCCTTGTTTGCGAGGAAAGCCTCCGTCTCCGCCGGCGCCGGGAGCGTGCCGGTGACATCGAGCGAAACGCGCCGCAGGAACTCCGCATCCGTCGCCAGTTCGCTCGGGACGATGCCGGTCTTCTTAAGCTTGTCGAGCACCAGCGCATCGACTTTCGTCCGCGCCTTCACCACCGGATATTTGCCCCCCACCCGATCCGAGACTGGGAGCATCGCCGCGACCGGTTCCACGCCGTTGTCGTAAAACGCCACGATGTGCGTGTCGCCCTTCTCCTTGCTCGTCACCAGGCCGATCGCACTCACCTCCGCCACCGATTCGTCATTGGTCCGGAAGCGCGTGATCTGCGTCACATCCTCGACCGTCCCATCCTTCCAATGCGCCAGCACCTTGAGCTGGATCGCGTCCCCGGCTTTCTTGAAAACGAGTTCCTTCGGAAACAACTCGAGGCGCGCAAATTCGCCCGTTTCCGCCACGTCGCTCTTCGCGCCGCCGGTGATCCATTTCAGGATCAGGTTGTACTCCCACGAGCCCTTCGTGATGATCTTCTTACCCTTGTGCTTCTCCCCGTCGAGCGAGGGCTTGGCGAGGATCAGGCTCGTCGTCGGGTCCTGGAGTTCCACCCGGACGCCGTCCTCTTTGTCCGCGGTGATCTCCCGGTGGTCCTTGTCAAAGTCGTAGCCAAACAGCGAAAGCTGGAAGCCGCCCTGGCCGCTGAACGATCCGTGACACTCGCGCCCGCTGCACCCGAGTCGCGACATCAGCGGCACCACGTGCCGGCGAAAGCTTGGCTCTTCCGCCTTCGCGAGATTTGTCCATCGCGCCGACGCGGGTTGGAGTGTTTTCTGGGGCTGCACCGCCGGCCCTTTGAGTCCGTTGGCGAGCGCGGCGAGAGGGAGAAAGGCGAGGGTGAAAGCGAGGCAGGTTTTCATTCCGGAAATGAGGTGAGAGTGGATTGGAGGAAAGTGGGGGCGCTGCGCTGAAACTGACTGGGGGAGGGCAGCGCTGATTCCGATCGCTTCCTACCATCTTGGGACCGTCCGCCGGGGGAAGCCTTTGGGTAAATCTTCCGTCGCTGCCGAGTCTCAGAGGGTGTACTGGAAGTTGAAAATTGACCGCGGATTACGCGGATTACGCGGATTTTCGGAATGATCAATCCGCGTAATCCGCGTAATCCGCGTAATCCGTGTAAATCCGCGTAATCCGCGGCTTCTTTTCCCGCCCAAAGTCAGACCCCAATGAAAACCATGTTGACCCTTGATCGATTCCGCCACTCCGCGCTCTGCCTGCTCCTGAGCGTGGCGTTCAGTGCCGTCGCGGAGCAGCCCAAGTCTGCAAACCCAGCCACAAGCGCGCCGATCGAGATCGGCTCGCGCTGGGAGTTGTTCGTGGATGAATTTCTCGTCGGAGAAAAGAAGTCCGTGAGCCTCAAGCTGCACGAGCCGGTGAAACGCGAAGTCGTGCTCGTGACCGATCAGCCTTGGGAAGGTCCGACGTGCGCCTACTTCTCCGCCGTGCAGGATGGCGGGAAGGTGCGGCTGTATTATCGCGGCTCGGCGGGTGGGTCGGATCATTCGGCAGATCAGGTCACGTGCGTCGCCGAGAGCACCGATGGCATCCACTTTACCCGGCCAAAACTCGGCCTCATCGAAGCCGGCGGCACGAAGGACAACAACGTGATCTGGCGCGGCGTGGAGTCGCACAACTTCGCCCCCTTCCTCGATGCAAACCCCGCGGCGAAACCCGACGAACGCTACAAGGCGCTCGGCGGAATCAAGCAGCCGGGCAAAAACTGGGCGACCGGCGAGACGCCGGGCGGGCTGTATGCCTTTGCCTCCGCGGACGGTCTGCACTGGCGGAAGATGAGGCCCGAAGTGGTGATGACGAAGGGCGCCTTCGACTCGCAGAACCTCGCCTTCTGGGATGCGCCCCGCGAGCGTTACGCCAGCTACTCGCGCATCTTCACGAACAAGACGCGCGCCATCCAGAGCAACCACTCAACGGACTTCCTCCAGTGGAGCGACGCCGTGATCAACCGGTATGCCGAGGGCGTGCCCAACGAGCATTTCTACACCTCGGCCACCGCCCCGTGCCCCGGCGCGCCGCATCTGCTCCTCGCCTTTCCGAAGCGCTTCGTGCCCGCGCGGAAGAAAATCCCCGAGCACAAGATCGCCGGTGTTTCCGACGCCGTCTTCATGACCAGCCGCGACGGAATCAACTGGGACCGTTCCTTCCTCGAAGCCTGGGTGCGTCCCGGCCCGGATGCGAAAAACTGGACCGATCGCAACACCATGACCGCCGCCGGGGTCGTCGAGACCGCCCCGGACGAGTGGTCGCTCTACGTGAGCGAACATTACCGCAGCGCCGACCACCGCCTCCGCCGCGTGACGGTGCGCAAGCAGGGCTTTGCCTCCATGCACGCGGATGCGCGCGGCGGCGAGTTTGTCACCAAGCCCCTGCGGATCGAGGGCGGCACGCTCGTGCTCAACTACGCGACCTCCGCCGCCGGTTCCCTCCAGATCGAGATTCTCGATGAAGCCGGCCAGCCTCTGCCCGGCTTTGCGCTCGCCGACATGCCCGAGCTTTATGGCGACGAACCCGCCGCCCCCGCCGCCTGGAGAACCGGCTCCGACCTCAGCGCGCTGGCCGGGAAGGTCGTGCGCCTGCGCGTGGTCCTGCGCGACGCCGACCTCTACGCGCTGCGCTTCGCCAAATAGGATGCTCGAACTCCATCAACGCGCGGCATGGATCGCCAACGGCCCGAACGTCGCGTGGCATCACTTTCTCCGCTCGCGATACACGGGCCGGCGCCCCGCTCGCGATGGGATGACGGGCGTGGCCGTGGTCATTCAGACCATCGTGCAGCAGAGTGAATCCCACGCGGACCTGGGCGGATGGATGGAGTATTTCTCCGATCCATCGCTCCCCATCGTGTTCGAGTTCACCGGCACGCTTCAGTTGGAAACTCGCGAGTTCTCCATCCACGAACCGCATTCAAACCAACCCGAACGAACCTACTCCGGCCAGCTCTCCGAGAATGGCCGCGTGATGACCCTTCGCGCACTCCTGCCCGGGAGCGGGGCCGCGAAACCCTTCCATCTCATCCACGAAGGCACGCTGGCCGAGCTTTCGTAGTTTTGGAGGGACACGCTCCGTCGTGTCCCAAACTTCCGTGGGCGGAGAGGGGCGGAGCCGAAGAGGGTGTACCGGAATTCGATTTAGCCACAGATGGACGCGGATTTCCGCAGATGAAGGGATTCGCATTTCTCTGAATCTGCGTTTTATCCGCGTTCATCTGCGGCTCGTTGTTCTGATTTTCAGTAAAGCTTCTGAGGCCACGCGCGCTCCGCGCCACCTCCGCCCGACGGACCGGGGACACGACGGAGCGTGTCCCTCCAGGATTGCGTCTCAACCACTTTCGCGAGACTTAATAAACCCGGCGAATGAAGCTGATCGCTGAGAACACGGACGACGCGGACGACGCGGAAGCGGAAGCGGAGGCGTTTGGATTTCAAACCAAGGTCTTCCTTCCACTCACCCACCAGCGGGTGAAGGTGGAGCGCCTTTGCCACCGAAGCCTCTCTTCATCCGCGTCTTCTGCGTTCTCCGCGTCGTCCGCGGTCACTTCCATCGCCGGCTTTAGGATAAATGGTCATTCGACGTGAACTTCCCGGGCGCTACGGCCGCATCGGGTGCTGCTTGAGCAGCTCGTCCACGGTGAAAAACATCATGCGGTCGGGGTTCGCGGCGCGCACGGTCTTGACCTGGGCGGCAGTGACAGCGTCGGATTTGTTGCCGAAGCTGTTGCGAACGAAGGTCAGCACCGCGGCAACTTCATCGTCTTTGAGCATTCCGCCGAACGGCGTCATGGGCACCTGGCCGTCGTATTTCTTGCCGTTCACTTCGAGCGGTCCCATCAGGCCGTAGAGCGTGAGTTTGATGAGGCGGTCGGTGTCTCCGCTGACCCATGGGCTGTTCTCGATCGAAGGAAACGCCGGGTCGAGCCCTTTGCCATTTGCCTGGTGGCAGGTCACGCAATGGCCTTCGCGATGGTAGATCTTCTGACCGGCGAGGTATTGCTTCTTCGCCGTGTCGTCCAGATGCGCGGGTGCTTTCAGCTCGGTGTATTCGGCCTTCTCCACCTCGGCGATTCCGGCGAGACGATCCGCTGCGGTCTTCGCGGCGTTCTTGCTCCAGTCGTCGAGCGGTTTGGCCGAGGCCAGCGCGACGATGTTTTTCGCGGCGGGAATGTTTGGCAGCCAGGAGGCGGCGACGATCGCTTCGAGGCGCACGCGACCGTGCTCGTCGTTCGCGGCCTTTTCCAAAAGCGCGACGTGGTCGGCGATGCGGTGGGTGTTGTAGCGGAGCACCCGCACGGCGGCGGCGCGGGCGTGGAAGTCTTTCGCGGCAAGCATCTGGCGGAGGACTGTTTCGTCCACGGCGTTCAGCCCCCACGTGACCCAGAGGGCCTCGAGGACATGGTGTTCGTAGTTGGCGTCGTCCTTCTTCAGCGCGGCGACCCAGGACTTCACGGCGGGCAGGACGGCGCTGGCGGGATGGCTGCGCAGTTCGCGGCGCGTGCGGTAGCGCATGCGCAGCTCGGGCTCCTTCAGGTTGTCGAGCAACGCGGTGACGCTCGCGCCTTCCACTTTCACCGGCTTGAGCAGCGGGCGGCTCGGGTAGGTGATGCGGTAAATGCGGCCGTGGACGTGGTCGCGCAGCGGGTCGCGGGCGTTGTGCTGCATGTGGCCGATGAGCACGTTGTGCCAGTCGATGACGAAGAGCGAACCGTCCGGCGCAAACTCAAGATCGACGGGGCGGAAGTTGCCGTCGGTGCTCTTCAGCAAATCGTGGCGATGGCCCGTCTTCCAGCCGGTGCCCTCGTCTTCGATCTTGACCTGCTTGATGCCGAGGAAGCCGATCGCGTTGCAGTAGATCAGGTCGCCCTGCACGTCGTCGGGAAAGTGCCGGCTGCTGATGATTTCGAGGCCGCTGGTGGGCCGCACTTTGTGTCCCTCGGGGACGAGATCCTTCGTCGAGGGCGTCTTGCTGCCGAAGGTCGGCTTCACGGAGACGGGCAGCGCCCAGTTCATCGTCGTGCCGGAGGTGTGAAGCAGGAAATCCTGGCCCCATTTGTCGAAGGTGAAACCCCACGGATTCGGGATCGACATCTGGATGGTGCGCTCGAGCTGGCCGCGCTGCGGGCTGTAGCGGAAGAAGCCGCCATCGACGCAGCGCACCGGGCCATACGGCGTTTCGATATTCGAGTGCAGGAACACGCCTTCGCACATCATGAATGCTCCGCTCGGGTCCGCGGTGTAGGCGCTGATCGCGTGATGCGTGTCGTGCGTGTCGAAGCCGCCGAGCACGATCTCCATGCTGTCGGCCTTGTCGTCGCCGTTCCGGTCGCGGAGCAGCACGAGATTCGGCTCCTGCGAGACGTAAACCCCCTCCGGCGCGAACTCGAAGCCGATGGGCAGGTGCAGCTTGTCGGCGAAGACGGTTTCCTTGTCGGCCTTCCCGTCGCCATTCGTGTCTTCGTAGATGAGCAGTTTGTCATTTGGCATCGCATCGCCGGGGCGGTAGTGCGGATACGTCGGCATCACCGCGACCCACAGCCGGCCTTTGTCGTCGAACGACATCTGCATCGGGTTGGCGAGATTCGGGAACTCCTTCTCGCTCGCGAAAAGCTCCACCTTGTAACCCTCGGGCACGGTCAGCGACTTCACCGCATCAGCGCCGTAGAGATACTGCGTGCTGCCGTTTTTGACGTTCGTCGCGGAGTAGTTCGTCGGCACCGGCGGGAGCGGGTGGGTCTTGCTGTCGTCCACCGCGAGGTCCTTCTTTTTGCCTGCGGCTACGTCGCGAATCAGCGTGTCGCGCAGCGCCGCCATCTCGCGTGTCTTCTTCACCTCGTCGGGATAATTCTGCGGGCCGAAAGGATTGTAACGCTGCCCGTGGGTATGGACGCCGTTGAGGATGTTGTAGTCGTTGTTCCAGAACCAATCCTTCTGCTGCACCGCCGCGTGGACGAGCTTTGGATCAGCCTTCGACAGGCGCGATTGATGGCCATACATCCCGGTGGCGAGCAGTTCGCCGACGAGCTGGTAGCCATCCTCGGTCGGCACGAAGCCGCCCGTGGTCAGCGGCTCCTTAGCCTTTCCATAGGCCGTCTTCAACGGCGTGAAGAGATCGATGTAAGTGAGGCCGTGTTTCTTCGCGACCTTCTCGATCGCGCCGGCGTAGAGGATCAGGTTTGCGTTCTCCTTCTCGCCGCCCGGCAGGTCGCGTTTGGCGGATTGATTTTCAAACGGCACCGGCGACACCAGCACCACGCGCGGCGCGGCCTTTCCGTTGTAAGCCTTGCTCAAAGTGTGCGCGACCCAGGCGTCGAGTTCGGCCTCGAAGTTCGCGACCTTGCCCGGACCGTCGAAGGATTCGTTGTAGCCGAAGAAGCCGACGATCGTGTCTGCCTGGAGGTGCGTGAGCCACTGGTCGGGCGTCGGGTAGAAGCCCTTGCCGTTGTGCACCTTTTTGTCCGGATGAAATTTCTCCGCGCCGGGAAACGCCCACTGCGAGACGCGCGATGGGTGCGGGCGGAAGCCGGGCGTATCGCCGACGTGGCCCATGTTGCGGAAAAAGAGCGCGCTCTCCGGGTAGCGGAGCTGCAGCTCGGTTTCGATGCGGCTGTACCACGTGTCGCGCTCCGCGAGGCCGTTGCCGATCAGCACGATGCGCTCGCCCTTCGCCGGCGGCGCCACGGCTTGCGCGCGCTTGGCGGAAGCGGCGGGCGGCTCAGCATTCGGCGCGTGCGGCGCAGTCGCGGCCTTCGGCTCCACTTTCTTCACCGGCGGCGCGGGCGTGCCCGTGGCCGGGCTCTTGCCGAGGCCGTAATCGGCCGGCTTGCGGTTCAGCCGCTTATAATCGTCGTTGCTGAGATTCCCGTAAAAGGTCGGCTCGAACTTGTCCACGAAACCCACGTCCGCCTTCTCCGGCACCTTGAGCCCGGTGAGAAAATACGAGGCGTTGACGATCATCCGGCGCAGGTTCTCATCCGCGAAATCCACCGATGCGCCGAGCGTTGTGCAGAAAGCCTGGCCCTTCGTCGTCCCGTTCGGCGCGGTGTATTCGCGCAGCCACGCGAGGGGCATCGCCGGATCGTTCTTCTTCCCCGCCACCGCCTTCGACGCCGGATCGAGCGACTCCGTCACCAGCCCGCGCAGTAGGATCGTGGCGGTCGTCTGGTCGAGATTCGCGATGCCATAGACATCCGTCGTGGCGAAGATTTCGCCCACGCCCTTGAGGATTGCGTGCGAGCCATTCGAAGTCACCACCGTGCTCCGCGTGCCTTCCTTTTTGTGCACGCCGTGATGACTCACCCATTTCTCCCCGAGGATCTTGAGGCCAAACTCCGCCCACTTGAACTCGCCCGTCTTCGCCCCGCCGGTGAAGGCGTGTGTGGCGGTGCGGAAGCCGATCACCGGCTTGCCCGCATTCAAAAACCGCGCAAATGGCGCGAGCTGATCGTCCGGCAACTGGCGGAAGCGCGTGCCGATGATCAGCAGGTCGGCCTTGTCGAGAAGTTCGGTGCCGGGGATGTTTTTTTGGTTGTTCGGGTCCACATAGCCGGCCGTCGGATCGATCGAAAAAAGTACCGTGCAGTGGAAGCCGTGTTTCTGGCTGAGAATCTTCGCCAGCATCGGGCACGACTCCTCGGTGCGGTATTCCTCATCGCCGGCGACGAGGACGATGCGTTTGCCACCGCCCCCGCCGGCGCCGGGTTTGGCGGGAAGATCGAGATATGCCTGCGAGAAGGCGGAGGCAGCGAAGGCGAGGAGGGCGACGGTTCTGATGAGGTAGCGGAGCATGATGGCGTGGGGTGGATGAGATTGGACTACTTTTGGTAAACGAAAGCAGGGGCAGCGCGCCAGTCCCGGATGCAGCGCGTTCCGGTGCAACGTCGTCGTCGTCGCCGATCGGGATCTCGCCAAACAGCGCGCGGCTCTCGCGGAATGTGCCATGGGCATCCTGCTCATCCATCTCGGGCGGGACGCCCGTGCCACTTCGCTCAATCAGGCCGCGCGACTGCAGGCGTCGTATCACTTCTTCCCTGCCTCCTTGATTCCGGCAGCTTTGGCCACGTCGGGCAGCAGCGCCCTGGCGAGCGCGAGGTGGCCACTTTCATCGGGCAGGAGGCCGCCTTTGAGGAAATCTTTCTCCGGGATGACACCATAGGCGCTGGCGAAGGCACAGCCCGTTTCCATGGCGAGCCCGGCATACGCGGTGGCGAAAGCCGCCTGGATGCGCGCGGTCTGGTCGCCGGCCGCCGGTTCCAGCGTGATCTTCACGGGCAAATCCGGCAGCGGCACGATCCCGGTCCCGTAGCCCACCATGCTGAAGTCCGGGATGCGGTTGCCCTGCGCGTCGGCGCGATATTTCAGCCGGCCATCCGCGCCGACGCTCACCCACGGCGGCTGCGCGGGTGTCGGCGATTGCGCCGTCGCATCGAGGTCGCCATGCGATGCGGCCAGGGCGCAGAGCACGAGGATTCTCCAGATGCGATCCCGCGTTCGCGCCGGACATCCAGGTGGGCAAGGAAGCGGCACACTCACGGCTTGGAGACCCGGAGGTGGACAAAGCGCCGCCCGCCCGCGCCCGCCGCCACGCTGGCCTTCACGGTCTGCACGGTGCCGTTGTTGCTGAGGAGTTGCTCGGTCACGCCCGCGTCGCTCCATGCGCCAGCGGCGAGGTCGTCACGCCATTCGACGATGAAGGTCACGCCATCGGCGAAAGCGGCAACGGAGCGGGTGTAAGTGAGTTCCAAGGACGCGCCGTTCTTCACGACGGCGGGGAGGGCGATCGACCCGGCGTTGGGATTTTGCGCGGTGGCGAATTCCATGAGGTTCAGTTCGCCGTCGCCATTTGCGTCGAAGGTGTCCGCGGCGGTGCCGGTGTTGGTGTGCGTGCCGAAGTTTTGCCGGCGCCACGTTTCGAGGCGCGTGAGCGCGGTGAGGGTGAAGGTGCGCGGCGCCGTCGCGGCACCGTCGCCGGCGAGGAGCGTGATCGTCGTCGCACCGGAGAGGCCGGGCGCGGGTGTGATGAGCAGGGTGCGCGCGGCGCCGGTGCCGGTGATGGAGAGGTTCGCCGCGGGGACGAGCGTCGCATTTGCGGCGGAGCCGCTGACGGTGACGGCGGCGAGCGCGGTGTCCGGGTCGGAGACGGTGATCGGGATGCTCGCGCTGGCACCGAAGTCCAAGGTCTGATCGGCGATGGCGGCGAGGCTCGGCGCGGCGTTCGCCGGCTTGCCGGCGGGGCCGAATGAAGCGTTCGCGGCGATCTGCGCGTCGGTGAGCACGCCGCCGTGGATGCGCACGGTATTGAGGTAGCCGCTGAAGTAGAGCGAGCGCGTGCCGTTCGCGGTGTCGCGCTGGCAGGCGAGGTTGATGGGTTCGCCGGCAAAAGTGTCGAGCGGGCCGCCGAGCGTTTTTGAGTTGGCGGGCGTGCCGTCGATGAAGACGCGCACGACGTTCGCGCTGTAGGTGTAGGCGAGGTGATGCCACGCGCCGGCGCTCGGCGGCACGGCGCCCCAACTCATGTCGTCGCCCCAGTGCGTGCCTGCGCCCCACGAGGTGTTGCTGCCGAAGTTGAAGCCCATGTTTTGCCGCACGAAGCCGCGATGGCCCCAGCTCACCGTCGTCTCCTCCGCGGCGAGCGCCGGGTTCCACGCCCACACCTCGATCGTGCGGTCGCTGCCGCCCTCAATCTCAGCGACGCTGTTCGGGCCATCGTAAGCCTGGCTCGTGCCGTTGAATTGGACGCCGGGAATGCCGGAGCTGAGGACGTTCGCGACTTTCGCCGGCGAGCCGATGCGAGCGAATGGACCGAGCGTGCCGCTGTTCGTCCACGTCGCCGCGCCGGCGCTCGCATCCGTCGCACGGAGATCGACCAGGAGCGTGCCGGCGCTGACGGGTGCGGTCGGTGGCTGCATCGCGGCGATGTCGGTGGCAGCCAGCGCGCGGGAGAAAAATTGCACGTCGTCGAGTGCGCCGCGGAACATCGGCATCACGCTGCCCTCGGCCCGCGCGAGGTAATTGTGCTGCGCGGCGGTGGTCGTGTTAGCCGCGAGCAGTTGATCC